>JANQMI010000024.1 GCA_028280165.1 Oceanicaulis sp. | reverse complement strand
GGGCGGGGGTGGGACGCCTCTGGCGTCCGCAATTGAGGCTGCCGACGCGGCCGCTCATGCTGCGAGCCGACAGGGCCGCAGCGCCACGCTGGTCTTCTTGACCGATGGGGCGGCCAATGTCAGCCGGGACGGGGAGCCCGGACGCGAGCTCGCCCAGGCTGAAGCCCGCCAGGCAGCGCGTCAGCTGCGCGCTGCCGGTCATGCAGCGATCGTTGTGGATGTCTCCAAGCGCGGAGCAGACGCGGCGCGCGACATGGCGTCGGAGATGGGTGCCCGCTATGCCCGTCTTCCGGCTCACAATCCCGGTGCGCTCGCAGAGTTGGCGCGGGAGGCGGCAGCATGATCATGCGTATGATCCCCGCCGACTGGCCGCACCAGGGTGCGAGCGAGAGGGTTTTTGCTGGAGGGGTAGACTGGCATGTCCAGCGCTTTGGGACCGGACCGGCGCTCTTGCTGATCCACGGAACCGCCGCCTCTACGCATTCCTTTCGAAAGCTGGCTGATACGCTATCGGGTGAGTTTGAACTCATTCTGGTCGACCTGCCCGGGCATGGGTTTTCAGGTGATCTGGAGGCTCCAACTCTGCCCCGGGTTGCCGAGGCGCTGGGTGCACTCCTGCGCACATTGAACATCTCGCCCGGTCTCGTTGTTGGACACTCTGCCGGAGCCGCGATTGCGGTCCGCATGGCCCTGGACGGGTTTATCCAGCCTCGCGAAATCATCGGACTTGGCGCGGCTTTGAAGCCTTACGGCGGAGCAGCGGATGGTTTGGCGACGCGTCTGGCGAAGTTGATTTTCATCAATCCCATCGCACCGCGCTTGTTTGCATCCGCAGCCAGCGTGGTCCGAGTGGAGCGCCTCATCGCCAAGACCGGGTCACGCCTGGGTGATGCCGGCATTGGCTATTATGCCCAGCTTTTACGGCGACCGGAGCATGTCGAAGGCGCGCTGCGTATGATGGCCCATTGGAATCTGCGCCCGCTCCTGCGGGACATGGCCCAGCTTGAGCCGAAACTTACCTTAGTGGTGGGCGACAAAGATCGCGCGACGCCGCCGCGCGAACAGAAGGCTCCAGCGCGCATCGCGCCGCGCAGCGAACTTATTACCCTGGCCGGATTGGGTCATCTCGCCCATGAAGAAGCGCCCGGCTCCATCGCCCAGATTATTCGTAAGGCGACCGGCCAGTCCGGTCTGATTGATGCCGCCAATGATACTGCACCGCGCCTTGCGGCGGTGCCCTGAAGGAGCTCTGCCATGCTCAAGCGAACAGATGAGGATCAACGCCCAGACGATACCCGGCCGCATGCCGTGGTCATCGGCTCGGGATTTGGCGGCTTGGCTTCAGCGGTCCGGCTGGGTGCGCGTGGCTACCGCGTCACGGTTTTGGAAAAGCTCGATGCGCCGGGCGGCCGCGCCTATGTGTTTAAAGACGATGGCTATGTCTTCGACGCCGGGCCGACAATCATCACCGTACCCTTCCTCCTGGAGGAGCTGTGGGAGATGTGCGGGCGCAAGCTGGAAGACGATATCGAGCTGAAGGAGATGAATCCCTTCTATGGCATTCGCTTCGATGATGGGGATGTGGTTCATTGCTATCGCGATGCCGATGTGATGCGCGAAGCGGTCAAGCGCATCGCACCGGAGGATTCAGAAGGCTATGAGCGCTTCCTAAAGAAGAGCCAGGACATTTTCGAAGTGGGCTTTCAACAGCTGGCCCATGTCCCCTTCCACACTCTGAAATCCATGGCGAAGGTGACGCCTGACCTTATCAGGCTCGAATCCTACCGCTCGGTCCACTCGCTGGTCTCCCAATATGTGAAGAACCCCAAGCTGCAGGTGGCGCTGAACTTCCACCCGTTGCTGGTGGGCGGCAATCCGTTCGCGGCGAGCTCGTTCTACTGCCTGATCTCCTATCTGGAGCGCGAATGGGGCGTTCATTTTGTGATGGGGGGCACAGGTAAACTGGTGGATGGCCTGGTCGACCTCATCGAAGGTCAGGGCGGGCAGGTTTTGTGCGACTCTGAAGTCGCCCAGATCACCACCGCTGGCGGCCGCGCCACCGGTGTCCGCCTGGGCGATGGCCGCCAGGTTAAAGCTGACATTGTTGTGTCGAATGCCGAGGTCGGTCACACCTATAAATATCTTCTGTCAGAGACCAAGCGGAAGCGCTGGACCGACCGCAAAGTGGACTCCGCACGCCAGTCAATGAGCCTCTTTCTGTGGTATTTTGGGACCGACAGACTCTATCCGGAGGTCGACCACCACACCATCATCCTCGGTCCTCGCTATCGCGGCCTGCTGAACGATATCTTCAACAAGAAAAAGCTGGCGGACGATTTCAGCCTGTATCTACACCGTCCGACGGCCACAGATCCGTCCATGGCCCCGGAGGGGTGTGAAGCCTTCTATGTGCTGTCCCCTGTGCCGAATCTGCAAGGCGATACCGACTGGGAAACGATGGCCGAGCCTTACCGTCAGGCGGTGGAAAAACGGTTGCAGGAAACGGTTCTGCCTGGGTTGAAGGATGCGGTCAGCACGTCCCGGGTTCTGACGCCGATCGACTTCCGCGATCGGCTAAATTCCACCCACGGGGCCGCCTTTGGCCTGGAGCCCATCCTGACTCAGTCCGCCTGGTTCCGGGCTCACAATAAAAGCGAAGAAGTTGAAGGGTTGTATCTGGTTGGTGCAGGCACGCATCCCGGTGCCGGTGTGCCTGGCGTTCTGTCTTCAGCGCGGGTTCTCGACGCGATTGTCCCGGACGCAAGCATTGTGAGGACGGATGGCTGAGCGTTTCGCCAGCATCGACGATATTATTGCCTGCCGCGCGTCAATTCGCGGGGGATCGAAGAGCTTCTATGCCGCTTCGTTACTGTTGCCGAGCGATGTGCGCGACCGGGCCTACGCGCTGTATGGATTCTGCCGTCTCGCCGATGACGAAGTGGATGAAGGTGATGACCCGCTCGCGGCTTGCACGCAGCTGAACGCCCGCCTTGATGCCATTTATGACGGCCAACCCGGCTCCGATCCAGTCGATCGGGCCTTTGCCGACGTGGCTCGCGATTGCGATATTCCCAAAGCGCTTCCGGCCGCTCTCATTGAAGGCTTTGCGTGGGACGCCGCACATCGGCGCTATGAGACACTGTCCGAGGTGCGCGCCTATGGGGCGCGGGTGGCCAGCTCTGTGGGTGCGATGATGGCCTTGGTGATGGGGGTGCGCAGCACCGAAGCCTTGGCCAGGGCGTGCGATCTAGGCGTCGCCATGCAGTTGACCAATATTGCGCGTGATGTGGGAGAGGACGCGCGCGCGGGCCGGCTATATCTGCCGCGAGCCTGGTTTGCCGAAGCGCGGATTGACCCCGATCAATGGCTCGCCAAACCCTATTTCGACGCGCAGATTGCCGAATTCGTCCGCCGCCTGCTGGCCGAAGCCGACCGGCTCTATACGCGCGCCAGACCAGGGGTGGCGCTACTGCCCAAGCGCTGCCGTCCAGCGATCCACGCTGCCTCACGCATCTATCGCGAGATTGGCGTCGTGGCGCAGAAGTCCGGCTATGACACCGTCAATCAACGCATGGTGACGTCTACCGGCCGCAAGTTGCAGCTGGCGGTCGCGGCCATGCTGGATGCGGCTTTCGGCCCCCGCGAATCTGAGCTCGACCCGTTGCCAGAAACCCGCTTCTTGGTGGATGCAACGCCGCCGGCCGCCGCGCCAGATACGCCACCGTCCTGGTGGCGTGTGGACGAGGATTGGGATCGGGCGTGGACGATTTTCTATGATGTGAGCGAACGCCGACGTTCTGGTGTTCAGCCGACTACTAAACGGGCCTGACGTCCGGGAGCAGAGCAATGACCCATTACGTCTTTTTCGCGCTGGAGATCGCCTTCGCTATTGGCGTCGCTATATGGGGAATTACCACCCTTCGCCGCATGGACCGCAACAAGAAAGCGCCGGACAAAGCCGACTGATGGATGCACCGCTCTGGACGATCGCGCCTTTCCTGGCCCTGGTTTTTCTCGCCTCGCTTACCGGGGCGATTTTTCGTCCGGGGACCTGGTATGAAAAGCTGGAAAAACCGGCTTGGACCCCGCCGGATTGGTTATTCCCGGTCGCTTGGTTGATTCTTTATATCATGATGGCCGTTGCCGCTTGGCGCATTTGGGATTTCGCTGGGCTCGACATCCACATCTATATCTGGGGCATTCAGCTGGCACTCAACGCTCTGTGGTCAGCGATCTTTTTTGGACTGCGCAGCCCAATGCTAGGCTTTGTGGAAGTGGTGGCATTGTGGCTGTCGGTTGCGGCGACGATCTTCGTGTTTGCCACGGTTGATCTGCTGTCGGCTGCGTTGCTGCTGCCCTATTTGGTTTGGGTGACGTTCGCCGCCGCCCTAAACTTGGCCATTGTCGGTCGACGGCTGGGCGTTGAAGTATGAACGCGACGGTCTTCACGCTCATCGAATTCGGGCTGTTTTTCGGCTTTATTTTCCTGGCGGGCCTTTGGCAGCTCAAAGAAATCGATCACGATAGAAGGAAGAGGGATGCTGAGCGCGGTGCCAATTCTGAAGGTGGCTAGAGCCTGCGTTCGCCTGGGCTTTCCTCGCCGAAGCGGGAGTTCCGCCCTACATTAAAAGGCTAGATTCGCAGAAGCGGGGAGGGCCGCAAACCTGCCCGCACAACGAGGTCCGGGATGAGTATTGAGACCTATTATATTTTCAAAGGCCTTCTGGTCTTCGGAGCGCTTTTCGCGTTTCTGGGCTGGCAGTGGTGGGATGTCGATCGCGACATCAAACGGGCGCAAGCGAAGAAAGAGTCAGAAAGCGCGGGGCATTCGGAAGGGTAGGAGGCACCGTACCCAGGTGGAGCTAAAGCGCTTCAGGTCCAGGCTCTCATGCATGGAAATGCGTGTCTCTCCGAGTAGCTCGGTCTCGATCATTGAGCGGGTATAGAAAGGCGTATCCTCCAGCGTTTTGACCACACGGCCAGAGCCATCCGATCGCGAAGGCCTGGCCACCCCCCACATCACACGAGGCAGAGCGATTTCCGGCGGGGCCTTAAAGTGCTCGACCGATCCGTCCTGGTTGATGCGAAGAGCCAGCCCATACTCCCCGCCGCCGGAAGGCTGGCAGTCGTAAAGGATCGCCGCGCCGTCCGGCATCGCTGTGCGGGCCCAGCTCCAGGACTCGAAGCCGGCTTCGAGTGGCTCCAGCCCAGCATTCATGTCCACATAGCCATCGCCGGTCCAATCAAGACCCGGCTTATCGAATTTGGCTTCCACCCGCGCCTTGGGCCAGACCGGTCGCCAAGCATGGCGGGCATTGGGATCGAGGGTGAATTGCTCACCTTGCTGGACCTGTGGATGGATGATGATCTGTCCGCGAACCGGGTAGGGGATGGGGGCAGCCGTCTCCCGAATATCAAAAATCAGCTTGCCGTCTTCGAAGCGCACGCTGCTGGGTCCGAAGACAAAGTGATCCTCACCCCGGTCGATCGCTTTGGAGGTGCGCTCGGTCATCGCCCAGCGGGTTTTGCCGCCGCCATAAAGTCCAACATTGAGTGCGCAGTGGTTTTCTGGTCGTCCTCGACCAGACCAGGCGTAATAGGGTGAGAACACACTACCGATCAGCGCGATCAGGATCAGGCCGAAGCGTCCGTCGTCGCTGAAGGCGTCGGCGTAGAGCCATCGATACCCGCCGGGCGGTATCGGGGCATTGAATCCAAATCGGCCAAGATCGAGCGTGCCGCCGTGCGTCCCGACAGCATCGAGGTTGGAACCCCTGGCCCCGGATGGGTTCCGCCGCCGGCCAGATACAATCCCGGGATTTTGCTGCGCGCGCCCGGCCTTTGAAACGCCGATTGCCATCCGTGCAGGGCGCGGCCGTATATGGCCCCGCCGGACCCGGGGCAAAGTTTTGCAAAGCCGTCGGGGCCGGTGGTGGTCACCGCCTCGATGTCGAGGGCGAGCCCTGAGGCTCGCATCCGTGAAAGCGTCAGATCGAGCCATGGGTCTGTCTCCTCGGCTGAATAAATGTGGGTGTCCCCGTCAGCCGGTGCATTGATCAGAATTAAAAAGCGCTCTGGGCCGTTTTGCTCAGCACCCGCGCCACGGTCCTGCGCGCAGATATAAATGGTGGGGTCGTCGGGAATGCGCTGCTCGCCAAACAGACAGTCGAACTCAGCTTCATAGTTGGGCGAGAAGATCACATTATGCCGATCTGGCTCAAAGCCCGACGGCGTCCCGGTGGCGGTCCAGACCAGAGCCGACAGGCTCCGGTCCATTTTAACCTCAGGCAGAGCCTTGCGCGCGTCTTCGCCCAAGAGGCCGGTACGAAGGGCATCGGGATCGCCATTGGACAAGACCGCTCGGGCGCGGATGATGTCCCCAGACTGCAGCCTGACGCCGCGGGCACGGCCGCCTTCAATCAGGATTTCTTCGACCGGGCTGTCATAGCGTATGTCGGCTCCCAGCGTCTCGGCGAAGCTGGCCATGCCGTGGGCGAGCTTGCTCATCCCGCCTTTGACATACCAGACACCGCGCTGCTCCAGCTCGGCAATCATCATCAGCGTGGCCGGCGCATTCCAAGGCGACGCGCCGCAATAGGTGGCGTAGCGCCCGAACAGCTGACGCAGGCGCGTGTCGGGGAAGTAATCTCCAAGCGCACTCCACAAGGTGGAGAAGGGCCGAAGCGTGAGGGCTCCAGCGGGATTATTCATCAGCATGCGGGTCGTCAAACCCACCGGATTGGTCTGCTCCTGGAGGAGGAAGTTCGCGGTTAGCGCGTCGTAGAGCTTAGCTCCGTCCTTCAGGAATTTGCGGAATAATGTGGCTTGCTGGCTGCCGAAGAAGCGATGCACTTCCTCCACGGACTGATCGGGATCGGCGTAAAGGTCGAAGGTGTCGCTATCGTCCCAGGCATGGCGTGCAAGCCGCTCAGAGGTGATCAAACCCACATGGTCTTCGAACCGCGCACCTGCGCTTTCGAACAGGTCATCGAAGGCGCTGCGAAGTGTCATCACTGTCGGCCCGGCGTCGATGGCTTGGCCTGCGACCTCAAGTGTTCGCATCTTGCCGCCAGGCGTAGACGCCTTTTCCACAAGGGTGACAGGCACACCTTTGCCAGCCAGGTCGATGGCCGCACCAAGTCCGCCCATGCCTGCGCCAATGATCACGACGCCATCGAGATTCGACGTGAGTGTCATTGACAGGTCAGCCTCAAGTGTCCAGTCTTCATGACACTTAAGGTGACAGTTTATCTAGACGCCTGCAAGCGACGAGGAGTCGGCCATGGACGCTGATGCCCGTATTGAAGCCGAGCTTCATGCCGCCATCGACCGCGCCGGGGGCAAGGGGTGCCCGCCGCGCTTTTCTGAAGCCCTGGCTTATGCCGTCTTTCCCGGCGGCGCGCGGGTCCGGCCTCAGCTCTTGCTGGCCGTGGCGGGGGCTTGTGGGGATCCCGACCCAGGGCTGACTGATGCAGCGGGGGCGGCGCTGGAGCTTCTCCACTGCGCCTCGCTTGTCCATGACGACCTACCCGCCTTTGACGATGCCAGCCAGCGCCGGGGCAAGCCCTCGGTCCATTCGGTGTTTGGCGAGCCCTTGGCGATCCTAACCGGCGATGCGCTGATCGTGCTCGCCTTTGAATCCATCGCGCGGGCGGGGGTGGCGACACCAGATCGAATGCCAGCCCTGACCTCCCTGGTTGCCCGCGCGGTGGGCGCTCCAACGGGTATCGCCGCAGGCCAGGCCTGGGAAAGCGAACCCAGCGTGCCGGTGCAGCAATATCATCGCTCAAAAACCGGTGCGCTCTTTGTCGGAGCCACAATGGCCGGAGCGATTGTCGCCGGGGAAGACCCCCGCCGCTGGCGCAAGCTTGGGGAAAAGATCGGAGAAGCCTATCAGGTGGCCGATGACCTTCTCGACGCGGCAGGCATGGGCGAAGACGGTGGAAAGGGACTCGGCAAAGACGAAGTCCTGGGCCGGCCCAATTGTGTAATGGAGCTCGGCACCGAAGGCGCGATCGCGCGTTTGAAAACTCTTGTCGATGAAGCCGTCGATTCCATTCCCGAAGTCTTTGGGTCAGACCGGCTGAAGGAATTGGTCACGGCGCAGGCCAACCGCTTGGTCCCCAAGCATCTCGTCATAGCCGCAGAGTAAGGCCGGCGTGATGGGGTGGCCGGACGCGTTTGGCGATTTCAGAAACCGGTTGGTCTCAGACCCGAGCTTTCGACGCTCGGCAAAGGCCTTTGCGCCAACCCGTGCGAAGGCCCGCGATAACGCCCGGGCTCTGTTCGATCTGTTTGCCGGCTTTGTCTATTCCCAGACCGTGCTCGCCTGCACGCAAATCGATCTGTTCAACTTCCTCAAAGCTGGGCCACAACCCTTAAGCGCGATTGCCTCCCAGGGGGATTTGCCTCTGGATGGCGCGACGCGCCTGGCACGGGCCGCGGCGTCCATTGATCTTCTGGAGCAGCGGGGCAGGGACTGGTACGCGCTGGGGCCTCTGGGGGCCGCGTTGGTGGACGAGCCAGGGCTCGCCGCCATGATCCAGCATCATCAGCTCTTCTATGAAGATCTGGCCGATCCTCTGGCGCTTCTGCGCGGGGAAAAGAACGGAAGACTGGCCGAATTCTGGGGCTATGGCGAAGCGGAAGGCGAAGCCGGTCGCCCCGATGCCTACTCCAAGCTGATGGCGGACACCCTGCCCATGGTGGCAGAGGAGATTTTCGCCGCGGTGGACCTGTCGAAATTCACCCGGCTTCTCGATGTCGGTGGCGGCGAAGGGGCTTTCGTTTCCGAAGTCGCCCATCATATGCCGGGCCTTCAGCTCTCGCTTTTTGATCTTCCTCCAGTGGCCGAACGCGCCAAGGTCCAGCTCGCGGCTAAGGGATTGGGCGCGTGCGTTGATGTTTACGGTGGAAGCTTCCTCGCCGATCCCTTGCCCCAAGGCTCGGACCTCATTTCGCTGGTGCGGATCATTCATGACCACACCGACGAGCATGCCATGGCGATCCTTAAGGCCTGTCGGGCGGCGATTGCGCCCGGCGGCACCTTGCTTCTGGCCGAACCCATGGCTGAAGCCAAAGGCGCTGCTCCCATGGGAGACGCCTATTTCGGCTTCTATTTGCTGGCGATGGGGGGTGGGCGCGCCCGCAATGCGCAGCGCCTGACTGAGATGCTGGCCGAGGCCGGATTTGACCGGGTGCGGACGCATCGTTCGCGCATTCCGTTGATCACAGACGTGATCACAGCCTTGCCCGCTGCGGCGTAAATCATAATTGACTATCAAAGGTGTCAATGTAAACTGACACTCTTAGAATGGGCTTTCGCAAAGAAGGCCTTGGGGAGGCTGCATTGGACGCACTAGCCGTCATACTGGACCAGCCAAAGCATATTGCGCTTCAGCGCCTGGCCATTGACGCGCCAGGGTCTGGGGATGTCCTGGTTGAGATCGCGTGGAGCGGGATCAGTACGGGTACCGAGCGCCTGCTTTGGTCGGGTTCAATGCCATCCTTCCCAGGCATGGGTTATCCTCTTGTTCCAGGTTATGAATCGGTCGGCCGTGTGGTTGAGGCCGGCCCAGAGTCCGGACGCTCTGTAGGCGACTGGGTCTTTGTGCCAGGCGCGCAATGCTATGGCGAAATTCGCGGCCTGTTCGGCGGTTCTGCGTCCCGTGTGACGGTGCCTGGTGCGCGCGTCACGCCGGTCGATGAGACTCTCGGTGAGCAGGGTGTGTTGCTGGCGCTGGCCGCGACGGCATATCACGCCATCACCGCAGAGGGAGCCAAGGGGCCGGATCTCATTATCGGCCACGGTGCGCTGGGGCGCTTGCTGGCGCGGATCGCAGTTGCGCGAGGTGGTCCCGCTCCCACCGTGTGGGAGATTAATGCGGATCGTATGGAGGGGGCTGACGGCTATACGGTCCTGCGCCCGGACGACGACCCGCACCGCGACTACGCCTCCATTTATGATGTCAGCGGCGACAGCTCGCTTCTGGACAGCCTGGTCGGTCGCCTTGCCAAGGGCGGCGAGATCGTGCTCGCAGGCTTCTACTCCGATCGTCTCAGTTTCGCGTTCGCACCGGCCTTCATCAAAGAGGCGCGCCTGCGCATTGCGGCGGAGTTCACCCCCGGTGATTTGTCAGCCGTCAGCCAGTTGGTCGCGCGCGAAGCGCTGTCGCTGGAGGGCCTGATTACCCACCACGCCGAGCCAGAAGCGGCTGGCGCGGCCTATGAGACCGCTTTTTCACAAAGCGGATGTTTGAAAATGGTTCTGGACTGGAGTGCCTCATGATGGACGGCGATTTCCGGGGTAAGCAGGGTGACGCCCTGCGCCGTGAAGCGGCTCAAGAACCCGATCCGGTCCACACCGGTGAAGTGAAGAAGGAAACCCAGGTCATTGCCATTTATGGCAAGGGGGGTATCGGCAAGTCCTTCACCCTGTCCAATCTCAGCTACATGATGGCCCAGCAGGGCAAGAAGGTGCTCCTGATTGGCTGCGACCCGAAGAGCGACACCACTTCTCTGCTGTTTGGCGGCAAAGCTTGCCCGACCATTATCGAAACCTCGACCAAGAAGAAGCTCGCCGGCGAATCCGTCGAGATTGGCGATGTCTGCTTCAAACGCGATGGCGTATTCGCCATGGAGTTGGGCGGGCCTGAAGTCGGTCGCGGCTGTGGAGGCCGGGGAATCATCCACGGCTTCGAGCTGCTGGAAAATCTCGGCTTCCATGACTGGGACTTTGACTATGTCCTCTTGGACTTTCTGGGTGATGTGGTCTGCGGCGGCTTCGGCCTGCCGATTGCCCGGGACATGTGCCAAAAGGTGATCGTTGTCGGGTCCAACGACCTGCAATCGCTTTACGTGGCCAACAATGTCTGCTCGGCGGTGGAGTATTTCCGAACCCTGGGCGGCAATGTTGGTGTGGCCGGCATGGTCATCAATAAAGATGACGGCACCGGTGAAGCGCACGCCTTCGCTGAGAAGGTCGGCATTCCGGTCCTCGCGGCGATCCCGGCTGACGACGACATTCGCCGCAAAAGCGCGAACTACGAGATCATTGGTACACCGGAATCGCCCTGGGCCCCGCTCTTTGAAGAGCTGGGTCTGAATGTGGCCGAAGCCCCGCCGGTTCAGCCCTCCCCCCTCGATCAGGACGGTCTTCTGAACCTGTTCGATTCCGAAGAAGCCGATGGCTTCAACCTCGAGCCTGCCACGGCCGCCGATATGTGCGGCAAAGACTATGTGGAGAAGGCCTCGCTGGAAGTGATCTACGACGACGTTTGAGCCCCTCTATGACTGACCGTTCCACACCCCTTGATGACCGCGCCCGCCATGGCGGCGAGCATGTCTATGACGGGGCCAGCCAGACTGAGCTGGACAGCGCGCCCGTGCGCGATGTGGTGGATGTGAGCGAGGCCGCCCCGGTGGCCGTGAGCGACGATGGCGCAGGCTGCCATGCGGGTGCGGAGAAGATGCGCGCCCAGGCTGACGCCTCGGGCAATGCTGAGCTGCTTGAACAATTCGAGAAGGATTACCCCAAGGGCCCGCACGATCAGCCGCAATCCATGTGCCCAGCCTTTGGCTCGCTGCGTGTGGGCCTGCGCATGCGTCGGACCGCGACCATCCTGTCTGGCTCCGCATGTTGCGTGTATGGGCTGACGTTTACGTCGCATTTTTACGGCGCACGCCGGACGGTGGGCTATGTGCCCTTTAATTCTGAAACGCTGGTCACCGGCAAGCTGTTTGAGGACATTCGCGAGGCGGTCTTCGATATTGCAGACCCGGAGCATTACGACGCCGTGGTGGTGACCAATTTGTGCGTCCCAACCGCGTCTGGGGTCCCACTGCGACTACTGCCCAAAGAGATCAACGGTGTTCGGATTATTGGCATCGACGTGCCGGGCTTCGGTGTGCCGACCCACGCTGAAGCCAAGGACGTGCTGGCGGGCGCGATGCTGAACTATGCCCGCACCGAGGCGGAGTTGGGTCCGGTGCAGGCTCCAGATCGTCCGCGCGATGATCGCCCGTCCATGACCATGCTGGGGGAAATGTTCCCGGCCGATCCCATGGTCATTGGCCGCCTGCTGGAGCCGCTTGGCCTCAGTGCGGGTCCGGTGGTTCCGACGCGGGAATGGCGTGAGCTTTATGCGGCTCTGGAAAGCCCGGTCGTCGCGGCCATCCACCCCTTTTATACCGCTTCAATCCGCGAATTTGAGGCTGCAGGCCGGACCGTTGTCGGCTCTGCGCCGGTTGGGCTGGATGGCACAGCGGCCTGGCTCGATGCGATTGGCCGGGCGGCCAATGTCGCAAACGACAAGATCGACGCCGCCAAGCAGGGCATTCTGCCGGCGATCCAGGGCGCGCTGAGCGCCAAGCGGATTGATGGCCGGATCACCTTGTCGGGTTATGAAGGGTCTGAATTGATCGTGGCGCGCCTCCTGATGGAGAGCGGCGCAGATGTCCGCTATGTCGGCACGGCCTGTCCCAAGACGCCCTGGTCGGCGGCGGACCTAGAGTGGCTCGAAGCCAGGGGCGTGGAGGTCCGCTTCCGGGCCTCGCTGGAGCAGGATCTCGCTGCGTTTGAAGAGTTCAAGCCGGATTTGGCCATCGGTACGACACCGGTTGTCCAGAAGGCCAAGGAGGCGGCCACGCCTGCGCTCTACTTCACCAATCTGATTTCCGCTCGGCCGCTGATGGGTCCCGCCGGAGCCGGGTCGCTGGCTGATGTGGTCGCCGCGGCGATGGCCTCCAAAGGCCGGTTCGACGAGATGCGCGACTTCTTTGAAGGCGTGGGTGAAGGCCACGCCGCTGGCGTTTGGGAAGATATCCCCGAAGACAGCCGCACCTTCCGCATGAAGGAGCGCCGCAAAGTCATGTCGGCTGAAAAGGCCCGTGAAAAAGCGATTGAGGCGCCAACGGGATGCTAGTGCTCGATCACGATAGAGCCGGGGGCTATTGGGGTGCGGTCTATGTCTTCACCGCGATCAAGGGCCTGCAATGCGTGATCGATGGCCCCGTCGGGTGCGAGAATCTGCCCGTGACCTCGGTGCTGCACTATACCGACGCGCTGCCGCCGCATGAATTACCCATCGTGGTGACGGGTCTGGCCGAAGAAGAACTGGGTCGGGACGGGACCGAAGGGGCGATGAAGCGCGCCCATGCGGTGCTGGAACAGGATCTGCCGGCGGTCGTTGTGACCGGTTCGATCGCTGAGATGATCGGCGGCGGCGTGACACCCGAAGGCATGAATATCCACCGCTTCCTGCCGCGCACCATCGATGAAGATCAGTGGCAGAGCGCCGACCGGGCTTTGCTGTGGCTGTGGACTGAGTATGGCGCGAAGCATGGCAAGCGGCCCAAGGCCCGGCCTCGCAAAGAAGGCGACAAACCGCGGGTGAATATCATCGGGCCGTCCTATGGCATGTTTAACATGCCGTCCGACCTGGCTGAAATCCGCCGCTTGGTTGAAGGCATCGGCGCTGAGGTCAACATGGTCATGCCGCTGGGCAGCCATTTGGCGAATGTACCGCGCTTGGTCGATGCGGATGTGAATATCTGCATGTATCGCGAGTTTGGACGGCTGCTCTGTGAAGAGCTCGACATGCCCTATCTGCAAGCGCCCATCGGTCTGCACTCGACCACGAAATTCCTGCGCAAGCTGGGCGAGCTTCTGGACATTGACCCGGAGCCCTTCATCGAGAAGGAGCGCCACACCACGATCAAACCCTTGTGGGATCTGTGGCGGTCGGTGACCCAGGATTTCTTTGGCACAGCCAATTTCGGTGTGGTTGCCAATGAGACTTACGCCCGGGGCTTAAAGCATTTCCTGGCCGAGGAGATGGGCTTGCCCTGTACCTTCGCTTTTGCCCGCGAATCTGGGGCCAAGACCGACAATGCTGCGGTCCGCGAGGCGATCAAGGACACTCCGCCCTTTATCCTGTTTGGCAGCTTTAATGAGCGGATGTATCTGGCTGAGACCGGCGCGAGGGCGCGCTATATCCCGGCCAGCTTCCCCGGAGCGGTAATCCGCCGGCATACCGGCACGCCCTTCATGGGCTATGCCGGCGCGACCTACCTCGTTCAGGAAACCTGCAACGCGCTATTTGATGCGCTCTTCCATATTCTGCCATTGGCCACCGACATGGATCGCGCGCCAGCAACACCGGCGCGTCTGGACCAGGCGCTGAACTGGGCGGCCGACGCGCGCGTTGCGCTGGATGCGCTGGTGGAGCGCCAGCCGGTTCTCACTCGAATTTCTGCAGCCAAGCGGCTGCGCGATGCGGCCGAGGCCCGCGCGCGCGCCAGTGGCGACCGGCAGGTCACTGCTGGCCACGTCACCGCTGCAGAACACACCATTCTGGAGGGGCAGGGCGCATGACGTTTGGTCGCTTCAGGATAAGCGCTTTGGCGCAACCAGATCGTAGAGTTTCGCGTTCGGGGCTTGTCCTGAGCGTGGAGAGAGTCGGGTCGTTTTCGAGCCGGCACCCATGCCGCGAGGGTATTGTGCGGTAACCGCCGAAAGGCAAGCAATGGAGGTCGTGAAAATGGCTTCAGATGGCGGGACCCCTTCGGGTCTCACTCATGGAGAGGCTCAGGAGATCCATCGCTACTTTGTAAAAAGTGCGATCCTGATGTCACTTCTCCCATTCCTCGCCCACATTTCTTTGTGGATGTATAAACCGTGGCTCTCCTTCTAGGAGTCCGCACTAGCTAAGGACTTGAAACTATGTGGAGAGTTTGGCTTTTATTTGATCCGCGTCGTGCGTTCATTGCGCTCGCGGTCTTCCTGTTCACCTTGGCCATCTTCATCCATTTCGTGCTGCTCTCCTCTGAGCGGTACAACTGGATTGACGGTGCCGCAGGTGGTGGCGCTTCGGCGTCTATCAGCCAAGAGGTGGAAACGGTCCGCTTGTGAGGAGCTGATCGGCTTGACGTGACTTCATTGAAGTCGCGAGCCGGACGCGGAGGGGCGATCTGGTTAACCCAACCGGCCGTACAGCGGGGCTGGGCGTGATGCACGCTCAGCTCCGCCCGGACGACCGTCACCGGGGATAATGCTATGGCGTTATTAAGTTATGAGCGCAAATATCGGGTCCGCGGCGGAACGCTGATCGGCGGGGACCTTTTCGATTTTTGGGTCGGGCCTTTCTATGTTGGCTTTTTCGGCGTCACGACCCTGTTTTTCTCCGCGCTGGGTACCGGCCTTATTCTGTATGCCGCCTCGTTGGGCGACACCTGGAATTTCTGGCTTATCGATATTCAGCCGCCAGACAGCAGCTATGGCTTAGCCCTCGCGCCGATGCGCGAAGGCGGGTTTTGGCAAATCATTACCATCTGTGCGACCGGGGCCTTTGTCTCCTGGGCGTTGCGGGAAGTGGAGATCTGCCGAAAACTGGGCATTGGCTATCACGTGCCGATCGCGTTTAGCGTCGCGATTTTGGCGTTTGTCACGCTCAACATCTTCCGACCCGTGTTGTTGGGGTCTTGGAGCGAAGGCTTCCCTTACGGCATCATGAGTCACCTCGATTGGGTGTCCAATCTGGGCTACTCCTTTGTGAACTGGCACTATAATCCGCTGCATATGGTGGCGGTGACCTTCTTCTTCACGAACTGCCTGGCCTTGGGGCTGCACGGGGCACTTGTCCTGTCTGCAACCAATCCCGGCAAAGGCAAGACGGTCAAAACGCCCGATCACGAAGACACCTTCTTCCGTGACTTCATCGGCTACTCCATCGGGCCGCTCGGTATTCACCGCCTAGGCCTGTTCCTGGCGCTGTCGGCCGGATTCTGGAGTGCTGCGAGCGTGATTATTGCCGGCCCTTGGGTCCGTTCCTGGGTGGCTTGGTGGGATTGGTGGCGTGTGCTGCCGATCTGGAGCTGAGGATTGGAGATTTTAAATGGCTAGCTATCAAAACATCTTCACTCAGGTCCAAGTTCGCGGTCCCGCTGAAATGGGCGTGCCCGTTGAAGGATCCGAGCCACGCTACGAGCTGACGAGCTTCAGCTATTGGGCGGGCAAGATCGGCAATGCGCAGCTTGGTCCGATTTATCTAGGGGGGCTGGGGCTGCTCTCCCTGCTGTTCGGCTTCCTGGCTTTGTTCATCATCGGGATGAATTTCGCCGCCCAGGTGGATTGGAGCCCGATCGCCTTTATGCGGGAGTTCTTCTGGCTGACCCTGGACCCGCCAGGCCCAGAATATGGCTTCTCGCCCTTTGTGCCGCTCAATGAAGGCGGCTGGTATATCATGACCGGCTTCTTTCTGACGGTATCCATCCTTCTGTGGTGGGTGCGCAGTTATCGCCGCGCGATCCAGCTGGGCATGGGAACCCATGTGGCCTGGGCCTTTGCCTCAGCCATCTGGCTGTTCCTGGTGCTGGGCTTCATTCGCCCGATGCTGATGGGCAGTTGGGCCGAAGCGGTGCCATACGGGATTTTCTCGCACCTGGAATGGACCAATAATTTCTCGTTGATCTACGGGAATTTATTCTACAACCCCTTCCATATGTGGTCGATTTTCTTCCTGTATGGGTCAGCTCTGCTGTTTGCCATGCACGGCGCGACCATTCTGGCCGTCGGCCGGTTTGGCGGCGATCGCGAGATCGAGCAGACCATCGACCGCGGAACGGCCACCGAGCGCGCGGGCCTGTTCTGGCGCTGGACCATGGGCTTTAACGCTACCATGGAAAGCATCCACCGCTGGGCCTGGTGGTTCGCTGTGCTAACCACCCTGACGGGCGGTATCGGCATTCTGATCACAGGAACGCTGGTGAATAACTGGTTCCTGTGGGCCGCAGAAAACGGGATCGCGCCGCCGCTCTAAGGCGACGGCCAACGATCCAACCCCGGTGAAAAGGGGCGCGTCTGCCAGCGATGGCAGGCGCGCCCTTTTGCGTGATTGGGGGCTTGGCTCTCGGAACACGTCCGGTGTTGGCCGGGAGAGGGCAGCGAAAACTGATCCTTCTCCCTAACCTGCTCTTCCCCGGCGCAGGCCGGGCCCCAGAGCCGCTGACCTCGACGCTCAATAATCTCTGGATCCCGACCTATGTCGGGAAAGAGAAAATGTTTTGGAATAGGCACTGAAGCCAGGGTTAGAATCCGCTACGCCCCAACACCCAGTGTCGCCCAGCGGTCCAGATAAATCTTCAGCCAGGGGGTGAAGCGCTCGGGATGCGCTTCGATCTCTTTGAACAGCGCGTCCGGCGTGGCCCAGCGGATCGCGTCAACCTCATCGGGGTGCAGATTAAAGTCCAGCCTCGATCGGTCGGCCTCAGCGCGGAACAGGCGCACGCGTTCATGCTCGATCAGTCCGCGGCCGACATCGGCCTTATAGGTCGTCACGCCGACTTCTGTCAGCGCCAGGTCGATGCCAAGCTCTTCATTGAGCCGCCGGCGGGCGCTGGCGGGGGCATCCTCACCCCAGTCGGGATGGGTGCAGCAGGCATTCGCCCACAGGCCCGGACAGTGATATTTCGCGGCCGCGCGTTGCTGCAGCAGCATGGCTTCGCCATCGAAGACGAAGACTGAGATCGCGTCATGCAGGATGCCCTGGCGATGGGCTTCCAGCTTGTCGATCGGATAGCGGCTGCCATCGGCATCAATGGCCGCAATCATGCGCGCGTCGTCTGACGCTGCCTTAGCAGGCCCGGTCGGATCCAGGCCCGAGCTCAGGCCACGTCGTATTTGCGGTGTAGCGCGCATTGGGACCAGATATCTGACAAAGCGACGATCAGGCGCTCAATATCCTCGTCGGAATGGACCGGTGAGGGCGTGATACGCAACCGTTCGGTCCCCTTGGGGACTGTCGGGTAGTTGATCGGCTGGACATATATCCCGTGATTGGCCATCAACCAATCGCTGATCTCTTTACATTTGACCGGATCGCCCACCATGACGGGCACAATATGGCTGGGATTGTCCAAGGTCGGGATGCCGATGTCTGCGAGCCTTTGGCGCACCACTCGCACATTGCGTTGCTGGCGGCTGCGCTCCAGTTCGGACGACTTCAGGTGCTTCACCGCAGCGCAGGCTCCGGCTGCCACGGCGGGCGGCAGCGCAGTGGTGAAAATGAATCCCGATGCAAAGGAGCGAATGAAGTCGCACAGCGCGGTGGACGCTGCGATATAGCCGCCCAGCACGCCATAGGCCTTGCCCAGCGTGCCCTCAATCACCGTGAGGCGGTCCATCAGGCCGTCGCGTTCAGCAATCCCGCCGCCGCGCGGGCCATAAAGACCCACGGCGTGAACTTCATCGAGATAAGTCATGGCCCCGTGCTTATCCGCGACATCGCAAATCTCCGCGATCGGCGCGATGTCGCCATCCATGGAGTAGACCGATTCAAACGCGATCAGCTTGGGCCGGTCAGGGTCCATCGCCGACAGCCGACGATCGAGATCTTCAGGGTCATTATGCGCCCAGATGTGCTTTTCGGCTTTGGAATGGCGGATGCCCTCGATCATCGAGGCGTGATTGAGTGCATCGGACAAAACGATGCAGCCTGGAATCTTCGCCGCCAGGGTCGACAGCGCTGCCCAGTTGGACACATAGCCAGAGGTGAAAAGCAGCGCAGATTCCTTGTCATGAAGATCTGCGAGTTCGCGTTCCAGCAACACGTGATAATGATTTGTGCCGGAGATATTGCGGGTTCCGCCCGCGCCGGCCCCGCAGCGATCAAGCGCCTCATGCATGGCTTTGAGAACCACAGCGTGCTGGCCCATACCCAGATAGTCATTAGAGCACCACACGGTCACGTCATGGGTGTCACCGTCATGGTGGCGGGTGGCGGCCGGAAAGCTGCCCTTATGACGTTCGATGTCGGTGAAGACGCGGTAATTGCCTTCCTCTTTCAGGTTGGCCAGACGATCTTCAAAAAACGCCTCGAAATCCATGGGCGTCCCCCCTTCTTATAGTTCTGGTGCGCGGCGGGTGTCCCGCGCCGGTAAAAGCCAACGCCACAGCGCTGCGTCAGGCAGCGGTGAAGCGAAAAAGATGTGTTCCAGTGCGCCCAGCGCCGCCAGTGTCCCCAAAAGGGCGAATCCAGCGGTTTCAAACGCGATGTCTGTGGTGCCTGCAATCCAGAAAAAGACCGCCGAGGCGATCGCGCAGCTGCCCGTCGTGGCGGCAAAGAAGACGCCTGGACGGCGCGCGGAGAAATAGGTCGGCAGATAAGCCAGCCGTTCAGGCAGGAACTGATCGGTGAAGTGTGGCGCGCCGACAAACAGGTTGAACTTGCTCGATAGGCGCAGCGCGAACAGCAGTGCAAACAGTTGCAGGCCCACCGGATTGCTGGCCCCGATGGCCATAACCGCCAGGAGGCCCACGGTCGCAGCCAGGGCGACTTCGTGATGGATCAAGGTTGCCGTGGCGGCCTTGAAACGCTTCCAGCCGGTCAGCTGTGACGGGCAGGGGGCCTTATTCGGTCCAGTGATATAGCCAAACAGGAAGCTCATCTCATGCCAGGCCCACAGCATCAGCGCCGATAGCGCGGCAATATAGGCCCCCACAGGCGTGGCCAAGTCGCGGGTCAGCCACACGCCTGCAAGCCCGGCTAAGGCGAATACACTCGCCACACTCATCGCGACCACGCGCGCGACCTTGCCCTGTCGGCCCAACACCAGGATCACCCCGGTGGATAGCCACCAGAGGACCAGGGTTGCGAGGATAGGACCAACCAGGGACATCCGCGCCTACCAGGTTGGAGCCAGGCGCACGTCAGTGGGCGCTTCGTTCTGGACCGAGGGCAGGAAGTAGAGCCCCGCAAAGCAAACCGCAGCCTGCACACCGCAGACGGCCCGGGTCAGCGCCCCGCCAAGGCCGCCGCGCTCACGCGCCTCCCACATGCGATCCATGATGGTGCGCATGCGCTCCAGCCCAGCGTGGAATTTGGGGTTTTCGATATCCAGGGTCAGGGGGAAGACCTGCTTGGAAATTTCCGTGGTAATCCGGAAGACCTCATAATCATACTCGGTTGGATCGACTCCCAGCGCCTTGTGGAAGGCAGGGCGTGCATGGTCGCGCACATACATGGTCGCAAACACGGCCAGCAGGAAGAATTTGATCCAGAGTTTGTTGTGACCTTTAAGCAGATGTGGGTTGGCCCGCATGATCAGGGCAAAGGCTTCGCCGTGGCGGAACTCGTCGTTACACCACTCCTCAAACCAATTGAAAATTGGGTGGAATTTGTTCTCCGGATTGCGTTCCAGGTGCCGGAAGATCGTGATGTAGCGGGCATAGCCGATCTTTTCGGACAGATAGGTCGCGTAGAAGATGAATTTGGGCTTGAAGAAGGTGTATTTCTTGGTCTTGGTCAGAAAGCCCAGATCGACCCCGATGCCATAATCCTTCAGGCAGGTATTGATGAAGCCGGCGTGGCGGCTCTCGTCGCGCGCCATGAATTTGAATAGCTTTTTGACATCCGGATTTTTGATGTTCTTGACGATCTCGCCATAGAGCACACAGCCGGAAAACTCTGCGGTCAGAGAGCTGACCAGGAAATCCACGAACTCTTTGCGCAAATCTTCCGGCAGGCTCATCAGCGCGTTTTCAAACGCTTCGGTCCGGCGGAAGTGACCCTTGTTGGGATCGGCTTCCATCTCCGCGAGCAGCTTGTCCCATTCAGCCCGTACTGGCTCGACATCCAGAGCCTCAATCTCTGCGAAGTCGGTGGTGTAGAAGCGAGGGCTGAGCATGGTCGTCTCTTGCGCCATGCGGGTGGTGTCATTTGGTTCGGCGCGGCGCGCCTTGGCCATTTCAGCCTCTGTGACAGCGATATTCATAGCTTCCTCCCAGCTGAAAAGCTGACTTCGTAGAGTTCGGTGATTTCCAGGCTGGCCAGAAAACGAGTCCACTGGCGCGACAGCCAATTGGCGCGCATCACCGTGGCCGTGCGATTGTAAGTCGCGGCTTCACCAAACCCGACCTGGATGGGCTCGCCATGCACGCGCACCCGGTCGCCAGGGAAGATCGGTACATCGCCATCCAATGCGACGTGGGCGTGCAGATGTTCATTGGTGTGCTCGACCTCGATCGTGCATGGGACATCGAATTTTCGAAGGGCACTCATTGGGGCGCTCCTGCTAGCTCGGTGGGGGCCGCGGGTTCGCCGTAGAGCAGCGAGGCCCAAGCGGCAGTCTGGTCCGGACCAAAGGCCCCGAGGAAAATCTCAACTTCGCTGGCCGGATCGGTGAGCCATAGTCTGCCATCTGGATATTCAGCGAGCCTGACGGGCCCGCGGCTTTCAATCCCACGTAGCCGGCGTTGGCGGGCAACCCCGCGCATCACGGAGCGCACGAACACACCCTCATCCATGCCGTATTCGGCGAGCGTTTCGTGGGTTTCGGCATTCAGTACAGTGACCAATCCGTCAGGCCCGTCCTCAAAGCTGAGCTCGACCATTACCACCGGGTCCGCCTGGGGTTCATAGCGAATGCCGATCCCGGTCAGCTGAGCGATGGTGGTCACCACCAGTACAAAGGCGACAAAAACCCCAATCGCGACCATGGCGCGTCGGTGGATGATTTCTTGCGGGCTCATGGGGTCACACTTCACCTTTCACATCAGTCAGCCATTTGCGGCAGCGGCCTGCTCGGCCGGCCTATTGCCGCGAACAGGCTTTGGCTGTTCGACCTTGATCGCAGGTGCCGCTTGCCCGGCTTTGGCGGCCAGCGCCTTGGCAAGAATGTCGGCGCAGGCCTCAGCCTTGGGCAAACCGCGCAGCATGGGCTCGGCATGGGCCAATCGCCAGGGACGCGCATGAGGCCAAAGCGGCAGATAGAAAGCCCGGTCCGGGCCCGTCATTTGCAGAGGAATGTCACCATTTCCGGATTTGCGAAGGATCAAGCCGGCGGACCCGACCCGAGCAAACGGAATATTGATGAATTTGGGCAGGGCCACGCCAACCTGGAACACCACTCGATTGGTGGTGATCGTGTATGTGGTTGTTTTTGCGATAAGCCAGGCCAGCAAGCCCAGCAGCCCAAGGGCGAAAAGCCCCATAGGAACCAGCAGTAAGCCATCCGCCAGCGCAACATTGAACGGTGCGCCGCCCATCATCATGGCGCTGGCGACCTGCCATAGCATCAAGGCGGTGAAATAGATGGCCACAGCCCGGACATGGAACACATGCATGGCAATGGCCATCCAATCCGGGCCGCCCCTCCACAGGATCTCCTCGCCATCCGGCAGATTCTCCAGCGGACTGGCGGCCTTATTCGCTTGAGCGCGGTCGCCCGTCATAGCAGAGCCTCTTTGCGCTCCGGCGTGGCGTAGAGTGTGCCGGCGGCGTAGTAGGCGCTGATCTTCTCTTCTTCCAGACGCGTGACTTGCTCATCCGACGCGTGCGCTGGGACATCGGAGAATTGCGCTGCGGTAATGGCGTGGACTTCCGCACGCTTTTTCTTCTTGTTGATGTTTACGAAGGCGAAGGGCAGCAGCACTTTGCGGCCGCCGTCTGCGAGCTCGACTTCGTAGTAGCGGACAAGTGCTTCAGCCCGGTCGATCCAGATTTCGGTGATGGTGCCGGCCACTTCATCATCGCACGCAATCACTTCAACCCCGCGCGGGTCGAGATCACGGGCGGTCACGTAAAAGTCTTCCATCAGACGCATGGGAATGATCTTGTTGTGACCTTCGTGGTCGACATCGGGGATGTCTTCGCGCAGCGCATAGGCACCCGGTCCAACACCGGCAGTCATGGGATCGCCCACTGGCTCGGATGGAGCCCCAGCCCAAGGGGCCAGGCGCTTAAGCTTGTCGCTGTAATCGGGATCTCGAATGCCGTCTGGCTTGTGAACCTCACGGCCATCAGCCAGCAGATAGGTCTTGGGCTTTGGCATCCAGTTCGGGCCGATGGCTTCCAGCTTGCCCGTTTCATCTGATTCTAGCGGATAGCCTTCACGCCGTCCTTCGCGGACGAGGTAGAAGACCAGCCCCACAAAGAAGAGATTGAAAAGCGTGAAGAGGAGCGTGGCGACGTCCAACGATCCAACGATTTGTACACCTTCCATTTGAGCCTCCTTTAAAGCCCCTAGCTGGGAAATTCGGTCAGACCGAACTTGCCCCGAGTGCGCCCCGGCCGATTGCCCGCGTGGCGAGCCAACGGACCGATTGCCACCAAAGCGGCAAATAAGAGCGCGATTTCAATGTGATAAACGGCCTGATACCCGACCGCTGGCCCTTGAAGGGCCGAGCCGAGCTGACCGGTGTCGGCCATGGCACCGACGATGTCACGCAAGCTTCCGCCCAGGGCGACCGCAATTCCGGCCGCAGTGGCCTGAACGGCCCCCCAGGCCCCAAGAGCGATGCCGGCCCCGCCAGCCTCGCCCAATTCCATAACGGCGGTGAGCGTGCCCACCGCAAACAGTCCACCGCCCAGCCCGATCAAGGTTGTACCGAGGCGGAAAATCCAGGCTGAGCCCAACGGGTCGGACAACACCACGAAGGCAAAGGCGAACACGCCAATGACCATGCCGTAGGCGGCCAGGCGGTGTGCATCATGGCCACGGGTCAGGCTGCGCGCGGCCCAGGCAAAGCCAACAAGTGCGCCGGCCGCCCACAGCGCGGTCAGCAGGGTGGTTCCGCCCACTGACAGGCCCAGCACTTCACCGCCATAGGGCTCTAACAGGATGTCCTGCATGGCAAAGGCAGCTGCCCCCAGGCCCACCGCCACCAAAAGCCGGGCTGGACGCCCCCCCTCCATGAAAGCTTTCCAGGCCTCAGCGAAGACCGGGCGTTCTTTTTCCGGGTCAGTCAATTCCGGCTGACGGGCTTCTTGGCGCCACAGGGCCACCAGATTGAGGACCAGCGACACCACAGCGGCACCCTGGATCACCTGGATCAGGCGCTGGTGGGAGAAGTCGATGAGCAGGAAGCCGATGCTGACGGCGCTGAGCAGCATACCGACCAACAGCATAACGTAGAGCAGGGGAACCACCCGGGCCCGGTTGTCCTCCGTTGCCAGGTCGGTGGCTAGGGCCAGACCTGCGGTCTGGGTCGTGTGAAGGCCTGCGCCCACCAGAAGAAAGGCGATTGCGCAGGTTGCCGTTCCATAGATCGCCGATCCGCTCATTTCACCGGACAGCAGCAGCAGCGAAAACGGCATAATCGCCAGACCGCCATACTGCATCAGCGTGCCAAACCAGATATAGGGCAAGCGTCTCAGACCCAGCACCGAGGCATGGGTATCAGACTTAAATCCGATCAGGGCTCGCAAAGGCGCAAACACCAGCGGCAGGGCGACCATCACCGCAACGATCCAGGCGGGCACACCCAGCTCGGTGATCATCACGCGATTGAGTGTGCCAGTGAGCAGCACTGTGGCCATACCCACAGAAATCTGGAACAGAGACAGGCGCAGAAGCCGGCGGAGCGGCAGCTCCGTCGTGGCCGCATCCGCGAAGGGGAGCATCGCCTTAATAAGGCGACCCCAACGCTCAGCGTTTTCTGCGGCGCGGTCACTCATGCGCGAACCAGCTCCATGGCTTGAGAAATGTAGAAAAAGCTGTCGATCCGTTGGGTCCGCCCAATCGTCCAGCCCTGCAAATCCGGGTGCTCGCCGATGCGCCGGCGCAAATGGCCTTCGGAGACAGGCACGATGGCGGGTGAGCGATCCGATTTCGGGAAGAGCTGACCGACGGCATGCATGACTGTCAAAAGTGGCGTGCGCGGCGCAAAAGTGAAAATCACCTGGGTTTCAGCGCGCGACGCCAGATCAGCAATCATCTGCACCATATCAGACGGCTGATAGTGGATGACCGAGTCCATCGACACGACACGGTCCACTGGTCCCGCCGAAGCGTCGAGCATATCGCCTGCGCGGAACTGGACGTCGCCGGACAGGCCTACTGGCGCGCGCTCGGCCGCCAGCTCAAGCAGCGTTGGCGACAGGTCCACGGCTTCAACATGGGCTCCGCGCGCGGCAGCGGCAAAGGCCAGCTGACCGGCACCGCAGCCGGCGTCGAGCAGAAGCTCTCCGGTCAGGTCATCCGGCAACCAGGACAGGATGGTTTCGCGAATGGAATCACGTCCGGCGCGCACGGTGGCGCGAATGCCGCTGACTTCGGCGTCCGAGGTCAGCTTAGCCCAGGCTTCGACCGCTGTGCGGTCGAAATAAGTCTCCAGCGCGTCACGGCGTTCCTGGTAAGTCACACTTGCCATTATTCAAACCCCAGGAAATCGAAGATCTCGCGATCTTTCATCGGATGGGCTTTGCAGGGCTCGACCCCGTCCAGCAGCGACTGGGCCAGGCGCAGATACTCCTCCTGAACCGCAGCGATCTCAGGGTCGTCGCCCATCTCGAATAGCGTCTTCTTCTTCAGGCGCGACAGCCGGATGGCATCGAGATCCGGGAAATGCGCCAGGCGTTGCAGCCCGGTCGCTTCAGCAAACCGGTCGATCTCATCGGTGGCTTTGGAGCGGTTTGCGATAACCCCGCCAAGGCGCACTTCGTAATTCTTCGATTTCGCCTGGATGGCCGAGGCGATCCGGTTCATCGCAAAGATGGAATCGAAGTCGTTCGCTGCGACGATCAGACCGCGATGGGCATGTTGCAGAGGCGAAGCGAAGCCACCGCACACCACATCGCCCAGCACGTCGAAAATCACCACGTCAGCGTCTTCGAGCAGGTGGTGCTCTTTGAGCAGCTTCACTGTCTGGCCGACGACATAGCCGCCGCAGCCGGTACCGGCGGGCGGGCCGCCGGCCTCGACGCACATCACGCCGTTATAGCCTTCGAACATATAGTCTTCGGGGCGCAACTCCTCGGAGTGGAAGTCAACGCTTTCCAAGACGTCGATCACAGTCGGGGCGAGGCGCTTTGTCAGGGTGAAGGTGCTGTCATGCTTCGGGTCGCAGCCGATCTGCAGGACTTTCTTGCCCAGCTTGGAGAAGGCCACCGACAGGTTGGACGAGGTCGTCGACTTGCCGATTCCGCCCTTACCGTAGACGGCAAACAC
>JANQMI010000022.1 GCA_028280165.1 Oceanicaulis sp. | reverse complement strand
CCGGAGCTGCCGTGGCGGCCGCAAAGCGCGCATCGGCACCCGCATCGCCCAGCTTGGCGGCCAGCCAGGCGCGAGCGGCCTGGGCATTCATCAGGGTTTCCTGCGTGGTGAAGGACTTGGAGACCACCAGCACCAGCGTGGATTCCGGCTGCGCATCTTCCAGCGCATCATCCAGATCGGCCGGATCGAGATTGGAAACAAAGCGCGTATCAATCCCGGGTCGGCGGAATTTTTTCAGCGCGTCATAGACCATGCGCGGGCCCAGATCAGACCCGCCAATGCCGATATTCACGATCCGCTTGACCGGATGGCCGTCGAGCGCGTCCGGTGCGGTCAAACCCGCGCAAAAGGCCCGGGTGCGGGCGCGAGCCTCGGTCAGGCGGGCCGCCAGGTCTTTGTCGGACAGGCGTGACGCATCCCGGCAGGCGGTATGCAGCGCCGGGCGGGCTTCTGTGACATTGACGGTCTCTCCAGCCATCAACCCTGCGATCCGGGTCGGCATGTCCAGCGCTTTGGCTAAGCTCAGCAGATCCGTCCACGCGGCGAGATCCAAGCGTTGGCGGCGGGCATCAAATTCCAGCCCGGCCGAGGCGAATTGCAGCGCGTCATCGCGGCCCGGCTCAGCCAGCAGGTCAGCCATGGTCGCACCGGCAAGCCGCGCGGCGTGTTCAGAAGGAGCATTGGCCATGATGTGTCACTCGGTCTCGTCGGTGGGGGTTTCCGATTTTGTCGCCGCCCAGATCAGGACGGTCAACCCGCCTTCAATTCCAGCCGGCTCCAGCGCGCGCAAAGCCTTCAGGGTCAAGCCCGAGGATTGCAGCCAGCTGGCCACCTTGGCCGGTGGAAAGCCTAAATGGCGGTGATGATGCTCTTCGCGCAGCGTTTCGTGGCGGTGCTCATCAAAATCCACCACAAGCAACAGCCCGCCGGGCGCGAGCACGCGGACACATTCATCCAACGCGATCTTAGGGTCGGCCAGATAGTGCAGCACCTGGTGCACGGTCACCAGATCAGCAGCCCCGTCCTCCACCGGCAGGGCAGACGCGTCCGCCTGGCGCACAAAGCGAGAGGTGAGCCCCGCTTCAGACAGCTTGGAGCGCGCAACGCTGAGCATTTCCCGGGACAAGTCCACGCCCATGCCTTCGCGGGCCTGAGCGCCGAACAGCTCCAGCATGCGCCCGGTGCCCGTCCCGACATCCACATGCAAGGCAAAGCCCCGGTCCTCGGTCAGCGCCAGGAGCGCGGACTCCACGGCGTCCTCAGAGTATTGCAGCGAGCGGATATGCGCCCACTCCTGGGCAGCATCTTTAAAGTAAAGCTCGGCATTGGCGCGGCGCTGGGTCTTCAGCTCTGCGAGCCGCTGGCGATCGCGCTGCGCCTGGGGATCGTCAAAATCGGCGAATTCTTCGACCACACCGGCCAGGCTGGACACCGTGCCGGTGCGCACGAGGCGATAGAAGACCCAACCGCCTTCGGGAAAGCGCTCACACAAGCCGGCATCGGCCAAGAGTTTGAGATGGCGTGAAACCCGCGGCTGGGACTGACCAAGCACTTGCATGATTTCGCTGACCGTCATTTCGCCATGGGCCAGCAAGGCCACAATGCGCAGCCGCGTTGGCTCGGCCAACGCTTTCAACATGGGCAGCAAGTCACCCGGCATGATTCCACCTGATCAGGACCGTAAACTGGGTAACCCTGTCAGATCAGAATGTCACGCGGCGGAGGATGCGCGCGGCAGAATGCCCTCAGCGGCCAAAACCTTGGGAATGGCTTTCTTCAGCTTGAAGAAGCCTCTGTCCGCATGGGGGTGGAAGGCCCTGTCCCAGTCGCGCTTCACCTTCACCAGGCTCAGCCCTGCCGCGACGAGCTGAGGCCGCAAGGCGTCGACCTGGTCGGCCAGCGGACCGATTTGAGGCCGGGCCATAACGATCTGTGTGGCCCCGAAATGCTGCGCAGCATGGATGAGGCCCTGTGCAGCATGAAGGGGCTGACAATCTACCGAAAAGTGAGCTGAGGCACGCGATGCTGCGTCCTCGACCGCAGCATTTGAAAACGCTTTCGCGCGCTCACCCGCGGGCAAGTTGCTGCGCGCAGCAAAACTGGCATAGCGGGCCAGCCCAACGACATTCAGGCCGTCAAACATTCCGTCTTCGGCGCATCCATCCTCGTCGTGAATGAGAAGCAGTGTCTTCGCGTCCCGGTCCGCAACCTCTTGCAGCGGTAGCGGTGTGGGCGCGGGGTGATCGGGGTCGCCGAGCGGTAGAGCGTCAGAAGCCAGGTCATAGCCCTGCATGTCAAACCGGCCGCCAGAGTATTTATTGATGTTCGAGGCCCGGGCCAGATAGGTCTTGTCTCGGGTATGCAGCCCGCACACCCAGCGCCATCCCAGCGTATTGGAGGCCGCGTCGCCATCAATCAGATGGCGGAAGAAGACGTCCGCCCCCAGCCGCCAGGGCAGGTCGAGGGTGTAAACCCAAATCGACGCAAACCACATGCGCGCATGATTGTGCAGATAGCCGGTTTCCACCAGCTCCCGAGCCCAGGCATCAAAGCATTCGATCCCGGTTTCACCGGCCAGGGCGGCGTCATAGCGGGCACGCAGCGCCCCATCCAACTTCAGGATTTTCAGATCGGCGGCGAGCCCAGCCTTATAGTCCCACCACACCGATGGGCGCTGCTCCAGCCAGCCTTTCCAATAGGTTCGCCAGCACACCTCTTGGACAAATTTCTCCGCCCCCTCAAGGCCATGGGCCTCTATCGCCGCGGCCACCAGCTCAGCCTCAGTCAGCAGGCGGTGGCGCACATGCGCACTTAAGGCGGAGACGTTGGACCGATCTGCAGGTCCGAAATCATGATTGCGCGTTGCGGCGTATTTACGGCCCATGGACGAGGTAAAGGCAGACAGGCGCACAAGACCGGCCTTGCGGCTCGGCTCTGGCAAATTGGCGTGGGGTCCAAAGAGGTCAGACTGGCTCATAAACCGCAGAGCTAGAGCGGTGAAATGGCCTTTAAAGGCCTAGTCTTCACCAATCCCACCCAGCGTGAACAGCACGATCTGGAACTTGATGGATTCGCTCGGTCCCAGATCGCCAATCTGTAAATCCTCACGCTCCCAGAAGATCCGGAAATCAGTGCACTCATCCTGATAGCGCAATCCGGCCGATGTCGTGCGCGTTATGGAATCATCCAGGTCCCGGACTACGGTCCAGGTGGCGCTCCAGTTATTGGCGATGGCAAATTCGGCGGAGGCCGCAAACTCTTCCAGAGCCGCCGGCGCGGCAGGGTCGGCGATGTCGGTATAGGTCGCGGCCAGATTGACCCGCCAGGCCGAAACCGTCCCTAGAACATCAAGCCGGTTGCGGTCGCTGGTTTGGGAATCGATCCGTGTCCGCGCGGCCAGGCTGGCCCACGGCGTTGCGACCTCGGCTTCAACCACCCAATCGGATTCATCTTCAAACGTGCCAGAGGATTCAGACAGGCGCGGCTCACCATCAGTGCGATAGCTGCGCCCGACAAAGGCCTCGGTCCGCCAGGGCAGCGCGCTGCGCCCTTCAAGGCTTGTGCTGAGACCCAGATCGACCCGGGTCCCATCTTCCCAGAGATCATATCCGCCGACGCGATTGACCTGAAACAGGCTGGTTCGGTCCAGGTCAGCGGTTTCACTTTCTGCGGCCAGCGGAATATCGTCGTCATCAAGGCCGGTTGCACTGACGAAAAACGCACGCGGCGCAATAACGGTATCGAAGGCTTGTCCTGGCCGCAGGAAGGGCCAGCTGATGTCCACACCAGCGGCACCCAGCCCCCGCGTGAAATTGGTCTGCTCCAACTCCACACCATTGCGATCGACGGTATTGAAGCTGTAGGCATCCGCACGCGCCAAAGCAAACGGCTCTGCGCGCACGCCCAGAGGCAGGGTTGTGGGCGCTGACCACTCAAAGCCGGTGCTGGCGCGGATATAGTCGCGGCCGAGCTCACGGCGCAGCGCCACGGCATTGAAATCGACATCAATATCGCCAAAGCCACGCGGCAGCGGCACGTCTCCGCTAAACCGAAGCAAGGGAGCGACAATGGGAAGCCGGTCATTGTCGAAATTGTCCGACAAGCGCTGGAAACGAACCGTGGAGATATCGGTGTAGTAATTCTCTCCGCGGCCTGCGACATAGAGCTGGCTGATCAGCGTGCGTTGATCGAACGCAAACAAGGTGGAGCTTTCTTCCGGCGCTTCGGAATAATCGTAGCGCCGCAGGAAGAGCGCATCATCGGCGGCCTGAAGCCCAAACCCCCACGCCCATTCAGGCGAGAAATTGAACCGGCCATCGGCAAAAATATGGCCGCGAAATTCTTCATCCCCACGCCATTCGCCCTGCAAGTCCTCGTCCGGACCGTCGGTGTATTCCTGCTCATAGGTGAAGCTGAACTCGACATTGACTTCGCCGGAATAGAAGCGGCGGCGATAGTCGAATTCCAATAGTGGATTGGCTTCGGTCATCAGGCGCGGCGCAATCACCAGATCCTGATATGGGCTGATGGCCCAATAATAAGGCTGCTGGTAGCTAAACCCGAGGCGGTTGGAGATATCGATGGCAGGCAACAAGAAGCCCGACCGGCGCTGCGCGGCCGGGTCAGCGTGCGCAAAATATGGCGTGTAGAAGACCGGCAGGCCCGCCACTTCCAGGCTCATATCCTTATAGCGAATGACCTCGTCGTCTAAGTCGCGAGTCACCTCCGCCGCCCGCAACCGCCAGGTCGGTTCACGGCTTTCGTCTTCGCAAAGATCACAGGCGGTGTAGTAGGCGTCACGCAGCTCGACCGAGCCCCCCGGACGGCGGATCGCCGCCGCAGCAGCCGCACGGCCATTATTCTCTAGAAGCGTCGCAAAGCCATAAGCCACGCCCTCTTCCATCTCATCGTCCAAGACGATTTCATCGGCGATCTGGGCTGGCAAAAGCCCATCATGCAGGCGCACATTGCCCCGCGCCGTCACCCGCCCCGTGGCCGGATCGTAAATCAGCTCGTCGGCAAACAGGACGCGCTGGCCGGCCCGCAAACGCACCAAACCGCGCGCGATGTAAACACCGCTCTGTCGGTCCTCGATGAGCTCCGCCGCTTCCAGATAAATCTGGTCGGTCTCCTCGGCGGGCGTCTGCGCCAGGCCCGCAGCGGTCAGGAGAGCGCCGGCCGCACAAGCCGTCAGCAGTTGGCGCGCAAATGTCACTTGGTCATCCCTCCGGCACTCCCAGCCCCCGACGCGGTTAACGCGCGCGACCCCTGCTTCGGTGTATCGGATTGCGGTAAGGGCGTCTATGGGTGTGAGGGGCTGGAGCTGAAGGCCGCCGCTGTATTGATTCTGCACCCCGTCAGTCCTGGTTCACGCTATGGGCCTCCACCGTCCTTCGTCCACGCAGGTCGGGAAAGAGAGAGGCTTCGATGTCCTCCCCTGCTCGCGGGGGAAGTGTCAGCGGAGCTGACGGAGGGGGCATTGCAGCGTTGCAAGCCCCCCTCGTCCCTTCGGGACACTCCCCCCGCAAGCAGGGGGAGACACCGAGAGCCTCTTCCTCTCTTTCCCGACGCAGGTCAGGGAAGAGAAGGGGGGCGAACAAGGGGGAAGAAGCGGCTCACATTTCCAAAGTTTCGCGGCCCGTCATCCAGCGTAAAAGCGGAGCCGGGGTTAGCTTCATCAACCACAGAGCACGGCGCATGGCGGCCCCGGTTACGACCCGCCTCGCCCCACGCTCCAGGCCTTCGACGATATCCTGGGCGACTTCATCGGCGGTGGTTGCGGTAAAGCTGGCAAAGGTGCGCACGCGGTCCATCGCGGCACGGGATTTGAACGGCGTGTCGGAAACCGCCGAGGGGCATACCGTCATGACACGCACCGGCGAGCCGGCATGGGCCAACTCCTGCTGCAGCGCGTCAGAATAATGATGCACAAAGGCCTTCGTCGCCGCATAGACTGCAAGCCGCGGCGCAGGAATAAAGGCTGAGTTCGACGCCACATTGATGATCGTGCCGCCATCGCGCGCTTCCATCGCCGGCAGGAAGGCCCGCGTCAGGGCGTGCAGGGCCTTGATATTGACATCAATCATGGTCTGCTCTGCGCTCACCGGCAGCGTTGCGCTATCGCCATAGACGCCAAGCCCCGCGTTATTCACCAATAAATCCAAACCATCCGGGCTTAATCCATTGGCCCATTGGAATACGCGGTCAGGGGCATCCGCCGCGCTGAGATCTAAGGCCAAGGTGTCGATCACCAGGTTCGGCGCATCCTTTTGAAGCTCAGCTTTGGCGCGATCGAGCTCGTCTTGATCAAGACTGACCCAGGCCAGGCGATAACCCCGGGCGGCAAGCTGTTTTGAGAGCGCCAGACCAATGCCGCTCGACCCGCCTGTGACCAAGGCCAGACCGGCCATTACAGCGCCTCGGGCATGGCGTAGGCCTCAATACCATCGCGTTCCAGACCGGAGACCCAAAGTGCGCCTTCAAACGGTACCACCGTGGTAATGCCGGTGGGCGCATCATCGGGTCCTAAAAGGACATGAACCGGCTGGCCTTGCTGGGTAAAGGCCATGGCTTTGACCGGGCGCGGCGGAAGAGGCGGCAGTCCCGCAATCTGGATCCAGCGCCAAGCCAAACGTTTGATCAGCGGATTGGGGTGTAGCGCCTCCAGCTCCGCCGAGCGTTCGGACGGCAAGGCCACCCAGATGAGGTCCGTCTCGCGATCAAACTCCAGATTATCGGGATAGCCTGGCAAACCTTCGACCAGCACCTCGACGACTTGTGTATCCGGGTCGAGCACCCAGATCCGCCCGGCCCATGTTTCATTGAGATAGACCAGCCCGGTCTCCGGGTCATGGTCAACGCCATTGATAAAGGCGAAATCCTCGGCAATCGCCTGATACTCATCCGGCCCGGTGACGCGATAGATCACGCCGGTCTGCTCACCCTCTAAGAAGGAGGTCATGTATTCGCCATAGCCCCAGCGCCGCGAGGCATCTGTGAGGATGATCGAGCCATCTTCAAGGACGGTGAGGTCATCGGTGAAGACCAAAACACCGCCTTGGCTCTCATCGGCCATCCAGACCTCAAAGCCGTCACCGGTGTGGCGCAACAACCCTTTCAGCGCATCGGCCACAAAGAGTGCGCCATCCGGCGCAAAGGCAAGACCCAGCGGCCGTCCTCCGGTTTGGGCAAATTCGCTCCAGCGACCATCGCCTTCACGCACCATGATCCGACCATCGGCGAGGCTCGCATACAGCCGGCCATCTGGGCCAACCTCCAAGTCCTCTGGTCCGTAGAAATCGCTGGCTTCGCGGGCGACCGGCTGGACGGTCTGAGTAAACAAAGTCGATAGCAGCGGATCAGGCGGCGGCGGATCGAATTTCTGCGCGTTGAGCGATCCCGGCCCATAGGCGGCCAGACCGAAACCGATGGCCAGAACGACAAGAATGATCCCGACGATGCGCAGCACACGCCCCTCCCTTTTTGTCATGGCCTTGCAGCTTGGGGGAGGCTGGTGTTCAGGGCAAGCCGGGACTAGTCGTCCAGAAGTGTCACATGACCCATCTTACGACCCGGGCGCGTCTGGCGCTTGCCATAAAGCGTCAGCACGGCATTGGGATGGACCAGCCAATCGGCCCAAGCGTCCACATCATCGCCAATCAGGTTGATCATACGCGCCTTGCGGATCGGGGCCGGATCAACAACCGGCCAGCCGGCCACCGCCCGCATATGCTGCTCAAACTGGCTCACACGGCAGGCGGCTTCGGTCCAATGGCCGGTATTGTGGACCCGCGGCGCGATCTCGTTGACCAGGAGCGTGCCGTCCTCCAGCTCAAACAATTCGACCGCCAGCACACCGACATAGTCGAGCGCGGTGAGGATCGCCTCAGCGATCCTGCTGGCTTCGGCCCGGAGCGCCTTATTGGATCGCGCGGGGGCCTTCGTCTCGCGCAAGATACCGTCCGCATGGACGTTTTCGCTTAAGGGGTAGATTTCGATCGTGCCGTCCAGACCTCGAGCGGCAATCACCGACAGCTCGCGTGCGAAGGGCGCGAAGGCTTCCAGAATGGCCGGTTGCTCGCCAATCGTGACAAAAGCATTGGCCGCCGCCGGTACATCCCGGATCACCGCCTGACCCTTACCGTCATAGCCAAAGCGCCGCGTCTTCAGCAGCGCAGGCACACCCAGATCTTCGGTACCCACCTTCGCATCATCAGCCGAGCGCACACGCCGGAAGGCCACAGTGGGTGCCCCGTTCTCGTTCAGGAAGGTCTTTTCCGTGATGCGGTCCTGCGCCACGTCCAGCGCTTTGACCCCCGGGCGCAAAGGCGCATGGCGGGCCGCTTCGCGGGCGGCCTCAACCGGGACATTTTCAAATTCATAGGTGACCGCATCAACGCTTTGGGCAAAGCGCGCGATAGCGTCGAGGTCTTCATAGGGGGCCGTTATCGTTTCAGCGGCGACACGCGACGCCGGACAGGCTTGCTGCGGATCGAAGATCACCACATCCAGGCCCAGGCGCGCGCCCGCCGTTGCGAGCATGCGGCCCAGCTGCCCGCCGCCCAGAATGCCGATGCGGGCGCAGGGCGAAAGGCGGTCAGAGGCGCTCACCTGGACTTAATCCTCAACTGAGTCCGCGATCGAGGCGGTTTGCGCCTCACGCCAGGCTTCCAGCCGCGCCATCAGCGCCGGATCGCTTTGACCAACGATGGAGCAGGCCAGCAGCGCGGCATTCTTCGCACCCGCCTTGCCGATCGCCAGCGTGCCGACCGGCACCCCGCCGGGCATCTGAACGATCGAGAGCAGGCTATCAAGGCCAGACAGCGCTTTGGATTGCACGGGCACGCCCAAAACCGGTATGGCCGTCATGGAGGCAATCATACCCGGCAAATGCGCTGCCCCTCCGGCTCCGGCAATGATGACTTTGACACCGCGATCCTTGGCCGTTTTCGAAAACTCGACCAGCCGATCCGGTGTACGGTGGGCGGACACCACCTTGGCCTCATAACCAGCACCCAGCTCATCGAGAATGTCCGCGCCATGCTTCATGGTCGGCCAGTCAGAGCGAGAGCCCATAACAATAGCGATCGGGTTGGCGGCGTCGGCCATGGATGGATTGCCTTCAGGTGCGGTGTAGAAGGCGCGGCACCATAGTCAGACGACCCTTCAGGTCAAGGAAAACTAATATGAGCCGGCGCTCGGCTCAGGCCGCCGTGTCTTCGTCATGGCTTTCGGCAAGCTTTAAGGCAGACCGCACCATGAAGGCCGACCGGGTCAGTCCAATACGGCCTGCAGCCCTGTCGATCTGATCAAGCGCAAACTCATCCACCGTCAGATTGATCCGTTTGACCTTGCCCGAGCGAGCCTTGGGCCAGACTTCCAGCGTGGCGTAAGCGTCAGACACGTCTTCTTGAACCTGGGGATCGGCAAGCACGGTATCGAGGGAGCGCGCAACCGGGCGAGCCAATCCGGTCTCAATACTCACATCAATATGGGACCGCAGCGCGCCGGCTGCTTCGTCCTTGAGAGCTTCAAGCGTCGGGGCCACCGCAAGACAGCCGGGAGCATCGGGAAATGACGCTCCATAGCCGGCTCCGTCGCGGTGGATAATCGCGAAAAAGGGGTTCGTAGGCGCTTCAATCATGTGTATATTATACACATCATGCGCCCCTGGTTCAATTGGGAGGCCACGGCCAACCCGCCAGGCGAAAGATGCTGCGCAATGTCCCCGTGGGAATACTCTTCTTGGGATGGGGCACGGTCACCAGTCTGGCGATCCCAGCTTTCTTGAAATGATGATGACTGCCCTGCGTTCGCACGTGGACCCACCCATCTGCCTGCAGGCGATTGATGACCTCTCGGGATCGCATGGATACCCTTCTGGAGGGATATTACACACTCGATAGGAGAATTATTAGACTGCTCAAACCAAGCTGAAAATCATGGACCCGTCACATGGTGTGGATATGCTTCGGACCCAACACCGTCTTCACCGCCGCTGGGGCCTTATGACCATGATCGATCAGAGCGAAAACCAATCCGTCAATCCGCGTGCGACCAGCGCCAAGACCTTCCGCGATGTGCTGGACCTGCGCCTGTCGCGGCGGGGCTTTCTGGCCACCGGCGCGGCGGCGGGTGCCGTCGGTGTCACCGGGTGTTCAGACGCATCGGTTGCCACCCCGACCGGTCATGCTGCGAGCGCAGGATCTGTCAGCTTTGACGAGATCACCCGCGACATCACCGATACGATCGCTTACCCAGACGGCTATACTGCCGATCTGGTGATCCGGTGGGGCGATGCCCTGTTTGACGACAGCCCCGCTTTTGATCCGATGACTCAAAGCGCGGCCCAGCAGGAGCGCTTGTTCGGATATAACAATGATTATCTGGGCTTTGTGGAGCTGGAGCGCAGTGGGGGCCGGGTCACGCGCGGCATTCTGTGCGCTAACCACGAATACACCAATACTGTGCTGATGTTCCCGGGCATTGCAGAGCGCTTTCCTGAGTCCATGACCGCAGAGCTCTGCGAAGTCGAACAGGCCGCCCATGGCGGCACCATCGTGGAGATCGCGCGCGGTGAAGATGGCGGCTGGACCCCTGTGGTCGGCTCTCCGGTCAATCGGCGCGTCACGGCCCGCACACCGATGGAGATCACCGGACCGGCCGCTGGTCATGCGCGCCTTCAAACCGGTGCCGACCCGTCAGGCCGGCGGGTCTTTGGAACGTTCAATAATTGCGCCGGCGGCATTACGCCCTGGGGCACCTATCTGATGGCCGAAGAAAACTTCAACGGCTATTTCCTCGGGGAGCTGGCCGAGGACCACCCCGAGGCGGCCAATCACGCCCGCTATGGCGTGCCGGGCGGCTGGTATCAATGGGGCCGGTTTGAAGACCGCTTCAACCTCAATGCCGAACCGCGCGAGCCCAATCGCTTTGGCTGGGTGGTTGAAGTCGATCCCATGGACCCAAGTTCGACCCCGAAGAAGCGCACCGCGCTCGGCCGTTTCAAGCATGAGGGCGCAGAAAGCATCGTGGCCCCCGATGGCCGGGTCGTGCTTTATATGGGCGACGATCAGCGCTTCGATTATGTCTACAAATTCGTCACCGCGGGCCGCTACACGCCGGGCGATCGCGCCGCCAATATGAATCTGCTGGATGAGGGCACGCTTTACGTGGCGCGCTTTGACGCCGACGGCACGGTTGAGTGGATGCCGCTGACCTTCGGCACCGGCCCGCTCACCGAAGCGAACGGCTTTGACAGCCAGGGCGAGGTTTTGATCGAGGCGCGCCGCGCCGCCGACCTGCTGGGCGCAACACCGATGGACCGGCCTGAAGATGTGGAGCCGAACCCGCTCACGGGCCGCGCCTATGTCATGCTGACCAACAACCATCGGCGGACCGAAGACCAGGTCGACGCGGTCAACCCGCGGGCCAATAATGGCGTCGGCCAGATTGTGGAAATCATCGAACCGGATGGCGACTTCACATCCCCCACTTCGCGATGGGAGATGCTGGTGCTGTGCGGCGACCCGAGCGACGAGACCTCCGGCGCGACGTGGAATCCGTCCACCAGCGAGCATGGCTGGTTCGGCTCACCGGACAATTGCGCGATTGACCCTGAAGGCCGGCTTTGGGTGGCCACGGACGGCAATCCGCGCACTGGTTCCAATGATGGGGTCTGGGCGGTCGGCACCGAAGGCGAGGATCGCGGCACGGGTCGGGCCTTCTTCCGGGCACCGGTCGGCGCGGAAGTTTGCGGACCGCGCTTTGTCTCCGATGGACGCACCCTGTTTGCCGCCGTTCAGCACCCCGGCGACACCGATGGGGCGACGTTCGAGAATCCGGGCACCCGCTGGCCGGATTTCAACAACGCGATGCCACCACGTCCCTCCGTTGTGGCCCTGCGCCGCAACGATGATGGACCGGTGGGAAGCTAAGCAATACCCATCGCAATTTCGTCATCCCAAACTTGATTTGGGACCCAGCAGGCTCGGTGCTGAAACTGGGTCCTGAATCAAGTTCAGGATGACTCATGTGTTTGTATCGAAGCCGAAAGCGTCATTCGAAGATGGCGTCATCGCAAACCTGGTCGTAGGTTGAAGCCTACCGCTCCAGCTCTCCAAAAAATCCAATCACTTTGACGACCTTACCGGCGTCATTGATTTCGCTGACGTCAAAGCCGGCCATGACTTGATTGCCGTTATGGTGGATCGCCCAGTGATAGCGGCAGAAATTGTTTTGAATATCGATCTCGCTGGTGCGTGAGTAGGCCGCGCCCGGGACCATCGCCTGGACCTGTTTGACCATCGCCACAAAGGCCGCCCGGCCGATAATATTGTGGTTGGGGTCAACAAAATGGACATTATGCTCCAACGCGGCGTCGGTCAGCGCCAGGATCTCCGCCTCATCACGGGTATTCCAGATCGCCATCATTGTGTTCAGACACTCAAAACGCTCGTCCATTGTCTTGTCCTCTTTCATCGGCGCGCCGCAACTTTCCCACCGGTCCTCGCAAAGCCTGACGGCTTCAAGCCCGTCGTCTCTTTCCCAGCGACAGCCAGAATCCCCGGATCATGGGATGTCGCGCGTCCTGACCGGGACCCCAGCTTTGGCCAATCCCTCACTCTCACAACAAACCGACCAGCGGTTTGTTTATACTTTGAGCGAAACTGTGTAAAGTCACCGCCATGGCGACTCAGGAACAACGCGCGCGCGCAACGCGCTCCAAGCTCATCGCAGCCTTTCGAAACTGCGTGCTCGATCAGGGCTTTGAGCAAACCACCACCCAACGCCTGCTGGATGTCACGGGCTTAAGCAAAGGGGCGCTCTACCATCATTTCAAAAGCAAGTTTGAGCTGATGGAGGCGGTGTATGAGGCCGAATCCCGGTCTGCGATCGCGCGCGCGGCCAAGGCCGTGGCGTCGGACATGTCTGCCTTGACGCGCTTGAAAGAGACCTGCCGCGCCTGGCTGGTTGAGGTACAGGCTCCCGACGTCTCGCTGATCCTGTTTGAGATCGGGCCCTCCGCCTTGGGCTATGCCCGCGCCCGGGACATCGAAGACCGCCTCAGCACGACCGCCTTTGAGCGCTTGCTGAGCGAAGCGGCCAACCACGGTGAGATCCGCCCCGACCCGCCCGCTCTGATCGCCCGCTTGCTCAATGCGCTCATGGCCGAAGCCTCCATCGCCCAGCGTCAGGGAGACGCGATGGCCTCCGCTACGGTGATGGACGCGATTGACGCGCTTCTAGGCACGCTCAGGCCGTAGCCCGTCCTGTCCAGATGCGAGGCGAGCTCGGATCCCAGATCCAGTTGGAGAATGGTGCACAAAAAGGGGTGTCGCTGGGCAGAGCCGACATCGGTGGCATCGCGCCTGCCCATCTACACCCCTTTCTCTTTCCCGGCGAAGGCCGGGACCCAGGTATCATAGGACGCTCCGCTTGACGGCTCTGGGCCCCGACCTTCGTCGGGGAAGAGTGTGTTTGGTAGCAACTTCACCTTCGTCATTCCCGCGCAGGCGGGAACCCAGAGCCCTGAAGCGCCAAGCTCTGCCATCCCTGGGTCCCCGCCGGCGCGGGGATGACGATCTCTTCTCGTTGTGGAGAAGAGGGCCCGAGCTTATCACCGCCCCACCCCGCCATAGTGAACGCTTTCTTAACCGCGCTTCGGCAAGTCTGACCGAGACTGACTGAGTGATGTGAGGAGGCGCGCGCCATGCGCATTCGTCCTGGAGATCCGGCCACGGCCGCCAGCCGCCGCGATAGCGTAAAAGCCGCGTCCAAATCCGGCGCGAACGCCTCGACCGCGGCCCCGGCCGGCGCACAGGCCAGTCGTGACAGCGCCTCAATCATGGGGGTGCCGGAGGCAGAGCTAACACCGAATGTCCAGCGCGCCTTGCTGTCGCTCATGGGCGAGGTGGATCAGCTGCGCAAGGAAACCGAAGCCCTGCGCGCGAAAATCCGCGATCTGGAAAGCCTGGCGGACCATGATGTCTTCTTGCCGGTGCTCAATCGCAGAGCCTTCTTGCGCGAAGTGTCAAAGGCGCTGGCGCTGGCCGAACGCCATGATGCACCGTCCGCCCTGCTCTACATGGATTTGAACGGCTTTAAGAAGATCAACGACACCCACGGCCATGCGGCCGGCGACACGGCTCTGCGCCAGGTCGCAGAGCTGATCGCCGCCCATGTGCGCGAGACCGATGCGGTCGGCCGCCTGGGCGGGGACGAGTTCGGGGTCGTGCTCACGCTGACCCCAGCGGCTGCGGCGGAACGCAAAGCCGAAGAGCTGGCCGAAACGATTGCCAGCACCCCGATCCTGCATGAGGGCGTGGAGTTACGGTTGGGTGCAGCCTGGGGCGTGCGCGCGCTGGACGCCAGCGTCGACGTCGAAACCGCCATGGCAGAAGCCGATGCCGCCATGTATGCACGCAAGATCGCGGCGGTCTGAGGCGGACGTCTCTTTCTGCCGTGTCTTGATGCGGCGTGATGGTAGCTTCGCCAGACCGTGTCACCCCTCGTCATTCCCGCGCAGGCGGGAACCCAGAGCCCTGAAATGCTGAGCCCTGTCCTCCCTGGGTCCCGACCGGAGCCTGTCCTGAACTCGACCCAAGACCTCTAGCAGAGAGGGCAATCAAGAAACGGCGAACGCGCCTTAGGCAATAATGTCGGGATTGAGGATGTCTTCGATCCGATAGATCTCGTCTTTGAGAGACAGCTTGCGCCGTTTCAGACGCATGACTTTCAGCTGGTCGACAACCCCGCACATGGTCAAGGCGCGCACTTCTTCGTCGAGGGCGCGGTGTTCGCGCTCCAGCTCTTCAAGGCGCTTTTCCAGCGCTTCAAAATCAAACTCGCCGTCCATCGCGTTTGTCGAACGCCTCCAGACAGACCGGCACGCAAGACGGCCGGGCGGTTGAACCGATGATCTCGCGCACGCGTCTGGCGGTTGTTTGACGAACCGTCATCGCGCGCGGCGCAGGTCTATGACGGTTATTCTACACTTTTTCAAGAGCGTCGAAAACGGTCTCTATAAAGGCGGCGGTCGGGGCCGTGGCCGAAAGCCTTGCCGCATAAGCCTCCAGTGCGGTCAGCGCGAGGGCGCGATGATCGCTGGAGTGATGCTCCGGGCAATGGCGCGACAGGCTTTCCAGCGCCTGCTGCTCTAAGCGTTCGGCCTCCAGCTCTGCGGCGAGGACTTTCTGACGCAATGCGGCGGCCGCCTCTCCTTCGACAAAGTCTGGCGGGTATTTCAGCCCTGTCCGCGCCGCGCGCAGCGGTTTGACCACGTGGCCGCTCCACAGGGTGGATCGCTCCACAGCCCCGCCAATCGCCGGTCCGGGATCGCGGCCATAGACCACCGTCCAGACGATCCACAGCGCCAGATTAACGTCGAGCCCAGCGTCCTGAAGCGCCAGACACGCCTCTTTCACCCCCGGCTGGCCATAAACCGCCTTGGAGAAATCCCAGAAGGTGAAGCGCGGCAGAGTGGGATGGGCGGCCATGGCAGCGCTATTCGCCTGTTTGCGGGTTCACTTGAGCCGCCGGGCGGCGGCCTTCTTCAATATCCTCGCCCCAGCGCCGCGTGCCGTCCCAGCTCAATCCGAACAGATCGAGCGCCCGGCCCACAGACTGGTCGACCATGTCATCCAGCGATTTGGGATGGGCGTAGAAGGCAGGCAAAGGCGGCATGATGATCGCGCCCATTTCCGTCAGCTGGGTCATGGTCCTTAAATGGCCCAGGTGAAAAGGGGTTTCCCGGATCATGAGCACCAATCGGCGGCGTTCTTTGAGGACGACATCAGCGGCCCGCGTCAGCAGGGACGACGTCACGCCGGTGGCAATCTCGCTCATCGTCCGCACCGAACAGGGCGCGATAATCATCCCCAAGGTCTGAAAGGACCCCGACGCAATCGGCGCGCCAACATCGGGCATTTTATAAGCAAAATCAGCGCGCTCGCGCAGGTCCGACGGTTTGAACGGCGTTTCATAGGACAGCGTCATATCGGCCGCTTTGCTGGCCACCATATGGCTTTCCACATCCAGCGCCTTGAGCGCTTCCAGCGTGCGCAGGCCATAGATAATGCCAGAGGCCCCCGAAATACCGACAATTAAACGTGCTTTGGCTTCAGACGACATCGCCCACCTTAAGAATTTTAACCAGGCCCGCAGATTGGAATTGCGAACACGCTCACTTCAGTGCTTCAATCTAGGTCTTAACCGCATAGGAGGCACGTATGGCTACTGAAGCTCGTATTCGTGAACTGGACGCTCGTCACCACCAGTTGGATGCCCGCATCGAAGACATTATGAAATCCCCGTCCTCCGACACGCTTCAGATTGCCAGCCTTAAAAAGCAAAAACTTAAACTAAAAGAAGAGATTGAGCGATTGCGAAGTCAATAACGCATCCTCAAGATTGAGCCGACCAAGGGCGATTGCAGGCATTGCGATCGCCCTTTTTCATGAAGATGTAATGCGACCGCACAGCGCAGCCCGGTTTACAGTCGCGCACAGGTGCGCTTCACATCTGCGCCTGTCCAAGCCTGACCGGAGAGCGCCGACATGCCCCTTTCAGATCGCGTTGCCATCATCACCGGTGCCGCCAACGGTATCGGCGCGGCTTGCGCCCGGCGCTTTGTGGACGAAGGCTTGCGGGTGGTCATCGCCGATGTCGACGAGAAGGCTGGCGAAGAGCTGGCCACTGATTTGGACGGCGGCAAGGACCGGGCGATTTTCGTACACTGCGATGTTTCCGACAAATTGTCGGTGGCCAATCTGATGGCCGAGACCCGATCAGCGTTCGAACGCGTCGACGTGCTGGTGAATAATGCGGCCTGCGTGAAGGGCGGCGATGTCCTGGACCTGTCGGTGGATGATTTCGACGCCGTGATGAATGTCAATCTGCGCGGCAGCTTCCTGGTCGCCCGGGCTGCGGCCAAGCAAATGGTCGAGCAGATCGAGGATGAGCAAACCCGCGCTGAGGATTGCCGCAAGCGCTATGCGATCATCAATATGAGTTCGGTCAATGCGGTGGTCGCGATCCCCGATCAGCTGGCCTATGTGGCCAGCAAGGGCGCGCTCAATCAGATGACCAAGGCCATGGCCCTGTCGCTGGCCCCCTGGGGCGTGCGGGTGAACGCGGTTGGCCCCGGCTCGATCAATACCGAGATTCTCAAAGCCGTGGCCGACGACAAGGAAGCCATGAACCGTATCAAGTCGCGGACGCCGCTGCTACGCCTGGGCGACCCGGACGAGATCGCAGGGGTCACCTGGTTCCTGGCCTCCAAGGACGCCAGCTATGTCACCGGCGAATGCGTCTATGCCGATGGTGGCCGCCTGGCGCTGAACTATGTCGTCCGGCCAGAGGATTATGAGGATTAGGGGCGAGAGGGACTAACGCCGCCCCCGCCTGCGATCGCGGCCCATCACGTCTTCATCGTCCAGGATAAACAGGCGCGGATCGAGGCGCTCATTGAGCGTGGCGTCGAACAGGCGCACTTCGGTCAAACCGCCCATCGCATCGACCGCATACCAGCCTTCTAGCGCCATGGTGGTCGCCGCCTCGTCCGGCATGTCATCAAGAAAGATCAGGGTCAGTCGACCGTCCGTCTCGCCCTCAGGATCGACCAGCGTGATATAGATCCGGTCGTCCGCGCGATTGACCTCGGCCACCGCCTCAGACGCGTTCAGCGCTTCGGTGCCCACCACATAGCGCAGCGGCGTGGCTGAGAGCGGCACCCGGTCGATGGTTTCCAACGCGAAATCGGCCAGCGCTACAGTCGAGCCATCGGCCACCATCAGAATGGGGCTCGGATCATCATAATCGAAGCGCACGCGGCCTGGGCGGTCCATCGCCAGATCGCCGCCGGTTTCAGTGCCGTCTGGGGAAAACTGCAAGAAGCGCGCTTGTAGCGTATCCAGCGCCGCAAACCAGGCGTCGGCCCGGGCAATGGAGACCATCCGCTGCTCGGCCGCGGCAGCCCGCAAGGCGGCCTGATCGGGCAGCTGAACCGGGTCGTCCTGAGCGGCCGCGGGCCCCTCTTCGCGATCTGACACCGGTGAAGTGACCACCGGTTGACCCAGGGAGGGTTCGCCAGTGGGCGGTTCATTGGCCGGCGGTTCCTGGCCGGCGAGAACCGTGGACAGGACCGTGGTGAGAAAAATCGAAGCCGTATTCATCATGGGTCACAGGTCTAACCCTCGATTGGGGCGCGAGAAAGGCCTTCGCGTTCATATTCGGTGCAGGCTGCAGCCGACCAGGACTAGGCGCAAGGCCCAGCGCACCCTATGTCAGCGGTGAACAGCGTTCACTCCACCCTGCCCAACGCGAGCCGCCCTCCATGAGCTATGCCGACTTCCTGTCCTCGATAACGCACACCGAGACCGGCCTGAGCGCCGACATCCCAGACAGCTGGAAACAGGGGCGCACCACCTATGGCGGGATTTCCAGCGCGCTCTGCCTGATCGCCGCTGAGGCTCAGCTGGCGGATCAACGCCCCCTGCGCAGCGCCTTGATCAATTTCGTGGGCCCGTCAGGGGGCTCCGTCCAGGTCAGCTCTGAGATGTTGCGCTCTGGCAAAACCGCCACTTCCGTCCGGTCGCGCCTGACCAGCGAGGCTGGGATCGGGGCGGAGACGGTGTTCACCTTTGCCGGCGCTCGAGACAGCGTGCTGTCGCTGGCCGGCCCGGCGCGCCCAGACGATGCCCCGCCGCCGCCGGCTGGAAC
>JANQMI010000233.1 GCA_028280165.1 Oceanicaulis sp. | reverse complement strand
GCCGCCGATACGCTGATGGCCAACCTTGATGGCGAGCCGCTGGCCGACCCGCGATTCCTGCGTTTCACCACGGGCATGCGCAAGAAATTCTGGAATAAGAATTGTGTGGCCATCGGGCTATCCAGCGGCTTCCTGGAGCCCCTGGAATCCACCTCGCTTCACCTCATCCAGGTGGGCATTATGCGCTTCATCGCCATGTTCCCCAGCGCGGACAATCACGCCCTGAATGCCGCCGAATATAACCACCTGATGGGCGATGAGTTTGCCGGCATTCGCGATTTCCTGGTTCTGCACTACCACCTCAATGAGCGCACCGACGGTGAGCTGTGGCGCTATTGCCGCGAGATGGAGATCCCCAACACGCTGGCCTACAAAATGGCGCAGTTTGAAGAACATGGCCGCCTGGTCGCCCGCGGGCTGGAGCTGTTCACCAATCCCAGCTGGCTGGCGGTGATGATTGGCCAAGGCATGATGCCCAAGCGCTATGATCCGCTGGTGGATTTGCGCGGGGTCGATGGCGCGCGTTATCTGGCCGGGATTAAGACCGCCATTGAGGGCGCGGCCAGCGCCATGCCCACCCACCAGGCCTATATCGATCACCACTGCAAGGCTGTGCCGCAGACTGCGCAGTCGGCGCAGACGTCAGGACAGGCGTGACAGGATTTGCAGGGCGATGAGCGGCAGCGCGCATAATACAAGCGCAGCGGCGGCCAGGCCGAAAGCGCGCGGGATCGAATTCGAGCCAGCAACCCTGAAGAACCAGAAAAACTGCCAACCGGGGATCAGAATGATGGGCAGGGTGTTGAAATCATAAAGCCGGGTGGCGAGCCCGCCGGCCGTGTTGGCGGCTAGCTGATCGATGAGCGCGGATGTGGCAATGATCCAGCAAATGGTCGTGGCCATCTGAAACAGGCTTGCACCCAGCGCCATGGGCAAGGTCCAGCGCTCGGTCGAAACATAGCCCACGGCATAGATGATGGCACCAAACAGGGCCGCGACCCCGAAAAACGGTGCGATCAGCCCGGCCACCTGCCAGGCTTCACCGTCGCGCACCGCCGCCCCAATCCGCTGGGCGAAGGCAGGGCCGATCAGGCTGGTATTGGATGCCAGGGTTTCAGCGGTGACGGTGAAACTGGCCAGAACCGTGAACAAGGTGATCGAGGCGATGAAAAACACGCCAGGGCCGAGATAAGGCCCTTTGCGGCCTTCATTGAGCTGGGTCTTCAAGAGCGGCGCAATCCGCCAGGGCCGCAACACCAGATCGGCGAGCGTAGGAAAGACGCACAACAGCGCCATCGCCAGATTCAGCACAAAGCGATCAAGGCTTCCGACAAGATTGCGCTGATCTGGGTCCATGGGGTGTATCGCCTAGGGCTATCGCTTCGGCTTGGGTTGGCAGAGCTGGTAGCTTTCTTCCAGCCACGCCATCCACAAGGCTTCTGGCAACGGGGCTTCTTCGCTAAAGCGGGCCGTCACCCAGTGCTGCGTCCCGATCTGAAAGTCGTCAGGATGCTCGCCCGCCAGCCGCTGCGCCTGATCGCGTGACGCCGACAGCTTGAACATGGCTTTATAGCGCCCGCCCTGAGGCCCAATATAAAGGAAGGCTTTCCCCTGGGTCTTGAACGAGGTTTGCGTGCAGGCCGTGCCGGCATCGACATGGGCCAGCTGACTGGCTCTTTCCCGGATGGGCAGGGTCGGATCCTCTGACATCACGTACACCCCCTTTTCACGACTGGGCCAAAGTCTAACGCTGTGAGCGCCGCCGCGTCGAGGTCTGGCCCACGCCGGGCCTTAAGCCGCTGGGCGTTCGGCCGGGCAATGGCGTGCGATGAACTCAGCATGGCTCGGCAGCTTCGCCGCAGCCCCGGTGACGATCTGGCGAATATTGGTCAGAAACTCAGCCAGCTGCGCGGGCTCCATCTGGTCCGCGATCGGGTGATAGCTCTGTGGCAGCACCCCCTGCCCGACCAGGACCTGCAGCCAGCTTGAATCGGTGAACAGGTCTTCCTGCTCGTGATAGAGCCGGCCCGCCTGCTTAAACAACGCCATCTTGCGCTGCAGGGTTTCGGGCACCTCCATCTCGCGCACATCGATCCAGAAGGGGGAATCGGTGCGCTCATTGGCGTGGTAGTGCAGGATCAGGAAGTCGCGAATCTTCTCGAATTCCAGGCTCATCTGGCGATTGTATTCGGCTTGCGTCGCCGCTTCGAAACCGCCGGTTGGGAAGAGCGGGATCAAACGGCTAATCCCTGACTGAATGAGATGGATGGAGGTCGATTCAAGCGGCTCCAGAAAGCCACTCGCCAACCCCAGCGCAACCACATTCTTATGCCAGAATTTCTTGCGGCGGCCCGTCACGAATTTGATCAAGCGCGGTTCGGCCAGCGGCTCACCTTCCAGATTGGACAGCAGCGTGGTGCGCGCCTTGTCTTCATCGATATAGGCACTGGAGAAAACATGGCCATTGCCGGTGCGATGCTGCAGCGGAATGCGCCATTGCCATCCGGCGGTGTGGGCAATCGACTGAGTGTAAGGCCGGAACGGCCCGTCATTGGCACACGGCACGGCAAAGGCGCGATCGCATTTCAGCCAGTGCGACCAGTCCTCATAACCGGTCTTCAGCGCCTGTTCGATCAGCAGCCCGCGAAACCCGGAACAGTCGATGAAGAGATCGCCGGCAACGCTCTGGCCATCCTCTAAGCGAACAGCGGTGACATGGCCGCTTTCAGCATCCTGGTCGACATCAATAATCTTGCCTTCCACGCGCGTTGCGCCGCGTTGTTCGGCATAGCAGCGCAGAAACTGGCCATAGAGCGCGGCGTCAAAATGATAGGCGTAGGCGATCCCCGATAGAGGTGAGGATCCCAGCTTATCCATGGGCGCAAATTTAAGCCCACGCGCCGCCTGGGTGTTGACGCAATAATCCCACAGGTCGAGCGTCGACCCCTCGGCCCGGGCGCGCATCCAATAGTGATGGAAATGGATCGAATTCAGATTGAGCCCGATATTGCCGAAATTGTGCAGATAGGCGTGGCCTTGTTGCCGCCAGTTCTGGAACTCGATCCCGAGCTTGAATGAGCCTTGGGTTTTGGCCACGAAGTCCGCTTCATCGATCTGCAGCTCTCGATTGAGATTTTTGATCTGGGGAATGGTGGCTTCGCCCACGCCGACAATGCCGATCTGATCGGACTCCACCAGGGTGATGGACAGGCCCCGGCCCATGAAGCGGGTCAGCGCGGCTGCGGCCATCCACCCTGCGGTCCCGCCTCCAACAATGACGACCGATTTTACGCGTGTTTCCTGCACCTTGCTGCCTCCCCGACGCGCTTGAAGACGCGCCATCCAGCTTTTGTCACCGCTTGATCGTGCCGCGGTCCGAGCCGCGGTCAAGCCTTTTGACTGCGGCCCATTCAGCGAAAAAGAAGACCCTCGCCGGCCAGGCCAGCGAGGGTCAGGTCACACAGTTTTGGAAGGAACCAGATGTCCCTTAACGACGCCAGTTCACACGCAGGGTGTAAGTGGTGCCGTACTCTTCCCAATTGCGCGCGAAACGCTCATCGCCATTGATGAAGGTTCCGAAGCGCTCATCGGTCAGATTGTTGGCCTGGAGCAGCACCGTCAGGCCATCAAGCTGGCCTTGGGTGAACTCGTAGCCGATCTGGGCGTCCACCACCGATTCATCGAAGGCGGAGCGGAAGTCTGGCTGACCGGTGAAGTCTGGCAGCTCAGCCAGGAAGTCACCGCGCCAGCGGTTGGAGATGCGGGCCTCAAAGCCACCGCGCTCATAGTAGACGGTGACATTGCCGATATCTTCCGACAGACCCGGAATGGTGATCGGGTTGGCTGTCGTGGAAGGCTGAACTTCACTGTCAGTGATCGAGTAGGTGGCAAACATGCCGAAGCCTTCCAGCGCCGGGCTCAGCATTTCGCCCGGCAAGCTCAGCGAGGTTTCGATACCCCGTAGCCAACCCCCATCAGTGTTTTCCGCAGAGAAGAAGCGAGCCTGCTCAATGCCTGGGTTTGCAGCGGCAGTCCCAGGAACGAACAAGGCGTCAACGACTTCGGGGACAACCACATCGCGGCCAACACTGCCGAAGACCCAGCTATCGATCTCCTTGTGGAAGACCGCGATGGACCAGTAACCGCCATCAGCGAAATAGTGTTCCAGCGACAGGTCGAAGGAGTCCGCGATGTACGGGCGCAGCAGCGGGTTGCCGCTATTGCCGCTCACACAGGTGCTGTCCGGATCGGCGCCCGGATTGAAGGCCAGCAGCGAATTGTCAGGAGCCTGCGGACAGATCGTGGCATTCGTGCTCACGCCAACCGAGGCCCGCATGTCATCCATACGCGCCCGGGCCAGGGTCCGGGCTGCGCCGACGCGCAGATAGAGGTTTTCAGTGATCTCAAACGCCGCGTTCAGGCTCGGCAGAGCTTCGGTATAGGTATCCCCTTCGGTCGCGACGACCGGCAGGAAGCCGGTGCCAAACCCAACCGGACCGGTCGAGCTCTGGTCGGTATGAACAACCTGGAGGCCCAGATTACCGCGCAGATAGGACCAGCCGAGCTCGCGCTCGTAATTGCCCTGGACATACGCCACCAGCACGTCTTCTTCGACTTGCCACTGCTTGTTCGGGATGAAGCCCAGCGGCAGCGGGCGCAGATTATAGGTCCCGTTGGCCAGAAGCTGGGTCGGGCTATACGCCACCACATTGATGTTGGAGACGAAGTCCAGGCTGGTTGAACCAATGACTGAGCCACCGGGGATCGGGTCAGCGCCGTTGCCGCTGGCCAGATCGACGAAGCTTTCGATGGTTTCGCGCTCTTTTTCCCGGCTGGTGTAGTACAGGCCCGCTTCCACGGAGGTGAAGAAGCTGTCCTGGAACTCACGGGTCGCGCTGCCGCGCAGAGCCGTCAGCTGGTCATCAGTGTTCAGGATTTTATGGAAGCCGTCCTGGCCCCAGCCCCCTGGGTCGGTCAACACCATCAAGGTCGGGTCAGCATAGTCGCTGCCGACCGTGGAGTTGAAGCGGTAGCGGCCGCCGTCCAGCGCGAAGTCGATATTGTCGATGGCTGACGGATAGTTCGGGAAACCGCCTTCGGCGAACCCGAAATAGCTTTCGAAGTCGAGCGCAGAGCGTTCAACGCGCGAGAAGCTCAGATCGCCTTCGAAGGTCCAGTTGTCGATCGGCGACCACTGAACATTACCCCCGATCGAGAACAGCTCAGCGGTGCGTTCTTGAACATCGTTGCGTCCGACAGCGAACACATTGCGGAAGCCACCAGCGACCACAAGGCCGTTTTCAACCACCGGACCGTTGAGGCGCAGGCCCGGATTGGTCCCGCCCAGCCAGGTGCCGGTCGGCAATTCCAGACCGCGACGCACGCCACCATCGGTGAATTCGGTGTACATCACGTCCAACGACGCGTTGACGGTATCATCGGGCTCAAATTCCAGCGTGCCCAGAACCGCCGTGCGGTCCAGGTCGCGGGATTCAGCAAACATCTTGAAGCACTCAGGCGCCTGCGCGCCACCACGATCCTGGAAATTGCAGATCTCGTAGCGCTCGCCCTGGGTCGGGGTGTCTTGGTGGGCGATGGAGAAGACCAGGCCAACGGTGTCGTTCTGGAACTGGTCCACATAGGTCCCGGAAATCCGGTAGCCATTATCGTCAAAATCGGGGTTCAGATCGCCATTTGAGTTCAGCTCATAAGAGGCGCTCAAGCTGACCGAGCGTCGGCCAAATTCCAGCGGACGGATGGTGCGCAGATCGACCGTACCGGCGAGGCCCTGCGACACCAGCTGTGCGTCTGGCGTCTTATAGACCAGCGCCTGGCTGATCAGCTCGGACGGGTATTGGTCAAACTCAACGCCGCGGTTGTCGCCGGCGGTGACTTGCTCGCGACCATTCAACAATGCGGTGGTGAAGTCCGGGCCGAGACCGCGAACCGAAATCACCTGTGCGCGACCGCGCACACGCTGGGCGGCCAGGCCCGGCAGGCGCGCCAACGATTCGGCGATGGACACGTCCGGCAGCTTACCAATGTCTTCCGCTGAGATAGCTTCGACAATCGACGTGTTTTCGCGCTTTTCAGCAATCGAGCTCAAAATGGAGCCGCGAATACCGGTGACGGTAATGACGTCGTCGGTCTGAGCTGAAGTATCTTCTGTTTCCTGCGCGACCGCGCCGCCGGCCATCGCCAGTGCAAGACTGGTCGCCGCCGTCGACAATAGCGCACGCCGATAAATGCGTGAATGAGCCATTCTAATTCCCTCCCCTGGCCGCGATGGAATACGCGGACCTTGTCATTTGATGACCGCAAATTAATGGGAATTCAGAAAATCAGCAAGCGCAAATCTTGCCAATGCGACCAGCTTACACACTGCCGCCTTTGCTGCAGCGCAAAAAACAGATGGCGCTTTATGTTGTAAATACGAGCTTTTTCACGACATCCACAAAACTGAAGCGGATTTGTCACACTTGCAAGAAGATGCAAAATGAGCATTTCTTAACATGCAGGATGCTTGATTTTTGCGTCTAAGAAGGGTCAATGCCGGTCGGTAAGAATCGGATGGCCGGTCCAGGGGAGAATGCGTGTGACCGCTTTGGGTGCGAACTCGATGCCACAAACCCAATCACAGCCGGAGCCATGGTGGCGCGGTGCGGTGATTTATCAGGTCTATCCGCGCAGCTATTGCGATTCCAACGGGGATGGTGTGGGCGACCTCAATGGCCTGGCCGAGCGCCTGGACCATATTGCGTCGCTGGGCGTGGACGGGGTCTGGATTTCCCCCTTCTTTAAGTCGCCGATGGCCGACTTTGGCTATGATGTGTCGGACTATTGTGAAGTCGATCCGCTCTTTGGCACGCTGGCAGACTTCGATCGCGTGGTCGAAAAAGCGCGAGGCCTGGGCCTGAAAATCCTGATCGATCAGGTCTTCTCACATACCTCTGATGAACACGCCTGGTTTCAGGACAGCCGGTCGAGCCGGTCCAATCCGCGCTCTGACTGGTATGTCTGGGCGGATGCGAAACCGGACGGCAGCCCGCCCAATAACTGGCAATCGGTGTTCGGCGGCCCGGCCTGGACCTGGGACGCGCGGCGCGGCCAATACTATTTGCACAATTTCCTCAGCTCCCAGCCGCAACTCAACTTGCATCGTCCGGATGTCCAATCCGCGATTCTCGATGTTATGCGGTTCTGGCTCGAGCGGGGTGTCGACGGCGTGCGCCTGGATGCGGTGAGCTTCATGATGCACGACCCGGAGCTGAAGGATAATCCGCCTCGCGAATGCACAGCGCGCCGCCGGACCCGGCCCTTTGACTTCCAGGAGCATCTCTACAACCAGTCCCAGCCCGAAATCGTAGACTTTCTAAAGCGATTGAAGGAGGTCGGCGACGGATATGGGTCCTCCTATATGGTGGCAGAAGTGGACCGTGAGCACTCCGATGCGGAGATGAAGGCCTTCACCCAGGGCGAAGACATGCTGCAGAGCGCCTATGGCTTCACCTTCCTTTACGCCGACGATCTGACGCCGGCCCTGGTCAAGCGCGCGATGGAGGAGTGGCCCGGCCATGCCGGCGAGGGCTGGCCCAGCTGGACCTTTTCCAACCACGATGCGCCGCGCGCGGTGAGCCGGTGGGCGAAAGGCCGCGACCCGAAGGCCTTTGCCGATCTAACGGTCCTGCTTCTGATGTGTTTGCGGGGCAATGTCTTCATCTATCAAGGCGAAGAATTAGGGCTTCCCCAGGCCGAGGTCCCGTTTGAGCGCCTTCAGGACCCTGAGGCGATCGCGAATTGGCCCCTGACGCTGGGCCGCGACGGAGCACGCACGCCCCTGCCCTGGCAGAGCGACAAAGCCCATGCGGGCTTCGGTCCATCAGAACCCTGGCTGCCCCTGTCCAATGCGCATGTGGATTTGGCGGTTGATCGCCAGGAAGCCGATGAGACCTCGACCCTGCACCACACCCGCCGCGCGGTGGCGCTGCGCAAACGGTTTGAGGCCCTGCGCACCGGTCGAATTGATTTTCTGAACTCAAGCGATGACATTCTGGCCTTCACGCGCGGTGAAGGGGCCGCCGCCGTGCTGTGCGTGTTCAACCTGGGCCATCAAGATGCGGCGTTTAGAGCACCGGACGGCTGGCAGATTGTGCAAACGCTCAATGGAGCGGACACCGCGTCTACCACGCTAGAACCCTTACAGGGCTATATCGCCAAGCGCGCTTAGATCGCCAACTAGCCGCCGCAGCTCTCACGAATGATAAGATCGGTGGCCAGGCGCTCAGACGCTGGGGCCCCGCGGCCTTGGCGGTCCAGCAGCTTTGAGACCAGCAAGCGCCCCGCCTTGGCCATGTCCTGGTCAATCGTGGTCAGGGACGGGGTTGAGTAGCGGGCAAATGAAATATTGTCATAGCCCACAATCGCGACATCATCGGGGATGGACCGGCCGGCGCGTTTCAGGGCGCGCATGGCCCCCAGCGCGATCAGGTCGGTCGCCGCAACGATCGCGTCAAAGTCCAGGCCCTGCTCCAACAGGGAATCCACACAGGACTCGGCAGACTCCACAGAGAAAAAGGCCTGGGCGGTCAGGCGTGGATCGATCTCCAGCCCCGCAGTGTCCATCGCATCGACATAGCCGCGATAGCGCTGCCCCATTTCCGGCGCATCGGTTTGACCCAGAAAGGCGATCTTGCGGCGGCCCAAGCGCGCCAGATGGCCTGTCGCCCGGGCCCCGCCCAGATGATTGTCTGAGCCGATGGAGCAATAGCGTTGTTCAGGCAGGCTCCCGCCCCAAACGACAAATCGCCCATCGGATTCGGCCAATCGGTTGAAGGCCGCATGCAGCGTGCTTTGCCCGAAGAAGACGACGCCTTCGGCCCGGTGCGTGGTCAAGGCCACATGAAGATCTTCATAATTAGCTGGGGTCACGTGGCTGATATGCACATCACAGCCCCGCTCACGCGCCGCATCGCCCAAACCTGAGATCAGCTCAAAAAAGAATGGGTCAGACAGGCGCGCATCGCGGCCCTGCGGCTTGGGCACAACAATGGAAATCGTCGCCTTGGCCCCGATAGGACCCGCAGGCATTGAGCGGCGGAAGGGATAATCATGCTCTCTGGCCAGTTTCCAGATCACTTGCTTGGTGCGCGCATTCACAGCAGGGCTATCGTTCAATGCCCGTGAGGCCGTGGAGACCGAAACGCCAGCCATGCGCGCGAGATCTTCCAGCCGCGTAACCTTTTTCGAGCCCAGATCGTCCATTACGCCATATCCCGTTCAAAAGTGTGGCCTTAGGGTGATTTTGCAAATTTGCAATCAAGTTTGCAATGCAAATTGGTGCGAATTACTCGGCAAAATCTCGCAAAGCCCTGTGACTGAAAGCCAGAAGATTTGGAGCTTTAGAGGGCATCAGTATGACTCACTATAACCCTAAGCCAATGCTTTTACGAATGATATTTCGCCGCATATGAATTCCGGCATTCGCCCTCGACTTCGCCGACAAGCTGATCCAAACTCTGCAAAAATTTTACAAGACGAAAGGGGAGGGCCATGCAGAAACCACGATTAGGCTTCTGGTCGATCTGGAATATTTCGTTCGGCTTCTTTGGCGTACAGATCGCTCTGGCTCTGCAGGGCGCGAATATCAGCCGCATTTTCCAGACCCTTGGTGCGGATGTGTCCAACCTGGCGATCTATTGGCTGGCCGGTCCGGTGACCGGCCTTCTGGTCCAGCCGCTGGTGGGTCATTTTTCCGACCGCACATGGGGCCCGATGGGCCGGCGGCGGCCCTACTTCCTGGCAGGGGCGATCCTGACGACGATTGCACTCGTTTTCCTGCCGAACTCGCCGTATCTGTGGCTCGCAGTGGCGTTGTTCTGGCTCCTGGATGCGTCGATCAATATCACCATGGAGCCCTTCCGCGCCTTTGTCGGCGATATGCTGCCGAGCGAACAGCGCACGCGCGGCTTTGCCATGCAGACCATCTTCATCGGCACCGGTGCAGGCCTGGCCTCCATCGCGCCTTGGGCCTTGACCCAGATGGGCGTCGCCTCGACAGCCGCCGAAGGCGTGATCCCTGATGCCGTGCTCTACTCCTTCTACATGGGCGGGGCCGCGGTCTTGCTGGCGGTGGGATGGACGGTGCTGTCCACCAAGGAATATACGCCAGAGCAATTGGCCGCCTTTAAAGAGCCGCCCGGACTGTTTCGCGATGACGCGGTTCAAGAGACCATCAAGCCGCGCACGGTGGGTTATTTCCTGACCAATGGCTTCAGCTTCTTTATGGCGAGCTTCGTTGCCAGCCTCGCGATCTGGCGCTTTGAACTGTCGCCGCAGCTCTTTGTGATCACCTTCACCATTGCCGGCGTCGGCCTGATGTTCCTGCTTCACGCCCTGTTTAAGCAGCTGAAGAGCACGGACAATGTGGTCAGCCATATCATGAGCGACCTGGTGGCCATGCCCAAGGTGATGCAGCGCCTGGCCGTGGTTCAGTTCTTTTCCTGGTTCGCGCTGTTCATCATGTGGGTCTACACCACACCCGCGGTCACCAGCTTCCACTATGGAACCACCGACACGACCTCGGATCTTTATAATGACGGGGCCAACTGGGTCGGCATCCTGTTTGCGGTTTACAATGTCATCGCCGCGATATGGGCGCTTGTGCTGCCAGTCATCGCCAAGCTGCTCAACCGGCGCATTGCCCATGGCGTCAGCCTGCTGGCCGGTGCGGTCTCTTATGCCAGCTTCTACATCATCGCCGACCCTAGCCTTCTATGGCTGCCGATGATTGGGATTGGCATGGCGTGGGGCTCGATCCTGACGATGCCCTATTCAATCCTGTCCGATAGCCTGCCGGTGAAGAAGATGGGCATTTATATGGGCATCTTTAACTTCTTCATCGTGCTGCCCCAGATGGTGGTGGCCGGCGTGATGGGGACCGTGCTGGTGATGTTCCTCGGCGAACAGCCGATCATGACGCTGTTCGTGGCGGCCGGATCGCTGGTGCTCGCTGCTCTGGCCCTGACCCTGGTTCCAGCCAAGGGCGAGTTCATCCCCGCCCATACCGAGTAATCCGGGCTGAACGCCCCTCGTCCTCAAAATCTGCGAGAGGATGAGGGGCGTGATGTCCTGCGACCACCCCACATCTTGACCCCTTGATCCATATGGGTTTACCCCTGCGCTCGCGACGGTTCTCCCGCGAGGGAGCGAAGAGGGAATACCGGTGCGGCGCGTGAGCGCTAAGTCCGGAGCAGTGCCCGCTACTGTGAGCAGAGAGCCTCAGCGCCAATAGCCACTGGGATTACCCCGGGAAGGCGGCGCATCCGAGGCGACGACCTGCAAGCCAGGAGACCTGCCGTTGCGGTCGCTCGTTCGCGGTGCGGAAGCACACCGGCCGGACGCGGAATCCTTCCGTTTGAAGCGACATCCAACGGTGTGTGAGCGCTGGCCTGCCAGCTGCACCTTGTCGCTTTTCGGTTCGCCTGGCTCACGGCGTGCCCGACATGAACGGAAGACATGTCATGTTCAAAACCTCTCTTAGCACCGCTGTGCTGAGCCTTGCGGCCTTTGGGGCCCCAGCCCTCGCTGAAGACCCCCAAGACACCATCCTGATTACCGGGACGCGGGTCGCCACAGATGCGCAAACCCTGCCGGTGTCTGTCACTTTGATCGACCGCGATCAGATCGATCTTGAAGCGATCTCCACGCTTGCCGATGTGTTGACTACGGTCCCAGGCCTACAGGCGGTTCAATCCGGTCCCGCCGGGTCCCTGACCAGCGTGTTTGTGCGCGGGTCGAATTCCAAGCACGTCCTCGCACTCTATGACGGCATCCGTATCAATGATGCGAGCTCGGCCACAGGTGTGTTTAATTTCGGTTCCGATACGCTGGGCGATGCAGGGCGCATTGAGATCGTGCGCGGGCCCCTGTCCTCAGTCTACGGCTCGGACGCCGTGGGCGGTGTGATCAATATCCTGCCCCGGGCCTTACCGCAGGACGGGCTGTCGCCCTTTATTGAGCTGGAGCTGGGCGAGCTTGAAACCCGGCGCGCCAATGCCGGCCTGGGCTATGGCGGCGAAGGCTGGCGCATCGGCGCATCTGTCGAAACGATGACGACCGACGGTTATGACGTCACGCCTGCGCGCATCACCACGGCGACCGGTGACCCAGATGGAGCGGAATTCCGCACCTTCACCGCCCGTGGTGAGTTGGATGTGACCGATGGCCTGCAACTCGACGCGCTGTATCGCTGGCGCGAAAGCGAGGTGGAGTTTGACACCTTCTCAGGCGGACCGTCCGGCTTCCAGCGCGCTGACGATCCGGACGCCGACAGCGAAGACCAGCTCCAGCTTTGGGCCCTGGGCCTGAGCTTTGAGGCTGACGCCATCGCCACACGGCTGCGTGCTGGGCGGGTCAGCACAGAGTTGGACAGCTTCAACGGCAATGTCCTGACCGACACCTATGACAGCGACCGCGACTTTGCGGAGGCACGGGCCAGCTACAGCCCCGAAGGCGCGTTCGACCCGGTCATCACAATTGGCCTGGATTGGCAGGATGAAAGCATCAACACCGATACCGCGTTCAACGCGCCCCTGAGCGTAAGCGAGGATGCAGTGTCGGCTTACCTCATCGGTCAGGCTAAGCTGGGCGAAGTCACAGTGACGGCGTCAGTCCGCCATGACGACTATGAGGCTTTCGACGCCGATACCACCACCAATCTGGGTGCGGTCTGGGCCATCGACGCGCTGTCGACCCGCCTGCGCGCCAGCTGGGGCACCAGCTTCAAAGCCCCGACCCTGTCAGAACGCTTTGCCAGCTCTGCTTTCGTGACGCCCAATCCAAACCTGGTGCCGGAAGACGGCGAGAGCCTTGAACTTGGCTTCGATACTCAGCTGGATCTTGATGGCATGGATCTAAGCTTCGGTGGCGCGTGGTATGAAGGTGAGATCGAAAACCTCATCGAGAATGTCTTCGACTTCACCACCTTTACCGGCACCAATCAGAATATCGGCAAGGCCGATCTGACCGGATATGAACTCTATGCGTCCATCCGGCCGATCGAGGCGCTCCAAGCCCGCATTGACTACTCCAACACCGATGCGACCAATGCCGATACCGGCGTTCAATTGCTGCGCCGGCCAGAGCATGCTGTGACCGCCAGCGTGACGTGGCAGGCGAGCGACCGTCTGACGCTGAACACCCGCATGACCCATACCGGTGAGCGGCTGGATGTCGTCTATGATGACAACGGCTTCTTTGTGACCGGCTCAGGCGAGATCGACAGCAATCAGCGGGTCGATGTATCCGGGCAGTTTGATCTAACCGACACCGTTCAACTCTTTGGACGGGTCAGCAATCTGTTTGACGAAAGCTATGAACAGCCCGCCGCTTTTGCCGGTGCGCCCCGCACGGTTTCCATCGGCCTGAGATGGCGTCCGTAGTCGCGCTCGCCGCCCTTGCTGGGCTCGCCTTAGCTCAGGCTGAGGCGAGCCCGCCGCGCGTGGTCTCGCTGGACTTTTGTGCCGACCAATTCGTGCTGGCCTTGGCAGACCGTGAGGACATCCTCGCGGTCTCGCCTCAGGCCGATGACGCTCATTCTGCTTTACGGGACCAGGCGGTTGGCTTGCCGCAGCTGCGGGCCACAGCAGAAGACGTGTTGGCGCTCCAGCCCGACCTGATTGTACGTAGCTATGGCGGCGATGCCCGCACGCTGGCCTTTTTTGAGCGCCTGGGCCTGAGCGTCTACCAGATCGGTTTTGCCGGTGACATTGCGGGTATCCAGACCGTCGTTCGCGATACAGCCCGTGCGGTCGGCCACGCCGATCGCGGTGACGCCCTCGTGGCGAATATGGATGCGCAACTGAATGCCCCCAATCAGGAAACAGCACCCGCAACGCTTTACCTAACTCCTTCGGGAACGACCACGGGGTCGGGCACCTTGATCGATGAGGTCCTGACAGCGGCGGGCCTCGACAATGCAACGCCAGGCCCTGGCTGGCGAAGCCTGCCGCTCGAACAGCTGGCTCAGGAAGCGCCGGAGCTTGTCGTCACAGCCTATTTCGGTGATCAAAGCGCCGCCCCGGATGGTTGGGCCGTCGCGCGTCATCCCGTGTTTCAGCGCCTGATCAGTGAGACGCCGCGGCTCGATCTGGACGGCGCACAAGTCTCGTGCGGCACCTGGTTGCTTGCCGATGCCGCGGCGGAATTGCGCGATGCGGTTGCGCTCAGGGAGGCCCCATGACGCCCGCTCGCCTTATCATCCTGCTGGCGATCATCAGTGTTCTCACGGTGCTGGTGTCGATCCTCAACGGCACCGCCGCGTTGAGCCTGAGCGAGACCTTCGCGGCCATTTTCGGGTCAGGAGATGCGACCACCCAGGTCATCATTTGGGAGATTCGTCTGCCCCGCGCCCTTACCGCCTTCCTGACCGGAGCCGCGCTCGGAGCCAGCGGGGCTGCGCTGCAAGGCCTTTTACGAAATCCGCTGGCGGACCCGGGCGTGCTGGGCGTGTCGGCCAGCGCCTCGCTCGGCGCTGTGGTCGCGCTTTATTTCGGGTTTGCGAGCGTTTCGACCTTTGCCCTCCCCGCGCTGGCTCTGGTCGGCGCTTTGGCAGCAACTGCGGTGTTAGCCGTGCTGGGAGCGGGCCGTCTCGGGCCTGTGGGTTTAATCCTCGCAGGCGTGGGCCTGTCCAGCTTTGCAGGGGCCTTAACCGCGCTGACGATCAATCTGGCACCCAACCCGTTCGCGTTGGCGGACTTGATCACATGGATGCTGGGGTCGGTGGCCAATCGGTCCTGGGAAGATCTGGGATTTGCCGCTCCCTTCTGGCTGGTGGGCGCGGTCTTGCTGGTGCTGGCCGCCCCGGGTTTGCG
>JANQMI010000192.1 GCA_028280165.1 Oceanicaulis sp. | reverse complement strand
TTCGATCGCCTCCTTGACAAAGGACAGGTTGGGTTTGACCGCCTCCCAGAAGGCTTCGCCGCTATCGGCGTTGAGCGCGGCAAGCCGGTCTTTAACCGCCTCATAGGCCATGGCGTGGACCAGCTTGGCGTTCAGGCGCGTCAGCTCGTCCTGATCAAAGCGGGCGGGGTTGCGGGAAACCTTGGAGAAGGCGAAGTCGTCCACCAGCGCGTCGAGGGTCTCGCGCACATCTACCGGATCGGAGGTGCCGATCTTGGCCAGCACCGACAAGATGGCCAGCGGCTCATAGCCGTGCTCTTCGCGCAGGCCTTCGATGGAGAGCGAGCCCAGGCGTTTGGACAGCTTCTCGCCATCGGCCCCAATCAAGAGCGGCTGGTGGCCCATCGTGGGCGCCGAGCCTTGGCCGCCGAGCGCCTCAAAGATTTCGATCTGGGAGGCAGAGTTGGTGACATGGTCTTCGCCGCGGATGATATGGGTGATGTTCGCATCCAAATCATCCACCACGCTGGGCAGGGTATACAGATAGCTGCCATCAGCGCGGATCAGGATCGGGTCGGACACCGAGCTGGTCTCAATATGGCTGTCGCCGCGGATCAGATCGGTCCACTCAATCCGGCCGCCCGACAGCTTGAACCGCCAGTGCGGCTTGCGGCCTTCGGCCTCCAGCTTGGCTTTGTCGTCTTCGCTCAGCGCCAGCGCAGCCCGGTCATAGATGGGCGGCTTGCCTTGGGCGCGCTGGATCTTGCGCTTGCGGTCGAGCTCGTCCTCGGTCTCATAGCAGGGATAGAGCAGGCCCTTCTCAATCAGCGTGTCACGGGCGGCGTCATAGCGCTCAAAGCGGGCGGATTGATTGAAGCTCTCGTCCCAGCTCAGACCCAGCCAGGTCAGATCGTCCTTGATCCCGTCTTCAAAGGCTTTTGTGGAGCGCTCCAAATCGGTGTCGTCGATCCGCAGCAGCACCTGACCGTTCTGGCTGCGGGCAAACAAGACATTCATCAGCGCGGTGCGCACATTGCCCACATGCAAACGCCCGGTCGGGCTGGGGGCAAAACGGACTTTAACGGTCATGGGAAGATCTCTGGCGGGTATGATCGATCAGACAGGCGTGGGCGGGCTTTAGACCGCACCCGCGCGCCCGTCAAACGCAGGGGCGGCGGATCGCGCTAGATCCGGCTGAGCGATCCGCAGGCCTTGTCGATCTGAAGCGCAACTTCCAACGCCGCAAGCCCGGCGGTGCCATCGGCCGCACAGCCATTTTTCTGACCCCGGACCGCGGCCACGAAGGCGGCCACATTCGCCCCCAGCGAGTCCTTTGCCGACGGCTTGGCTTCAAAGTCAGGATCGAGCGGCAGGCCTGCTGGGTTTTCAAACCGGCGGGCGATGAAGTCCACGCTCACATCCGCCCCGCTTTCATAGTCGATCGTCATAACCCGTTCGCGGGCGTCCGCCACGCGGCTGGATTCCAGCTCGGCGGTCACCCCGGCGGGGAAGTGGAGTGTGGTCACGACATGATCGGCCAGGCCGCCGCGATCGGAAAGCATCCTCGCTTCAACCCGGTCCGGACGCGCGCCAGCCAGCGCCAGCGCCAGATCAATATCGTGGATCATCAGGTCCAGGGTGACCGAAACATCCAGATTGCGCACACCCGGCGTACCCATGCGCTGGGCTTTCAGCGATTTGATATGGGGCAGGTCGCCGAACAGACCCATGGCGTCAAAGACGAAACGTTCCTGGTGACCCACGCGCAGGACCGCGTCGTTCAGCCGGGCGAGCGTGACCAGCTCATGGGCTTCTTGCGCGGTGGCCGAGACCGGCTTTTCCACCAGCACCGCTTTGCCAGCCGTGAGCGCACGCCGGGCGGCGTCGTGGTGAAACACCGCCGGGCTGGCGACGGTAATCATATCGCAGGCCGCGATCAGATCGGCGAGGCTTTCAAAGGGCTGGCCGCCATGGGTGTCGCACAGCGCCTTGGCGTGGTCCGCGACCGGATCGAAGACGCCGATGAAGTCAACAGCGTCCAGCCCGACATATTTCGAGGCATGATAGCCGCCAAAGACGCCCGCACCGACAACGCCGGCTTTCAAGGATTTTAATTCAGCACTCATAAAGACGCAGGAAGCACGCGTCGCGCTTGGGCGCAATTGGACCGTGCGGTTAGACGCCGTCACGAATGGTTTCGAAGTCTTGCGGCGTGGCTACGGCTTTCAGGGGGCAAGGCTGTCGGCTAAGGTTTGCGCCAATCTGAATTTTTCACGCTCATCGATAGGGGCTCTGCCATCATGAAAAGCCGCGAAATCCGCCTGACCCGTCACTTCACCGGTCCGGTCCTGCTCGAGTATTTTGAAACGGTGGAGGTTGACCTGCCCGATCCCGCAGAGGGTGAGATTCAGGTCAAGAACGCCTGGCTGTCGGTCGATCCATATATGCGCGGCCGAATGATTGGCCTGAAAACCTATGTCGACCCGTTCCGCGTCGGCGAAGCCATGGAAGGCGGCGCAGTAGGCCAGGTGGTCAAATCCAATGCCGACGGCTTTGCCGAAGGCGACTGGGTGATGAGCATGTATGGCTGGCGCGAGGGCTGGGCGGCGTCGGCCGAAGGCGTCACCAAGATCGACGCCAGTCTTTTGCCGCCGGAAGCCTATCTGGGGATTGCCGGCATGCCGGGCATGACCGCCTATATTGGCCTGAAGAAGATGATCGGGCTGAAAGAGGGCGAGACACTTTGGATGAGCGCCGGAGCCGGCGCTGTCGGCACGGCCGGCATTCAGTTTGCCAAAGCCATGGGCGCGAAGGTGATCGCCACCGCGGGTGGGGCTGACAAGACCGCCTTTTGTACCGAGCTGGGGGCCGATGCCGTCGTGGACTATAAGGCGGTCGATGATCTGGGCGCGGCGGTGCGCGAGGCGGCAAAACCGCTCGGCGGAATCGATGCCTATTATGAGAATGTCGGCGGAGACCACCTCCAGGCCGCGCTCGACAGCCTGAAGGATCATGGCCGCATGGCCGTGTGCGGCATGATTGCGCGCTATAATGACAGCGAACCGCTGCCGGGCCCGACCAATCTCACCCAGATCGTGGCGAAAAAGCTCACTTTGAAGGGCTTCATCGTCTCCGATCATTTCGACATCTATTCAGACTTTGTCGCTGATCTGTCGAGCTGGATGATGGCGGGCAAGGTGAAAACCCGTGACACGGTGTTTGAGGGCATTGAGAAGACGCCAGACGCCTTCATGGGCCTCTTCACCGGGGCCAATATCGGCAAAATGCTGGTGAAGCTTTAAGTCGCTCTGGGGTTACGGGGTCGTGGATGTCTGTCGGAAGCCACGGCCCAGAACAAAGCCGCCTGCGCAGGCACCCACGAAGGCGGCCAGCGTGTCATTGGAGAACATATAGTCAAAGCCGGCATAGGCCAGGCAGGCCATGGCAACGGCTAATCCAGTGGCAGCGATTCTGTTCAGCATCGGGACGGACCTTTGTGACATACATTCCCAACAGCAAACAGCGGGCCGAAAATCAGGCTTTTGTTTACCATATGGATGAACTTATCGCGTCACATGCAGCATAAATGGCCCGATCTGCCTGTATAGCCTTGCAATCTCGAACGAGAATCACGCTTCATGGCGTCGTCGAAAAAAAGACCGTTCGCAGCGATCCTGCTGCGAGTGCCTTATAATGAACTTCTGGGGGATCCCTCATGAACAAGTCTGAACTCGCCAAAGCTGTTGCTGACAAGTCTGGCATCACGCGCGCCCAAGCTGGTGATGCGGTCGACGCTGTGATCGACGCTGTCGTTGCAGCGGCCAAAGGTGGCGACTCCGTCCAGCTGGCCGGCTTCGGTACCTTCCACGCCAAGCACCGTGAAGCTCGCGAAGTGCGCAACCCGCGCACCGGCGAGAAAATGATGTCCAAGGCCAAGACGCAGCTGGCCTTCCGCCCAGCTTCGGCTCTGAAAGACATCTAAGACACGCGCCTGATTTTTCAGCATTGTCTTAAGATGCCGCCGCTCGGGAAACCGGGCGGCGGTTTTCTTTGGTGAACGCATTTATCGTTAAGACTGCGGAAAGCATAAACTGCGAGGGTCGGCCCAATATTTCCTAAGGGGCTTTCCTTATGCGCTTATCCAATTTTTCCATCGGCATGCGGATTGGGGCCGCTGTTGCGCTTCCCATGTTGGGCCTGGCCGTCTTCATGACGCTCTTTGTTTCGGGCGAAATGCGCGTGGCCAACCAGATGCAGCGGGTCGAGCAGATCACCGATTTCAGCCAGGATATCAGCCAGCTGATCCATGAGCTTCAGCGCGAGCGGGGCAATTCAGCCGGCTTTGTCGGGGCAGGCGGGCAAGGGGCCTTTGTCGGTCGTCTGGCTGAACAGCGCACGCGCACCGATGAGGCGCGCGCGGCGTATCAAGAGGCCGCCGTCGAGATCCAGGCGGCAGGCTTTGGGGACGTGCTCAACGCTTATATCGACACCACCAATCAACGCTTGTCGCAGCTGGAAGGGCACCGGCGCTCCGTCGACAGCCTGACCCTGGCGATGGGCGAAACGGTTGCGCCCTATACCGGCATGATCAATTCGCTGATCGAGGTGATCGCCGAGGAAACCCACGCGACCAGCGGCGGGATCGGAACAACCGAGATTATGGTCGGATTTCTCAATCTGGTGCACGCGAAGGAAAGCGCAGGGATTGAACGCGCTGTCGGAGCAAATGCCTTTGGCTCGGGCGTGATGACCGATGCCCTCCACCAAAGCGCTTTGACGCTTCAGGCCAACCAGGACGCCTTCTTCACAGAGTTCCGCGAGCTGATGGGGCCGGACTGGGCCTCGCGCCTGGATGCGATTAGTGCGAGCCCCGACTCCGAAGCGGTTTATTCAGCGCGCGACGTTCTTGTGAATGCGGGCTATGGCGGAGAGCTCAGCGGCTATACCGGACCTCAATGGTTTGACCTGACCACCCGCCGGATCGACGCGCTGATGGCGCTGGAAACCGAAGTGTCCCAGCATCTGGCCGATGTGGCTGGCACAGCCCGCTCCAACGCTCAGAACAGCGCCAATATTGCGCTCATCTCCGGGGTGTTGGCGCTCATCGTCACCCTGGTCTTCTCCGGCGTTCTGATGGCGTCGGTGGTCAATCCGATCAACCGGATCACCGATCACCTCATGCGTCTGTCAGAGGGCGATACCAGCGTGAAGATCAGTGGCACACAGCGTGGTGACGAGATCGGCCATATGGCGCGCGCGGCGAAGAAATTCTTGATCGCCACGAAAGAGCGCGAGGCTTTTGTGGAGCGCAATACTGAGCTGGAACGCAAGGCTGTGGCCGATCGGGGCAAGCTGCTGATTGAGATGTCCGAGCAAGTCAAAACCGCCACAGAAGTCTCGGTGGGCGATATCGTCACCCAGGCCGATACGCTGCGCCAGCGCTCCGATGCCATGCGCGCGGCGCTGGTGGAGGCTGGCGGCGAAGCCGATTCCGCCAATGACGCCACCGCCCGCACATTGGAAAACACCGAGCGGACGGCCGGTTTGGCCGGTGAGCTTAATGACGCCATTGCCGAAGTGGCCCAGCAGATCGCCCGTGGCGATACGCTGGCCCGTGAAGCGGTCAGCCAGGCCGCAGCCTCTCGTGATGGCGTGGAAGCGCTGACCGAAGCGGCTGATCAGATTGGGGACTTTGTCGGTATTATTTCCGGGCTTGCCGAGCAGACAAACCTGCTGGCGCTCAACGCCACGATCGAAGCGGCCCGCGCAGGCGAAGCGGGTAAAGGCTTTGCGGTGGTGGCCAGTGAGGTCAAAGCGCTGGCGGCCCAGACCAATAAATCCACCACTGAAATCGCCGAGCGGGTCCAGGCGATCCAATCGCGCACTGGCGAAGCGGCCACCGCCATCGCATCGGTGGCCGATGCCATCGACATGCTGGGCGAAGTGACCGCTGCTGTGGCCGCGGCTATGGAAGAGCAGCGCGCGTCCACCAATACCTTCACCGGCGTGGTCGATGACAACCGTCAGATGCTGCAGACCGTGGCGGGGCAGATTGAGGCCCTGGCCCGTATTGCCCGCAGCTCGGCTGATGATGCGGTGAATATGGCCGATCTGGTGATTTCCATGGCCGATGCGGCGAGAGGGGCCAGCGTCGAAATCCCGAAAATCGTCAACAATTCCATTGATGTGGCGAAGAACCGCGAAGAAGACCCGCGCTTTGACCTCGACACCATGGTGGAGCTGGTGGTCGAAGGTCACAGCGTCCAGGCGCATATGCGCGACCTGTCTCGCTCTGGGGCCGGTTTCGATGGGCGCTGTGGTGAATCCGGCGACCGGGTAACGCTAACCATTGGCCGCCATCGGATTGAGGGCCGGATCGCAAAAGCCACGGACGATATGACCGGCATTCAATTCGCCGAACGTCTCGATCTTGATGAGGTCCAGGACCTCGCGCTGCGGATTGGACGCGCGGCGGCTTAGCCGATCTTCATCAGAACACTTAAAGAGCCGCTGGTGGGACCAGCGGCTCTTTTTGTTTGGCTTGTTGCGGGCCTATTCCGCCGCCCGAGTAATCCCCTGTGCGGGCTTTAGTGCGTCGGAGATCTGGAAGGCCATTTCCAGGGCCTGATCTGCGTTCAGCCGCGGATCGCAATGGGTGTGATAGCGGCTGGACAGATCGGCTTCGGACAGGTGCCCGGCCCCACCCACACACTCGGTCACGTCCTGACCGGTCATCTCAAAGTGGACCCCGCCGGGCTCAGCGCCTTCCGCACGTAGCACCTCGATAAAGGTCTTCAGCTCGGCCAGCACCTTGTCGAAATGGCGGGTCTTATAGCCATTACTGGCTTTGTGCGTGTTGCCGTGCATGGGATCACAGGCCCAGACCACATTGCGGCCTTCGGACAGGACTTTGCGGACCAGTGGCTGCAGCCCGTTGGCGACCTTCTCGGCCCCCATGCGCACATACAGCACCAGGCGTCCGGCTTCATCGCGCGGATTCAGCGTATCGATGAGGCGGATGAGCTCATCGGGATCCAGTGTTGGGCCGCATTTCAGCCCCACCGGGTTTTCAATGCCGCGCATGAATTCCACATGGGCCCCATCGGGTTGGCGGGTCCGGTCACCGATCCAGCTCAAATGGCCGCTGGTGGCAAACCAGCGCCCGGTTTCGCGCTCCATGCGCACGAGCGCTTCTTCAAACGGCAAGTGCAGGGCTTCATGGCTGGTGAAGAAGTCCACGCCTTCCAGGCTCGGCGCGCCATCGGGAGTCACGCCGCAAGCGCGCATGAAGGCCAGCGCCTCGGAAATGCGGCCTGCATATTCCTGATAGCGCTCACCGGCCGGGCTGCCGGCCAGGAAGTCCATCGTCCACTGATGGACATTGTGAAGATCGGCATAGCCGCCAGAGGCCAGCGCCCGCAACAGGTTCAGCGTGGCGGCAGACTGGTCATAGGCCCGGATCAGGCGTTCAGGATCGGGGACCCGCGCTTCGGCGGTGAAGGCCATATCATTGATGGAATCCCCGCGATAGCTGGGCAATTCCACGCCATCGATGACCTCGGTCGTCGCCGAGCGCGGCTTGGCAAACTGACCGGCAATGCGGCCCACCTTCACCACCGGCTTGGCGCTGGCAAATGTCATGACCACGGCCATCTGCAGCAGCACCCGGAAAGTGTCGCGCACATTATCGGCCGAGAATTCCTTAAAGCTCTCTGCGCAATCGCCGCCCTGAAGCAGGAAGGCCTGACCGGCCGCGACATTGGCGAGCTGCTTTTTCAGGCGCTTCACTTCACCGGCAAATACCAGGGGTGGGCGGCGCGCAAGCTCAGCCTCCACACGGGCCAGGGCCTGTGCGTCAGGATAGTCGGGCAATTGCTTGGCCGGCTTTGAACGCCAGCTCTCCGGGCTCCAGGCAGTCATCGTCATTCAGTCCTTCAGGGCAGGGCGCGACAGCCCCATAGCCAGGCACGTTAGCGCCTTTGTTGCGCTGCGATAAGGGGGAAGGTGCGGCGCGCTAGGACCAGTGTGATATGCGTGCCGCCTTGCGGGCCCGTTCCACCGGATCCACAGCCGCATTGCCAACATAGACAAAGCCGGCCACCCGTTCTCCGGACGCCAGTCCCAGCGCCGCCTTGATCTCGCGATCATAGGCATACCATTCGGTCAGCCACTGCGCGCCATATCCTAAGGCATTGGCCCCAATCAGCAGGTTTTGACACACTGCGCCGGCGCTCAGCTGCTGCTCCCAAAGCGGAATTTTGTGGTTTTCGGTCACGTCTGAAATGACCGCGATCACCACCGGGGCCCGCTCAAAGCGGCGGCGCTCCAGATCATAGCGCTCGGGCGGGGCCTCGGGTTCCAACACCTTGAAGCGATCATGAAGAATCTCGCCAAAGCGGGACCGCGCCTCGCCTTGAAACACGATGAACCGCCAGGGAAACAGCTTGCCATGGTCAGGCGTCCGCGCGCCAATCGTCAAAAGCGTGTCCAATTCCGCCTGTGACGGGCCGGGGCCTGTCATATTTTTCGCCAGGGTCGAGCGGCGAGAGGCCAGCATTTGCACGCTCTGCTCGCTTTTGTGGAATGCGGGCAATACGTCGCCTGGACCGGGAAAGCGTGGCGGAGTGAAATTGGCCATGGACGGCTCCTTAATGCAGGCGAACGGTCGGTGCGGTTTTGACCTTCGGAGGAAAACGCCCGATATAGGTGGAAGACATATTCAGCGTTCGCAAGGATTTCTCCTGTAAGAGAAACGCTGGCAAACGACCTGCGGAGGCGCTGCGTCCATGGCGGCTGAAATCGCAATTGAAGACGAGCTTAGCCCGGCTGAACGCCGCCGCCTGAAGGTGCGCGACGCGATTATCGGTGCGGCAGAGGATATTTTTGCTGAGGAAGGCGAGGCGGGCCTTTCCATGCGCCGCATTGCCGAGCGGATCGATTACTCGCCAGCAGCGCTGTACAAATATTTCGATTCCAAGGAAGCCCTGTTCCAGGAAATCCGCGAAGGCTTCTTTGAACGCCTGCTCAATCGCATGATCGCCGTGGGCAGCGACCAAACCTCTGGGCCAACTCTGTGTACCTCCTGTATGCGCGCTTATGTGGAGACCGGGCTGGAGCAGCCTGCACACTACAAGCTCGCGTTTTCCGGAATTGCGCACGAGGGCCCGGGCGAGGGCAAAGGCACATATGCGTTCGCCGCCGCCGGTCATCTGAAGGAAATGATCACCCAGTCGATGAAAGAAGGCTGGTTTCGCGAACAGGACGTTCAGGTCGCGGCCACAAGCGTCTGGGCGGCCACTCACGGATTGACGCTTTTGGCGATTACCGTGCCGGACTTTCCAACTGACGTTCCCGGTCTATCTGAGCCCGGCGAGAACCCGCCGGCGGATATGAAAAGCGTGGTCCGCAACCAACTCGATCATCTGATCGATTTCCATGCGGCCATGGTGATGCGCGGTCTGGGATCAGCCATGCTGATTGAAAAGATCGATGCCGGTGAGGCCTGCTAAAGGGCATCCCGGATAAAAATCCAAAAAAAGTGAACACCGTTCACTTTTCAAACGCCGTTAGTCGATCTATATCTCCTCGGACGATTGTTTCGGGAGAGCGCTATGGCGCGGGAAAGCCTTTTATCTAAAAGCCGTTTTGGTCTGAGCGTTCTGGCGTTCGGTGTGGTGCTGGTGGTTGTGGTCAGCCTGGTCAGCGGTGTGCGCAGTGCGAGCGCCAGCCAATCGGTGCCTGACCGTGTGGATCCGCTTCCGGTCTCGACCCAGGTGGTTCGCTTCAGCCAAGCCGGTGAGATCGAAGCGCTTTACCCGGCGTTGATCGCTGCGCAGCGCGAAAGTGCGCTGGGATTTGAAGCCGGTGGACGCATTGCGCAAATGGCAGCGGACACGGGCGACCGGGTTGAAGCCGGCGATGTGCTGGCTCGGCTCGATACCCGCGCGC
>JANQMI010000166.1 GCA_028280165.1 Oceanicaulis sp. | reverse complement strand
CACCTCAAAGGCGGCATCCTGAAATATCTTGAACGCATCAATGAAGGTGACAGCCTTTGGGAAGGCGATTGCTTCGTCTTCGACCGGCGTGTTGCCGTTCGCCATGGCCTTGAGGAAAGTGGCTTCACCACATGCCATGCCTGTCGCGAACCTTTGTCGCCGGATGATGTGAAATCCCCCCTCTATATTGAGGGTGAGAGCTGCCCTTACTGCCATGACGATCGCGACGAGACCCAGCGCCAGCGCTATGCCGAACGCCATCGCCAGGAGGCACTGGCCAAGGCACGGGGCGCGCAGCATCTGGGCGCGGTCCTGTCATCAATACCCAAGGGTGGCTTGACCGATGAGTTCGGCGATGACTGAGGTCTTACCCATCCTCTATTCCTTCCGGCGCTGCCCTTACGCGATGCGCGGACGGATGGCCCTTGATGTGGCTGAAATTGCGCTGGAACACCGCGAAATCCTGTTGAAGGACAAGCCGGCCGAAATGCTCCACGCCTCACCGAAGGGCACGGTGCCGGTGGTCGTTTTGCCGGATGGCACCGTGCTCGAAGAAAGCCTGGACGTGATGGCGTGGGCGTTGGATCAAAATGATCCTGAGCACTGGCGCGTTGCGGCACATAAAGCCGAAACAGACGCTCTGATTGCGGCCAATGACGGCGAATTCAAACACCATCTTGATCGCTATAAATATGCGACCCGTTATGAAGGGGCCGTCTCACACGAGCATCGCCACGAAGCGTCGAACCATCTCAACGCGCTCGAAGCGCGCTTGAGCCAGACACCTCAGCTCTTTGGAGACAAGCCCACGCTTGCCGATATCGCGATCTTTCCCTTCATTCGCCAGTTCGCCAATACCGATCGGGACTGGTTCGACACCCAGCCCTGGCCTGGCGTCCAGCGCTGGCTGAGCGGGCATCTGGCCTCAGAGCGCTTCGTGCGGGTGATGAAGAAGCACGCGCTTTTCGCGTCAGCGCAAGGGCGTGGTGCCTGAGCTGAGCCCCTACCGCCTCGCAACCCTGCGTCTGCGCCCCTCCGCATCGGCCATTCTCAGCGCCCAGACCACCGTCTGAGGGGAAACTTCGTGGGGTTCGTTATGAATGGTCTCACCCTGAGCGCAGCTCGCTTCAGCCACAGCAAACAATACCTCATCGCTGGGCGATTCCAAGCCGATCTCCGCCAAGGTCACTGGTAATCCGACATCCATGCAGAAGTCGTAGACCCGGTTGATCCGCTCGACCGGCTCATCGGTAAGGAATAGCGACGCCAAGACACCTATCGTCACCTTCTCGCCATGCCAGTAGGTGTGGGTTGCCTCTTGCGTGGTCAGACCATTGTGGATGGCGTGACAGGAGGCCAGCCCGCCGGACTCAAAGCCCAGCCCTGACAGCAGCGTATTGGCTTCCACGACACGTTCCAGCGCCGGGGTTACGACGCCTTGTTCACAGGCGGTGATGGCCAGTCGGCCATACTCCATCAACGTATCATAGCACACACGCGACAGAGCATAGGCTGTCATCGTGCCAGGCCGGCCAGTCATATTGCCGGCGCGACGAACCCGGCAGCTCTCTGCCTCAAACCACGTCGCCAAAGCATCACCCATCCCGGACGCGAGAAAACGCACGGGTGCCTTTGCGATAAGGGCAGTGTCTACTAGCACAACATAAGGGTTGCGCGGCAAGAGCAGATAGCGCTCAAACGCGCCATCCGCAGTGTAGATCACTGACAAGGCTGAGCAGGGCGCGTCGGTTGACGCCAAGGTCGGCACGATCACAACCGGGCATGACATGGCAAAGGCAACGGCCTTGGCCGTGTCCATGGCTTTGCCGCCGCCAATGCCAAGGATCACATCGCTGCCCTTGGCTTTGGCGATATCAACCAGCCGATCGATCTCGACCTGGCTGGATTCTCCACCAAAGACTTCAGTCACGGTATTCAGCGCCTGCAGCGCATCGCTGACCCGTTCATGGAGGAATTCATTGACGAACGGGTCGATGACGACCAGCGCCGATTGGCCCAGCCGGCCGGCCTCTTCTGACACCAAGTCAAGCGCGCCGGCACCCTGGACGTAACGGCCGGGGAAAATCGAAGTCGTAATCATTGACGGGCTCCGAGGACTATGGGTGCACGGTGTCGGCGTGCCGCCAGCGTGCTCGAGTCCTCAGCCTTGTATTCGGATGCGGTTATCCAGCCCAGCCGGCATTGTGCCGCAGCGCCCCGAAATGTCTTGAAAATGGTACCGCCTCCCCGGTTCGAACGGGGGACCTCTAGATCCACAATCTAGCGCTCTAACCAACTGAGCTAAGGCGGCGCACCAATGCGGTCGGCAAACGCCTGACCGACAGGGCGCGGAACCTAGCTCCGCTGGCCCCATCGATCAAGACGGGTTTTGCGCGCTTTCGCAGCGCTTTGCGCAGGGGCGGGTTCGCCCGGCCCGGTCCGTCAGGCGTAGCCGCGGGCCTGAATGTGCTGACGAAGCGCGGCCATCCGCTGCTGATCGTTCGGATGAGTGGACAAAAGCGCCGGTGGGCGCGAGCGGCCCTGACTGCGGGCTGACATGCCTTCCCAAAAGGTGATCGACTGGCTCGGCCGGTATCCTGAGCCATGCATATAATCCACGCCCAGCTGATCCGCTTCGTACTCGTGCTGGCGCGAATAGGGCAGCAGAACTCCGAAAGTCAAGCCAGCCCCCATGATGCCCGCCCAACGGTCTGCATTCTGGACCTCTGCGGCTCCGAGCCCAGCACTCACAATGGCAAGGCCCACACCCGCAGCCGCTTGCTGGCGCGCCCGCTGGGCGGCGTGATTGCGGCGCACATGGGCAATTTCATGGCCCATCACGACGGCCACTTCATCGTCATTGCGCATATTGTCCAAAATGCCGCGATAGAAGGCGACTTTGCCGTTGGGCAGGACCCAGGCGTTTTCAACATCGGAGTCAAAGACAACGAATTCCCAGTTGTACTGAGACAGTCCGGATACCGGGACCATGCGATTGCCAACCCGCTCGACCCGGCGACGCAAGGCCGGATCCCGACTCACCGTTTCGCGCTGCAAGGCCTCCGCCCACGCCGCGGACGAGGCTTGCTGGATTTGCTGGTCGCTCACCAGCATCTGACCAAAACCATCGCTGGTTTCACACCCAGCAGTAAGTGGGATCACCGTTCCGGCAGCCAGGCCGAGCAGAATCTCTCGCCGTCCCATGGATATGCGCGGTGCTTTGTCGATTATTTCTTGATCGATGGTCAGCTTGTCCATGACGTCCCCCGTTTCAGCGGTCAGATTTCATCCAACTTTAATGGCGCATCCCCTGCCTTGAGGCCGCCAAATTTGATAAACACTGTCTCAGGCCTGACCGACGCTATCAAGCGTTGATCGTTCGCAATCTTGCCGGAGCCCGTCCCATGCGCCGCGTCCTTATCGCCCTCTTGGTCATTCTCGTTGCGATTGTGGGGGCAATTCTGCTTCTGCCAAACCTGATCGGGACTGAAGAATTACGCCAACGCGCCGAAGCCGCTGCGTCCGATGCAATCGGCCGCAATGTGATTTTGGCCGGCGACATCAGCTTACAGCTTTTCCCAAATGCTGAGGTGCGCGCCACAGACGCGGCGATCGCCAATGCAGACGGCTTTGGTGAGGCTCCTTTTGCTGAAATGGCTGAGATGCGGGTCTCCGTGGCGCTGCTGCCTCTGATTTCGCGCCAGATCGAAGTGCAGGAATTCGTCCTGATTGATCCGGTAATTCGTCTCGAAGACCGGGGCGGGCGCAATAACTGGACGCTGGGCAGTGCGAGCGGCGAAACGGTTGCAAGCGGCTCCAGCGAAGGCGGTTTCATCCGACAGCCTGGAGCCCTTCCGTTTGAAACCAGCTTCGGTGATGTCCGCCTTGAAAACGGCACGGTGATCTATTCCAGCGGCGGCGAAACCCGGCGTTTCGATGCCGTCGACCTATCCGTCGCTTTACCGTCCGTGGATGAAGAAATCACGCTAATCGGCTCGCTTGAAGCCGATAGCCGCCCCATGCGCTTCGAAGCCACTTTAGGCTCTTTGCGCGCTTTCTTTGAAGGCGCGCAAACCCCGCTGGCCCTGACGGTCGAGGGCGCGCTGGCGGACATACGATTTGACGGTCAAATCGATGAAGGCGAAGGCTTTGTTCTGCGTGGCGGACTGGATATGGCTTTGCCCCTGCCCGCACTCGCAGCCTATGCCGGGGCCGAGCTCCCAGAAGGCAATATCTTTCAGCGCTTCAATGCCGAGGCGACGGTGATTGCAGATACCAGCAGCGTGGCGCTCACCGGTGCCCGTGTGCTCTTCGATGACATCGCGGCGACCGGTGATATGACACTCTGGCTCAATGGCCAGCGCCCAACGCTGGTGGGCAGTGCCACAACCGCCAATCTGGACATCACGCCCTACATCCCCGCTGATAGTGCGGCGGAGGCTGCCACAACTGAAGGCGGCCAATTTCCACCTTGGAGCGAGGAAGAATTCGATATCAGCGCCTTGCGCCTTGTGGATGTGGATCTGACGGTTCGGGCTGATCGCTTCAAGGCCAATGATATCGAAGCGACAGGGGTGAATGTCACCGTTGAGCTGACCGATGGCCGCTTGGTGACCGAGCTGACGGGCTTTGACCTTTATGGTGGCCGGGGGCGTGTGGGCGCGGTTATGAATGCGCGGCGCTCGACCGCCAGCTACAGCTTTAATGTCGATGTCGAAACGTTGGAGGCGCTGCCCTTCCTGACAGCTGCGGCCGGATTTGATCGCCTGGCCGGACTTGGCGCGGTCGAGATGGACCTGACCGCCAGTGGCAATAGCCCAGCGGCCATTATGAATGGTTTGGAGGGCGACGGTCGGTTCGAATTTGCCGACGGAGCGATCGTTGGCGTGAATTTGGCGCAGGTCATTCGAACGGTTCAGGATACGATTGCCAACCAGCAAATGCCTCAAGGGTTCTCAGAGCAGCAGCAGACGGACTTCACCTCGCTGGGCGGAAGCTTTCAGATCGAGAACGGCCGCGTTCAAAATCTGGACCTGGCGATGTTAAGCCCGCTCATTCGAGTGGCCGGCTCCGGTACCGTGGACCTGGCCAATCAGACGATTGATTATCGCCTCAATCCGCGGGCTGTTGGCTCTCTATCCGGACAGGGAGGCTCGGTCGACCTGAATGGCGTTGGCGTCCCCATCGTCCTGCGCGGTGACTTCAACAATGTCTCGGTGGGTATCGACTTTCCCACGCTGATCCGCGACATCGCCCGAGCCCAAGCCACCGGTGCACTCACCGATCAGCTCGGTGATTCCCCCTTGGGCAGTGTGATCGGCGGCGTCCTTGGCAACCAGGAGGATGAACCACCGACGGCCGAGGAAGCGGTTGGCGGCATTCTGCGCGGTATTCTGGGGGCGCGCAGGCCAGCGCAGGAGGAAGAACCGGCCGACGATGAGGACACTGACGGTGAGGACGACGACGGCGATGGAGGCTAGGACCGCACCGCGCGCTTGATCCTGCCTGCGCAGCCCTATCTACTCCCCCTAAAGTCGCCCCATAAAAACAATCTGGGGCAAGATCGGGGAGACTATTCATGATCCGGACCGTCACACTTGCGGGAGCTGCTGCGCTTATGGCTTTTGCTGAATTCGGCGCGCCCGCCCAGGCGCAATCTCACATTCCAGGCGATCGTGTGAGTGGTGAGCATTACGCCACACGCTCTGTTGTCACCGCCACCGGCGGCATGGCCGCGACCGCTCATCCTCTGGCTAGCCAAGTGGCGCTGGATATCCTCAAAGATGGCGGCAACGCGGTCGATGCAGCGATCGCAGCCAACGCCGCCATCGGCCTGATGGAGCCCACGGGCAACGGCATTGGTGGCGACATCTTCGTGATCATCTGGGATCCGGAAACCCGCCAAGTCTATGGCATTAACGGTGCCGGCCGCTCGCCCATGGGTCTGACCTATGACGCGGTTATGGAGGCCGTGGGCGAAGGCGGCTCCATCCCGGCCATGGGAGCCATGCCGGTGTCTGTGCCCGGAACCGTGGACGGCTGGTTTGCCATGCATGAGCGTTTTGGCGCGATGCCGATGGATCAAATCCTCGCTCCGGCCATTCGCTACGCCGAAGACGGTTTCCCACTGACCGAAACGATTGCCTATTACTGGGATCGCAATATGCGCATCCTGGATCGTCGCTTTGAAAACGGCGAGTTCGAAGAGTTCGCCAACGCCCAGGCCACCTATCTCACCGAAGATGGCGACGCGCCCCGCGAAGGCGAGGTCTTCCGCAATCCCGATCTGGGCAATACCTATCGCCTGATCGCTGAAGGCGGTCGGGACGCCTTCTATGACGGTCCCATCGCCCAATCCATCAATGACTATATGGAGCGCATTGGGGGTTGGATTTCCTATGAGGATATGGCTGCGCACCGCACCGAGTGGGTGGAGCCGCTGAGCGTGAATTACCGCGGCTACGACGTCTGGCAATTGCCACCGCAAACGCAAGGCGTGGCGGCCCTGCAGATGCTGCAAATCCTGGAAGCCTATGATCTGGCGTCCATGGGCTTTATGAGCGCTGAAGCCCTTCACTTGATGATTGAAGCCAAGCGCCTGGCCTTTGAGGATCGCGCGCGCTTTTACGCAGATCCGGATTTCTCCCGCACTGATCTTCAGGCGCTTATTAGTGAGGAGTATGCTGATACCCGTCGAGCGCTGATCTCCACCGACGCCGCGATGGAAACCGTCACCCATGGTGACCCGGCCATTCTGGAAAGCGGCGACACGACCTATCTGACCGTCGCCGATGGCAATGGCATGATGGTGTCGCTGATTCAGTCGAACTTCCGCGGTATGGGTTCGGGCCTGGTCCCCGATGGCACTGGCTTCATGCTGCAGAACCGCGGCGAGTTGTTCAGCCTCGATCCGAACCACCCCAATGTCTATGCGCCGGGCAAGCGTCCCTTCCACACCATCATTCCCGCGATGATCACTCAGGGCGACGAGGCTTTCATGAGCTTTGGCTTGATGGGGGGATCGATGCAGCCGCAAGGCCATGTCCAGATCATCACATCGGTGATCGATTTTGGTCTCAACATCCAGGAAGCCGGTGACGCGGCGCGCTGGCGCCATGATGGCTCCACCGGAGAAACCGACGCCGCTGGTGGGGTCGCCGGCATCGGTGTCGT
>JANQMI010000163.1 GCA_028280165.1 Oceanicaulis sp. | reverse complement strand
TGGAGCCCGCCGGCATCACCGTCGCCGCCCTGACCGGTCGCGATAAGGGCAAAGCCCGCAAGCAGATCACAGCGGCGATCGCTGAGGGCTCAGCCCAGGTGATCTGCGGCACCCATGCCCTGTTCCAGGACAGCGTAGACTTCCACGATCTGGGCCTTGCCGTGATTGATGAACAGCACCGCTTCGGGGTCTCCGACCGCCGCAAGCTCACCCTGAAAGGGCTCGCGCCGGATGTGTTGGCCATGAGTGCCACACCGATCCCGCGAACCTTGACGCTGGCGGCCTTCGGCGATCTGGATGTTTCGCGCCTGGATGAAAAGCCCGCAGGGCGTATTCCGCCGACGACGCGCGTGGTCAGCGGCGAACGTCTCGCTGAAGTGGTCGAGGGCCTGGGCCGCGCCATTTCCAAAGGAGAGCGGGCCTACTGGGTTTGCCCCCTGGTGGAAGAAAGCGATGTGTCCGACCTGGCCGCTGCCGAAGCGCGCCATCACATGCTCTCCCAGATGCTGAAATGCCGGGTGGGTCTGGTCCATGGACGCATGCCGGCCAGGGATAAGCAGGCTGTCGCCGAAGCCTTCCGCGCCGGCGAGATCGACCTGCTTGTGGCGACCACGGTGATCGAAGTCGGGGTCGATGCGCCCGATGCCACCATTATGGTGATTGAACATGCCGAACGCTTTGGCCTGGCCCAGCTTCATCAGCTGCGCGGGCGCGTGGGCCGCGGCGATAAGGCGTCAAGCTGCCTGCTGCTTTACCATGGCCAGCTGGGCGAGACCGCCCGAGCGCGCCTGGATGTGATGCGCAAAACCGATGATGGATTCGTGATTGCGGAGGAAGACTGGAAGCTGCGCGGCTCTGGCGATCCGCTGGGTCTACGCCAATCCGGTTTGCCGGATTATCGCATTGCCGACCTCGCCGCGCATGCAGACCTGTTGGAAATCGCCAGCGATGCCGCGCAGCTGGAAGTGGCCAAGGACGACCCCTTTGACGGCCCGCGCGGCGAGGCCTTGCGGGTCTTGCTATACCTGTTTGAGCGCGATGAAGGCGTGCGTTTGATGCGCAGTGGGTAGGGCGAACGCCTGCCCCTTTTCTCTTTCCCGGCGAAGGCCGGGACCCAGGTGAAGACTGCACTCGGCATCCAAAGGTCCTGGGCCCCGGCCTTCGCCGGGGAAGAGCGATTAGGACTCTTTGTCCTCAGCTTTGGGCTGCGGGTCATCGGGCATGATCCCGGCCCCGGCCTTGATCGGCGCATCGGCCGGGATCGCGCCTTCGGGCAGGCGATCGGGCGTGACCATGCCGAAGGAGATGATCAGCTTGGCCGCCTCTTCCACCGTCAGATCCAATTCGACGGCCTTGGAGCGTGGAATGAAGAGCAGAAAGCCCGACGTGGGGTTCGGCGTGGTGGGAATGAACACCCCGATCACCGGCTCGCCCTGGCCCACGGTCTGCCGGATCACGCCGCGCCCTTCTGAGGCCACGAAGGCGACCGCATAACTGCCCTCCATCGGGTATTCGACCAGCACCACCTCTTTGAAGGAATTCTGCTGGCCTTGAAACACCGTCTCAACAATCTGTTTGAGCGCGGAGTAGATATTTCGGATCAGCGGCACGCCATTGACGATGCGTTCGCCAATATCAATCAGGGTGCGGCCGAAGAAATTCGCCGCAAGCGCGCCCAGCAGGGTCAGCCCCAGCACCGCGATGAGCAAGCCCATGCCCGGTATCGCGAAGGGCAAATAGGTTTCTGGATTATAGCGGTCGGGTATCAGCGGTTTGATCACCCGATCGACAAAGGCGATGAAGGTATAAATCAACCATACGGTGATCCCGATCGGGGCCGCGACCACCAGCCCGGTCAGGAATCGATTTCGAAGCCAGCGCAGCACGGTTTGCACGCTCCTTGGATAAGGCGGAGCGCGGATTGGGGAGGCGCTCACAGTTATAATCGCAATTGGTGCGCTTGCCTGAAGGCGAAATCAAGGCCCAAGTGAGCGCCACACTGCCTTGTTGTGATCCTCAGTGACGCGTATTTTACCTGCCATGACCGACGCCTCCCCAACGCCTCAGCCCCGCCGCTGGTTTTTCACCATATTGCTTTACGGCCTGGGGGGATTCCTGGTTCTGGCTGCGGTCGCAAGCGTGATTCTGCGCGATCAGATTTATCAAAGCTTTCTCGATCCCGGCATTCCCTTTCAGACCTATCAGCGCCCCGCTGAGCCCGATTACAGGCTGGCGGACAGCTGGGCGGTCCTGTCCGAGCCGCGTGAAGACAGTGCCGGTCCAGCCGTCTTTTTCATTCACCCCACGACCCATGACGGCGGGGCGCACTGGAATGCGCCCATCGAGCGCCCGCAGGAGGCTGAAGAAATTGCCCGGATCGTGCTGCCCAATTGGGCGGCCCCCTTCCTGGCGTCTGACGCAGATCTCTACGCCCCACGATACCGTCAGGCCTCGCTCTACAGCTTTATGAATAATCGCGAGGATTCGGTGTCGGCCCGGGTGCTGGCCTATGGCGATATCGAAGCGGCCTTCGACGACTTCCTGACGCGTACGGGCCCGGATCAATCCATTATTCTGGTGGGTGTGGATCAGGGGGCGCTGCACGGCCTGGGTCTGCTTCTAACCCGGTTCAGCCAGGACGATGTGCTGCGCGCGCGCCTGGTGGCGGCCTATCTCCTGGAAGCGCCGGTCCCGTTGGACCTGTTTGAGACGGGATTGTCCAATCTTGCGCCCTGCGCCAATGCAGACGATGTGCGCTGTGTCGTCTCCTATGCGGCCGCCCAGCCAGAAGAGCGGCAGCGCATTTTCGCGCTCACCGAGCGCTCCATGTCATGGACAGGAACGAGCACGCTTCGCTTTGTCACCGAGCGCGCCCTGCTTTGCACCAATCCTCTGACCTGGACGCCGAATGAGGACTATGCGCCCGAAAGCCAGCATCGCGGCGGTGCCGCTGCTGAAGGGTTGGAGCTGGGCGAAACCCCGTCTGCCATGGCGAACCAGACCGGCGCACAATGTCAGAATGGCGTTCTTATGGTGGACCAACCGCGCGCCAATGCCCTGCGCCGGGCCGGACGCTTGGGCGAAGACCGGCGCGCGCCGGACTTCAACCTGTTTTATATGGACCTGGCCCACAACGTGGCGAACCGCACCGCCATTCTGGCTGAGATCCGGGCTGAAGAAGCGCGCTGGGCTCCGCCTCTGGATGATATGGTGGAAGTCGAAGTCGCGCCGCTGATTCCCGTGGACGAGCCCTAGGCCTCGCCGGCCATCTTTTTTACCAGATTAGTGGTCGACAGACCGTCGACGAGCGGGGCCAGAACGATGTCCCCACCGTAGGACTTTACGAAGTCAGCGCCGGGTAAATCGTCAGCCACATAATCCCCACCCTTGATCATCACATCAGGCCGGATCGCCTGGATCAGCGCTTCGGGTGTTTCCTGACCAAACAAGATGACTCGGTCGACCATGTGCAGCGAGGCCAGCATGAGGGCCCGGGTGGCCTCGTCATTGATCGGGCGAGTCTCGCCTTTCAGTTGCTTCACCGAGGCGTCCGTATTCAACCCCACGACCAGGCGGTCACACACCGACGCGGCATGGCGCAGCACCGACAGATGTCCGGGATGCAGAAGATCAAAACACCCATTGGTGAAACCGACCTTCAATCCGCGCTCGCGCCAATCCTCAGCAATATCAGCGCCTTGGTCAGGCGAGACAACGCGCCATGTCGGGGGTGCATCATCACCGCGCATGTCAGCATAAATGTCGGCAGGCGTAACCACAGCGGTTCCCGCCTTCGACACCGCAACCCCGGCGGCCAGATCGGCCATCGCCATGGCCTCATTAAGCTCCAGTTTCGCCGCGACACCCAGCGACAAAGCCGCCAGGGCGGTATCACCGGCCCCGGACACATCAAACACCGATCGCGGTTTCGAGCGGTGATGAACGACCTCTCCTTGGGCTGACAGCAGGCTCATCCCCTCACCGCCCCGGGTCACCAGAAGCGCCCCGGTGTGTTTGAGCGTCGCCTTAAAGGCCCGCAGCGCCGTTTCCGCCTCCGCGTCAGACTCGACCGGCAGGCCCGTCTCGGCGTGCAATTCCTCCGCATTAGGCTTAATCAGCGTAGCCCCGTCATAGCGGGTGAAGTCCGCACCGCGCGGATCGACTGTCACCGGTACGCCAGCCCCGCGCGCGCGCTCAATCGCCCCGGCAATTAAGCTGGGGGTCAGCAGACCCCGACCGTAGTCCGATAGGATAAGGACATCCACGTCGGCGAGCTGGGCCTGCACGGCCTCCAGCAGCTCGGCTTCAAACGCGGGCTCGAGTTGCGCGGACGGATCCCGGTCGACACAGAACATTTGTTGATTGTTAGACACATAACGGATTTTCGTCGGTGTCGGACGCTGAGGCGTCCGCACCAGGGTTACGGTCTCGCCACAAGCGGTGCGCGCCAGATTCTGAGCGGCATCGCCTTCAGCGTCGCGACCAATCGCGGACACCAGACGCACCACCCCGCCCAGACCCACCAGATTACGGGCCAGATTGCCCGCCCCGCCCAACATGGCGTCGCGGCGTAATTCAGACAGGATGGGCACAGGTGCCTCGCGAGACACCCTGTTCACCTGGCCGTAGACGAAGGTGTCGTAAATCAGATCGCCCAGCACCAGGGCCCGCTGGCCTGTGAAGGCGGAAAGCAGTTCGGCAACGCGATCCCGCAGCATAGCGCAGCCCTTAAAGCGCGGTAACCGGATGAGCTTTGGCCAGCTCATCAAAGGCTTTCAGATCGCGCACAATCTCTTCAAAGCGATTGAGCGGAATCATATTCGGTCCGTCCGACGGCGCATGGTCCGGGTCGGGGTGGGTCTCCATAAAGACAGCTCCGACACCCAAAGCCACGGCCGCGCGCGCCATGTGCGGCGCATATTGGCGCTGGCCGCCAGAGGATGTGCCTTGTCCGCCCGGCTGCTGAACCGAATGGGTCGCATCAATCACGATGGGCGCATTGCCAGTGGCGTCTTTCATTTGCGGAATGGCGCGGAAATCGACCACCAGCGTGTTGTAGCCAAAGCTGATGCCCCGCTCAGTGGCCAGCACGTTTGGATTGCCAGCATCGGTGAGCTTACCGACGACATTTTTCATGTCCCACGGCGCTAAGAATTGGCCCTTTTTGACATTGATGACCTTGCCGGTTTCGGCCGCTGCGATCAGCAAATCAGTTTGGCGGCACAGAAAGGCCGGGATTTGCAGGATGTCGACCGCTTGGGCTGCAATCGCGCACTGCTCGGCGGTGTGAATATCGGTGAGCACAGGCAGCCCGGTCGTCTCGCGGATCTCAGCAAACACCGGCAGGCTGGCTTCGAGCCCAAGGCCGCGCTTGCCGGACAGGCTGGTCCGGTTGGCTTTATCAAAGCTGGTCTTGTAGATCAGCGGAACGCCGGTGCGCTCAGAAATCTCCTTCAGCGCCTGAGAGACTTCAAGACCATGCGCGCGGCTCTCCAGCTGGCAAGGGCCGGCGATGAGCGCAAACGGACGGTCATTGCCGATCTGGATCGGATCGGCATTGGGACGAGGAACAGAAACCACAGAATTAGCGGACATGGGCTTGGCGAACTCCGGCAAGCGACTATTTCACGACACGCGCTCTTGGCAGCGAGACTGCAGCGCGCATTTCACCCGCGTCATACGCGATCCGTCCGAGCCCGTCACCTGCAAGCCCGCAGCCTGGGCCATTCATAATACCGATCCGAGCCATCGAATTTTCCATGCCTGATCTGTCCAAGCCCGCCCTTGTCTGGTTTCGCAACGACTTACGCCTATCCGACAATCCAGCCTTGATGGCCGCCAGCGCAAGCGGCCGCCCCCTGATTGCGGTTTACGTACTGGATGATGAAAACGCCGGCGCGTGGGCGATGGGTGGTGCCAGCCTTTGGTGGCTGCACCATACGCTCGCCTCCCTGGCCCAAAACCTGGAAGCTATAGGCGGATCGCTGATCCTGAAGCGGGGTAAAGCGGACGAGATGATCCCAGCACTCGCCGATGAAACCGGTGCGGCGGCAGTCTACTGGAACCGGGCTTATGAGCCGTGGGCCATCGCCCGGGACACCCAGATCAAGGCCGCCCTTACCCAGGCCAGTATCGAGGCTCGGTCGTTCAATGGATCTTTGATTGTTGAGCCCTGGGAAATCGCCACCAAGCAGGGCAAGCCGTACAAAGTCTTCACCCCGTTTTGGAAATCTCTGAAAGCCTCGCACAGGCCTGCAGACCCGATCGCTGCACCCGCTGAGCTGAGTTTTGCCGCCCCTCCCACCAGCGATCGCCTGGATGACTGGGCGCTTTTGCCGACCCGTCCGGACTGGGCTGGCGGTCTTCGCCAGATGTGGTCGCCCGGAGAAGCCGGTGCCCAGACGCGCCTGACCACATTTATCGCCGAAGGGCTGTCTGACTACGACACCGGCCGGGACAAGCCGGCGGTACGCGGCACCTCGTTTCTGTCGCCGCATCTTCACTTCGGCGAAATTTCACCGCGCCAGGTCTGGCACGCCATCGAGGCCAGTCCTCAGGGCCAGGGTGAGGACGCCGACAGCTATCTGTCCGAAATCGCCTGGCGGGAATTCAGCTATAATCTGCTCTATCATTTCCCCAGCTTTCCCGAAGACAATTTCCAGCCACGCTTCGACCATTTCGACTGGACCGGAACCGATGCGGACTTCGCCGCCTGGACCCGGGGACTGACCGGCTATCCCATCGTCGATGCCGGGATGCGCCAGCTTTATGAAACCGGCTGGATGCATAATCGGGTGCGCATGATTGTCGCCAGCTTTCTGGTCAAAGACCTGTTCATCCACTGGCGACGCGGCGAGGACTGGTTCTGGGATACGCTGGTGGACGCGGATCTGGCCAGCAATGCAGCCGGCTGGCAGTGGGTGGCCGGGTCCGGTGCCGATGCCGCCCCCTACTTCCGAATTTTCAACCCTGTCAGCCAGGGAGAAAAATTCGATCCGGATGGCGACTATGTGCGTAAATGGATACCAGAGCTTGCGAAATTACCGCGGCGCGTCATCCATGCGCCGTGGACTGCTGACCGCGCGACCCTAGCCCAGGCTGGTGTGACCCTCGGTCTGGACTATCCCAAGCCGATTGTTGATCACGCCGAGGCGCGCCAGAAAGCGCTCGCGGCATTTGCGAAGATTAAGGACGCCGCATGAGCCCCATTGAGCCGATCCTCACCCGCCGGTCCCGCATTGCTGTGATTGGCGCTGGCGTCAGTGGCCTGGGGGCCGCCTGGGCTCTTCGCAATGTTCACGATGTCACGCTGTTTGAAAAACGCGATCGCCTCGGTGGCCATGCCAACACCGTGACGATCGATTATGACGGCACGTCCATCGATGTTGACACCGGCTTCATAGTCTTCAACACGCTGAATTATCCCAATCTGACCGCACTGTTCGAGCATCTCGATGTGGCAACCTTCCGCACCGATATGAGCTTCGGCTTCTCCCTCGACAAAGAGCTGGAATGGTCCTCCAACGGGCTGAGCGGCCTTCTGGCTGATCCCATGAATCTGGTACGCCCCGGTTTTCTGGGCATGCTGCGCGACATTTTGAAGTTTAATGATGCCGCTCAAGCCGATCTGGATGCGGGCAATCTGATGGGCCTGGCCCTGGGCCAGTATCTGGACAAGATCGGCATGGGAGAGCGGTTTAAGACCCACTATCTGCTGCCGATGGGCGCGGCCATCTGGTCCTCGACCGAAAGCGATATGGTCGATTATCCCGCCGAAGCCTTCATCCGCTTTTTCAATAATCATCGGCTGATGCATGCCAAGCGCCCGCAATGGGGAACGGTCAAAGGCGGCAGCCGCAGCTATGTCACCCGGATTCATGCCGACCTGGAGGCCGCTGGGATGGCGCAGGCGGGAAGCGCAACGCGCGTGCGCCGGGTGGGGGAAGGCGTCATCGTGACCGACGGTCAGGGCCAAACCCACAGCTTTGACGAGGTGATCCTGGCCTGTCACTCCGATCAGGCGCTTCGCCTCTTGGAAGACGCGACACCGGACGAGCGCGATATGCTCGGCGCGATCCCCTACTCGCAAAACGAAGCGGTGCTGCATCGCGATCAGAGCCTGGTCCCCAAGCGCGAGAACGCCCGCGCAGCGTGGACCTATCTGCGCGAAGCTGGCCAGGATGGTGCGGCGGTCAGCTATGACATGAACCGCCTGCAGAATATCCCGTCCGACACCCCGCTTTACGTCACCTTGAATCCGGTCCGGCAGCCCGATCCGGCGCTCACCTTCGGCCGCTACCAGTATGACCACCCGCAATTTACCGCGCCGGGCATGGCCGCTCAGCGGATCTTCAATGCCATTCAGGGCGTCAAGCACACCTGGTTTGCGGGGGCCTGGCTCGGTTATGGCTTCCATGAAGACGGCTTGCGCGCCGGGCTGCGTGCGGCGCTGCGCCTGGGCGGCGAAATTCCCTGGACCTTTGCCGACGGCGATATCACTGGCGGTGAATGGGGTGAGCGCGGTACGGTCACGCGTGACGACGCGATCGTCTCTGCCGCGGAGTGATTATGACCGCCCCCGCCGATCTCTATATCGGGCGAACCGTGCATGAGCGGCGTCAGCCCTTCTCGCACCGGTTCAACTATCGCATTGCCAGCCTGATGATCGATTTAGAGCGCCTGTCAGACGCCGCGCGACTGAGCCGCCTGTTTTCGGTGGAGCGCTTTAATGTCTACAGCTTTTTCGAGCGTGATCATGGAGCCCGGGACGGGTCGGCGCTGATCGATTGGGCTCGGGCTCGCTTCGATAATGCCGGCGTGGCGATTGGCGATGCCCGGGTGCGCCTGCTCTGCGCGCCCCGCGTGCTGGGTTATGTCTTCAACCCGCTCTCGATCTATTTCGCCGAAGATCGCGACACCAACGCCCTGAAAGGCGTGATCTATCAGGTTCATAACACCTTCGGCGATGCCCATGCCTATGTTGCGCCCTGCTCCGGCGATCGCGCTGAGCACCAGGCCGCAGACAAAGTCTTCCATGTGTCGCCCTTCTTTGATGTCGGCGGGCGCTATGAATTCACGCTGCGAGCCCCGGACGCGCGCTTCAAGCTTTCGATCTTTAAGGAGCGGCCCAATGGATCAGACTTCATGGCCACCATGGCGATGAACCGCGTGGATCTAACCACGCAAACCCTGGCCAGCCTGTTTGCAAGCCAGCCGTTTTCAACCTTAAAGACGATTTCGGCGATCCATATCGAAGCGCTCAAGTTGTTGATTAAAGGCGCAAAATACCACTCAAGGCCAGAACCCCCGGTTGAGGCAAGCCTTGCACGCCCTTCCTCCCACAATGCCGAGCGGCTTGGTCCTTCCTGAGTTCGCGATTAATATGTTGCTTAAGATTTAAGGCGGAGCCCGTCATGACTGATTTCATGGACCCCCTTGGTGCGCCTGCTGATGCCAGTGTCATCAACCGACTGCGTGGCGTCCCACGCTCGGTTCGCTTTGCCCTCCACCGCCTTCTGAAACTGAATTACGGCACGCTCGTCGTGCGTCTTCCCGAAGGCCAGACGCTGCGCTTTGAAGGCAAAGAGACCGGCCCTGAAGCGCGCCTGGAGCTGAGGAATTTTGCCATTGTCCGCAAAGTCCTGTCCGGCGGTGATGTGGGCTTTGCCGAAAGCTATATGGATGGCGACTGGACAACTCCGGACCTTCCAGCGGTCCTGACGGTGTTCTCAGCGAACCTAGATCGCATGGATAACATCACCGCAGGCGGTCCGATCACACGCTTTCTGCATTGGGCCTATCACAAGCTGCGCGCCAATACGAAGGAAGGGGCGAAGAAGAATATCGAAGCCCATTACGATCTGGGCAATGACTTCTATACCCAATGGCTCGACCCTTCGATGACCTATTCGTCAGCGCGCTTTACGGCACCTGGTCAAAGCCTTGAGGAGGCCCAACGGGAGAAATATGCCGGCATCGCCCAGGCCATTGACCTCAAAGCGGGCGATCATGTGCTGGAGATCGGCTGCGGCTGGGGTGGTTTTGCGGAGTTTGCGGCCAAAGATGTTGGCGCGAAGGTCACTTGCCTGACCCTGTCCCCGTCCCAGCGTGAATACGCGCTGGAGCGCATGGCGCGCCACCAGCTGTCAGACCAGGTCGAAATCAAGCTCCAGGATTATCGTGACGAGACCGGGTGCTATGATGCGGTCGCCTCGATCGAGATGTTTGAGGCGGTGGGCCAGGAATATTGGCCGAGCTTTTTCTCCAAAGTCGGTGAGGTCTTAAAGCCCGGTGGCAAGGCGGGCTTGCAGATCATTACGATCCGCGATGATTTGTTTGATCAGTATTCAAAACGGGCCGACTTCATCCAGCGCTATATCTTCCCCGGCGGCGTGCTGCCGAGCGTCGAGAAGCTGGAAGATGAGTTCAAGGCGGCCAATCTGACCTTTGACGGCATCGAGGCCTTTGGGACCGATTATGCCGACACGCTCAATCAGTGGCTTCACAGCTTCAATGATGCTTGGAGCACCATCAAACCGCTCGGTTTCGATGAGCGCTTCAAAAAGATGTGGGATTTCTACCTGGCCTATTGTGAGGCGGGATTCCGCACCGGTCGGATTGATGTCGCTCAGTTTGCGTTGAGCAAGTAATTCAGCCCCGTCGCTCTCTTTCCCGGCGAAGGCCGGGACCCAGGAGATGAAAAACTCAGCGCTTGATGGCCCTGGGCCCCGGCCTTCGCCGGGGAAGAGCGGTGGAGGGAAGCCCCCTACTCCACCGGCTTGCCCGAGCCGGTTTGCTTTCGCACCAGTGGGATATGCCAGGCCCGTGGCAAGGCGTAGATCGCTTTGAGCATCCATGTGAAACGGCGCGGGAATGTCACCTCAAATCGCGTGGACTGCATGCCCGACGCAATGCGCTCGGCCGCGGTGTCTGCGGTCACCATAAAGGGTTTGGGAAAGGCGTTATCGTCCTGGGCCGGGGTTTCCACAAAACCCGGCGTGATGCATTGGATCAGAACGCCATAGCGGTGCAATTCAATGCGCAAGCATTCGGCCATATTCACGAGCGCCGCCTTTGTCGCACCATAGGCCGACGCGGTCGGCATCCCGCCAAAAGCCGTCGCCGAGGACACGATCGCGATCTGGCCGAACCGGCGCGCCGTCATGCGCGGGGTGAGCGCGGTGATGCAGGCGGCCGTGCCTTTCAAGTTCACATCAAAGGTCTTGGCATAGTCCTCAAACTTCGGGTCGGCGGCATCAATGGTGATGTAAATCCCAGCATTCAGGACGGCCTGTGCAATCGGCCCATGGTCGGCTTCCAACCTGTCCACCACCGAAGCCACCGCATCGGCGTCAGAGATGTCCACAGGAGCCGGAATAATCCGGTCCGGTGCCTCTGCGGCGAGCGCGGTCAGCTTCTCAGCGCTGCGGGCGGAGATGGCAACGCGCCAACCTTGGGCCACGAGGCGGCGCGTCAATGCTGCGCCAATGCCAGAACTGGCACCTGTGATCCAGGCGATGCCGTCCTGGGGTGTTGCGACACGGGGGGTTGTCACGAGGCTTTCTCCTTGGGTTCAGCGATGCCGATCTCCGCGAAGAAACGCTGAGAATCTGCATGCACCGCGTGTCTTTTTTCCTCCCCCATCCGGTCGAGCGATTTATAAATCATGCCCAGACGATGATTGCCGCGCAGACTGTCTTCGTTCTCGATCAGGAAATTCCAGTACAGATAGTTGAACGGACAGGCTTGCGGCCCGTTCTTCTTCGTTACGGCATAGCTGCAGGACTTACAGCTATCACTCATCTTATTGATATAAGCTCCTGACGATGCATAAGGTTTCGTCGCCATCAATCCACCATCAGCGAACAAGGCCATGCCGTGGGTGTTTGGCGCTTCAACCCATTCATACGCATCGGCATAGACCGACAAATACCAGTCATTGACCGGGGCCGGATCAATCCCGGCAATCAGCGCAAAATTGCCTGTCACCATCAAACGCTGAATATGGTGTGCATAGGCATGGCGTTTTGTGGTTAGTACCGCATCGCGCACGCAGGCCATTTTGGTGTTGGCCGTCCAGTAGAAATCCGGAAGCGGGCGGTGCGCGTTCAGCGCATTGCGCTGCAGATAGTCCGGCATATAGCGGAAATAGATACCGCGCACATATTCCCGCCATCCCAGGATCTGGCGCACAAAGCCTTCCACGGCGTTTAAGGGAGCTTTGCCCTCCGTCCACGCCTGTTCTGCGCGGCGGCAAACGCTCATCGGGTCCAGCAGGCCAGCATTGATGTAGGCCGACAGAACCGAATGGAAGAGGAAGGCCTCCCCCAGCTTCATGGCATCCTGATAATCTCCAAAGCGCGGCAAGGCCTGGTCAATAAACCAATCAAGATGGGCTTGCGCGTCATCGACGGTCACCGCATACCAAAAGTCATCGAGATCGCCGAAATGATCGCCAAATCGGTCTTCGACCAAGCGCAACACGTCCTCGGTAATGGCGTCAGGATGAATGCGAGCGCGGTCTGGGATGGTGATATCGGACGGTAGCTTTTTCCGGTTGTCATGGTCGAAATTCCACTGGCCGCCGGCGGGGTCATCACCGTCCATCAAAAGGCCGGTTTCCCGGCGCAGCTCACGGTAGAAATACTCCATGGTCAGGCGCTTGCGGCCCTGCGCCCAGGCGTCAAACCGGTCCTGGCTGGCGATAAAACGATCATCGCGGCGGATCTCGACCGGTATGCCGAAACGCTCAGCCCACCCCTTCATGGCTTCACGCAAGCGGTACTCACCGGCCTCCACCACAACAACGCGATCAAAACTTTCACCGTGAAGGGCGCGCGCCACTTCACCGTCCAGCGAGCCGGCATTCGCCTCGTCGTCAATGCTTGTGTAGGCCACATCCATCTGACGAGAGCGCAAGTCTTCCGCGAAGTGGCGCATGGCAGAGAAGAGAAAAGCGATCTTCTTTTTGTGATGACGCACATAGGTGGCTTCTTCGGCCACCTCGGCCATCAACACCTTATCGCCCGTGCGATAATCACGCAGGCTCGCAAGCTCGGCGGTCAACTGATCGCCGAGCACCAGACGAAGCGTCGCCATTAGATATCGGCCGGGTTTTCGCGGCGCACATAGCGCACGCTCTGGCCGCGCGCTTCAAACTCGCACCCGGCCCAACGCCCGTTCTGGTCGTAATAGAGATCTACAGTCAGCGAGCTCGCCAGACGATAATGGTCCACCAGTATCGTGCCGCCATCGCCTTCAATTTCCTTTTTGCCCAGATAGGTCACCTCGGTGTCCATGAGCGTGCCGTGCTCTGTGTTGAGCAGCTGGGCCATATCTGTGGGATAGCCGCGCCAGTGCGACGAGGTCAGGATGGCCGGGTCGAGCATAAGATCGACGGTGTTCAGCTCTGGATCCTTGCCATCGACATCAATCACCATGCCGTCGAAGCGGGCTTGGACTTCGAAGACTTCACCGTCCTTGAGCGTGCGACCTGACAAGCCCATGAGCGCTCCGTCACGCCAGCGTTCGACGGAGTCATGCTCGTAACGAAACACCGTGACCGGACCGAGACCGGCGCGCAGGCGAATGCTCACCTCAGCAATCAGATCTGCCCCATCGCGGCGGAACTCGACCTCATGGATGCCAAAGCGGGTGTCGCCCTGGCGGAACACGTCAAAGGCAATGCGCTCCCCATCGCGCGGCAAAGGCGCGATGTCCGCGCTTGCGGCCGGGGTCAGCGTCAAAGCGGCAAACAGAATGGCGGCGATGCGAAGCATGGCATACCCGTTTCATGTGGCAAAGACCGGCGCATTGACGCCGATACGTGATTACATAATTGGCCCGAAGACGCGGCTGGCCCAGGCCAAAGCCGGATGGGTCGGCTTCAGCTCACCCAATTCCACGGCAAAGCAGATGCAAGTCTCTTCACTGTCGACCCGAGGCGTGTGCACCAGATTCGGTCCAGCATGGCAGGCATCCCCGCGCGCAAAGCGATCCCGGCCGTCATGGAAGGATCCAGACAGGACCAGAGTAATTTCTTCACCCTCATGACCGTGTTCAGGCGCGCCTTTGCCGGGAGGAATGGACAAAAGGCGCGCCTTCACACCTGGCTCGGACAAGCTGTCGAGCACGATCTCGCTGTGGCCACCAATACGGCGACGCCAAGTCTTGTGAAGCGAACGATGGATTTCACGCTGCAGCGCGGCCGGCATGACAGGATCATGGCGGACCGCATCGACATCGCGGGCCTCAGGCTCGTCGCTGATCCGCGACAGAACCGCGTCGAGCGCATTTGAGGACAGCGTTGCCGTCGGCGATGTCTCCAATAATGCCCCAAACGCGGTTTCAGCCGCGTTGTAGCGCGCATGGACATCAGCTCGGATCGCGCTTTGGCACGCAGCGAGCACGCGCACGGCGCGCGGCGCAGCGCCAGAGGCAGCATCCAGCATCCAGCCATCATCAAGCGTATGAGAGTTGAACTGTTTCATTGTGGATATCTACGCAGAACAGGCAAATATGGATCACAAGCCTGATATTTCAGCGGCGCTGCGTTGCACCCACGGTCCGCGACGCATAGCTTGCCCTCAGCACTGAACAGGAGTTCGCCATGGCCGCCCCCGCCCACAGCGTCATCGATCTGATTGGAAACACGCCGCTTTTGCGCCTCAACAAGCTGTCGGACGAAACCGGTTGCGAAATCCTCGGCAAGGCGGAATTCCTCAACCCGGGTGGATCGGTGAAGGATCGGGCCGCATTGGGCATCGTGCGGGAAGCTGAGGCGTCCGGCGCTCTAAAGCCTGGGGGAACCATTGTTGAAGGCACGGCCGGCAATACCGGTATTGGCCTGGCGATGGTCGGTCGCGCGCTCGGCTATAGGGTCGTGATTGTGTTCCCGCGCACCCAATCCAAGGAAAAAGCCGACGCGATTAAGCTGATGGGGGCTGAGCTGATTATGGTCGACGCCGTGCCCTATAAAAATCCAAACCACTATGCGCGCTATTCCGGCACCTTGGCCGAAGAGCTCAATCAAAGCGAACCCCATGGGGCGATCTGGGCCAACCAGTTTGACAACACCGCCAACCGCCGCGCGCATGCAGCAACGACGGGGCCGGAAATCTGGGACCAGACCGGCGGCAAGGTCGATGCCTTTGTGGCTGCGGTGGGGTCAGGGGGCACCATTGCCGGCGTATCCGACGCGCTGAAAGCGAAGAATCCTGGCGTCCAGATCGGCTTGGCGGATCCCGGCGGGGCGGCCCTCTATGGCTATTACGCCCATGGCGAACTGAAAGCCGAAGGCAATTCGATCACTGAAGGCATCGGCCAAAGCCGGATCACCGGCAATCTGGAAGAGGCTCAGATCGACGAAGCCTTTCGCATCCCCGACGAGGAAGCCTTAGAAATCCTCTATGATCTGGTCCAGGACGAAGGCCTGTGCCTGGGCGGCTCTGCAGGCGTGAATATCGCAGGCGCGGTGCGTATGGCGCGCAAGCTGGGACCCGGCCACACCATCGTCACCATATTGTGTGACCATGGCTCGCGCTATCAATCCAAGCTCTACAATCCCGAATTTCTGAAAGAAAAAGGGCTGCCCCTACCGCCTTGGCTCGACTGAGACGAGGCAAACACGGCGCTATCGGAAAGGCGGGGCATACATCAACCCGCCTTCGGTCCACTGGGCGTTGAGCCCGCGGGCCAGCCCCAACTCGCTCTGCGACCCGATATTGCGCTCAAAGATCTCGCCATAATGGCCCCGGGCCGTGATCGCGCGCAGCGCAAATTCAGCATCCAGACCCAGCCCCTCGCCCAATGCCCCCTCTGCGCCGAGCAAGCGCGCGACTTCAGGGCTATGTGGAGCATCCAAAGCTGTTGGGGCTCTGTCCGCAGTGAGACCAAATTCCTCCGCCGCAATCAAAGCGTGGAGGATCCATTCAACGGCTTCGGCGAAAACGCGGTCTTCACCGGCGACCACCGGCCCTAAGGGCTCTTTGGAAATCACATCGGCCAGGATGGCATGTGCATCTCGATCATCCAGCGCGGCCCGCAAGCCCGCGAGCGCAGAGACATCGCTGGTAAAGGCGTCACAGGAGCCCGCCAGATAGGCGTCCAACCCACCCGCGGGCGTCTCGACGAAGACGGTCTGGAAGTTGACCTGATAGGCGTCGGCAAAGTCAGATAGATTGAGCGCGGTGGTCGTTTCTGGTTGCACGCAAACCCGAGCGCCGTCCAATTCACGCGCACTGGTAATCCCCAGATCGGCCGGTACCAGAAAGCCCTGGCCATCAAAATAATACGTCCCGGCAAAGGCGACCGGAAGGCTGGCATCGCGCGCGAACGTCCAGCTGGTGTTGCGCAGCAATATATCGACCCGGCCCTCAATCACCGCGTCAAAACGCTCTGCGGTGGTTAGCGTGACGAACTGAACGCGCTGTGCATCGCCCAATAGCGCGGCGGCATAGGCGTGGCACAAATCGATCTCAAAGCCGGACCAGACTCCGCTATCGTCTTGATTGGCAAACCCCACCAATCCGGTATCGATCCCGCACGTCAGAACGCCGCGCGCCTCAATCTGCGACAGTTTCGAGCCCATCGCATCGATATCGCTCTGCGAAGCCGCAAACCCGAGCGCAAAGGCCGACACGGTTCGGGCCAGCTTACGGGGTGCGAAAAGATCGAATACCTGGGTCACGCTCACGAATTCACTGAAATTGCTTGCTCATGCCTTGTCCGGTTTAGCCAAGTGTGGTTGCTGCGTCGACATGAAACGCGAAACTCGACTGATCCATGCCGGTCGCCCCAAGGATGACAAGGGCCTCGTCAACGCTCCGGTAGAGCGCGCCTCGACTGTCCTCGCGCCCACAACGGCTGAGCTTTACAACCCGACGCCTCCACGTCGGCACTATGCCCGTGGCGGCATGGCCCCAAATGGGGAGCTGCGCGAGGCCTTGTGCGGGCTTTATGAGGCCGATCATTGCGCCCTCGCCTCCTCCGGGCTCGCCGCGGTGATCCTGGCGATCCGCTCCGCCATAGAGGGCCCTGGTGAGGTGTTGGTCTCTGACACCGTCTATTCGCCGGTGCGCCGTTTCTGTAACGAAGAGCTGCCGCGCCTGGGGGTGACGCCGATCTATTATGATCCGCGCATTGGTGAGGACATCGCTGATCTGATCACCGATCAGACCCGCGCCATCTTGCTGGAATCCCCGGGGTCACTCACTTTCGAGATTCAGGACATCCCGGCGATTTGCCGCGTCGCCCAGGCGCACGGCGTTAAAACTGCGATTGACGACACCTGGTCTGCCGGTCTGCTGATGAATCCGCTGGCCCTGGGCGTCGATTTTGCCGCCCAATCCCTGACCAAATATGTCGGCGGGCATTCCGATTTCCTCGGGGGAGCGGTTGTGGCACGCGGGGTGAATGCCGACACGCTGAAGGATCGCGCGAGCCTGTATGGCCAGCACATGTCCCCTGATGATGGCTTCCTGGCCCTTCGGGGGTTACGGACCCTGGCCATGCGGCTGGAGCGGTCGGGCCGCAACGCGCTTATCTTGGCTGAACGCCTGGAAGGCCACCCCAAAATCGCCCGCGTGCTCCACCCCGCGTTGGCAAGCCACCCGGACCATGCGCTTTACACGCGCGACTTTTCAGGCCCGGCGGGATGCTTCTCCTTTGTCCTCGACGGGGTTTCAGCACGCGACGGTGAGGCCATCGCCGAACGGCTGCAGCTATTCGGGATAGGCTTTTCCTGGGGCGGGTATGAGAGCCTGGTCCTGCCCTGCGACCGCCAGCTGAAACGCACCGCCGTGCCCTGGCAGGGCGAAGGCGCGCTCCTGCGCTTGTCCATCGGCCTGGAAGATGTGGATGATCTTTTGGCCGACCTGGAACAGGCCCTCGCCTAGCCGTGAACGGCCAGCAAGGGCGCGTTCGCGGCCCGGATCGCCGGCACGAAGCCCCCGAAAAAGCCCACGACGAGCGCCAGGATCATGCCTGCAATGATGGACGCGGGTGTCACCGCAAAGGAAAACACCACCTGGGTGAAGGACGCACCGCCCAGCGTCGAGGCGCTGATCCCGTTAAACACCAGATAGGTGAATAACGCGCCGATCAGGCCGCCAATCAGGGCGAGCAGAACCGATTCCGTCATCGTGCCGACAAAGGCCGGGAAGCCCGCAAAGCCAATCGCGCGCAAAGTGGCGATCTCGCGCAGGCGCGCATCCACCGACGCATACATGGCATTCCAGGCACCTGCGAAGGCACCAACCGCCATGATGACCGCCAACGGCCAGCCGACAAACATGATGAGGTCCTGAGTGCCCCCCATGCTCTGGGCGAAATACTCGCGCTCATTGCTCACATCGAGGTCCAGGCGCGGCTCATCCTCGACATAGCTGCGCAAGGTCTCGATCGCTTCGGCATTATCCAGCCGGACCCGGATCGACTGGAAGGTGTTGTTGCGTTGGTAGAGATTCTGGATGACGCCGATATCTGCCCAGATTTCAGAATCGAACACCGAACCTCCGGTGGAAAACAACCCCACAACGGTCCATTCGTTTTGCCCCAGGCGGATCGTCTGGCCCAGGTCAAAGCCCTCATATTCCCGGATAACGCCTTCGCCCACCACCAGCTCATTCGAGCCCTCGGCAAACATACGGCCCGCCGTGAGGGTAAAGCCGTCGCGCAGGTTCGCCGCTTCTGCGCCCACTCCGCGCAAGGGCATATTGGCATCGGTTCCACTGGCGCGGCGGCGGCCATCAACAATGACGTAGAGCTCAGAGGAGAGCAGCGGACGGTCATCAGCGGTCCGAGCAATGCCGGGCGCGGTTTCGATAAGGCGCACCGTATCGCGGCCAAAGCCAGAGTTCAGCTCGGCCTGCGAGCCCGATCTCAACATGATCGCAATGTCATCTGAGCCTGACCCCTGGATCGTGGCGCGAAAGCCATTGGCCATGGACAGAAAGCCCAGCAACACAACAACGACGAGCGCGATGGAGAAAATAGTTGCCAGCGACATGCCCCACCGTTGCGGGATGGAGCGCAGGTTGATCATGGTGACCGCACCGATTTGAGCAATCATGGGTTCAATCCTTACTCAGGCCATCAACAATGTTGAGGCGCATCGCGTTTAACGCTGGGGCCAGTCCCGTCACCACACCGAAGGCCAGCATGATGGCCAGGCTCGTCAGGACGATGTCCGTGGGCATGGCAAGGCCTGGGAAACTGCCGGCGAGGGCTTCGGACGCCACAAAGATCAGTCCAGCCGCCAGGCCGAGGCCCAAAAGCCCCCCAATCAGGCATAGCAATACCGTCTCACCGATCACGTGACCGAAGATGCGCGGCGCAGAGAAGCCAAGGGTTTTCATCACGGCCACATCGCGGCGGCGCTCATTGCCGGCCATCACCATGGTGGTTCCGACAATCATCAATATCGTGGTGAAGGCGGCCCCGACCGCCAGCGTCACGATCAGCGCAATATTGCCGAACTGCTCGACAAAAGCAGCATTAAAGGCCGCTTCGGTGGTGGTTTCGGTTTCCGCGCGCGAATTGGCGAACATGGTATCAATGCGCTGTGAGACAGCGTCATTGAGCTCAGAATTGCCGGTCCGCAAAGTCATCCAACCGATTTCATCGCGTCCGAAGGACCGGGCTTCATTGAAATACTCGTAGTCGATGATCATGTAGTTCGTCGGCCCGGTTTCGGCCTCGAAAATCATGCAGACATCCACCTCCCACGTGAAGGTCCCATCGGTTCGCTGCCAGATATTCGATGTCAAAGGAAAGCGCTGGCCTAGGGTGAAGTCATATTGATCGGCCAGGGCCCGGCCGATTGCCACGCAATCGCGGCGGGCCAGCGTGTCCTCCAGCGAGCCCTCCCTGGCCTCCAGCTCGTCATACACGACAAAATACTGGTCGATATTGCTGGCGAAGGCCTGAATGAACTGAGTGGGTTGCTGATAATAGCCGCCGAACCAGACATTATGGACAACGCTTTGAACGCCTTCGATGGCCGAAATCCGCTCGTAATAGGCATAGGGCATCGACAAGGTGAAATTGATCGAATTGACCGTCACAAGCCGATCCGCAGCGGCGCTGTCCGCCCCGCCGGTAAACACGCGCGAAAACGAACCCAGCAGGCCAAAGATCAGAAAGGCCGTCATAATCGACAGGATGAGCAAAATCGCCCGGGTCTTTTTTCGAAACAGGCTTTTGCGAATGAGCGTTCCGTCATTCATGCCATGACCTCCTGCTCGACAAAGCGACCTTTATCCAGGTGCAGCTCGCGTTCGGCATATCGGGCAGCAGCCGGGTCGTGGGTGACCATGACAATGGTCTTGCCCAATTCGGTATTGAGGACCTGCAGCGTCTCCAGGATTTCATCGGCCGTGGCGCGATCAAGGTCGCCGGTCGGTTCGTCACAGAGCAGCACCTTGGGGTCGGCCACGATGGCGCGGGCAATGGCCACGCGCTGTTGCTGGCCGCCGGAGAGCTGTCGTGGATAGTGTTTGGCACGATCGGCCAGCTTGACGATCTCGAGGGCGGTTTGAACCCGGCGCTTTCGCTCCTTGCCCGACAATCCCGTCAGCAAGAGCGGCAATTCAACATTCTGCGACGCATTCAAGGTCGGCATCAGATTGTAGAATTGGAAGATGAAGCCCACATTGGCCGCGCGCCATTTCGCCAGCTTGCCCTGGTTCATGTTGTCGATGCGTACGCCGTCGCAGACCACACTGCCAGAGGACGGCCGATCAATCCCGCCGAGCAAGTTCAATAAGGTGGTCTTCCCCGAGCCCGATGGGCCCATGATGGAAATGAAATCCTTGGGCGCGATCTCCATGGTGAGATCGGAGAAAATCGTGATCGACTCTCTACCCCGCGTGTAACGCTTGGACAGATCGGTCAGCTGATACAAAGCGTCAGTCATGGTCATGGTCTCCTGAGCCAGCCGTAAAGGCCTGTCCTACTCGTCCTCTAAAAATGTCACGCGCGCGGCCATATCCGGCAGGATGCGGGCATCGCGCTCTTCAAAGGCCACACGCACCTGAATGGTTGCACGGGCGCGGTCTGCGGTTGGAATGATGGCTTCGACGCGGGCGGGAATGCGCCAGTCGGGATAGGCATCGAGAACCGCTTCGACAGTCTGGCCGGCCTCAACGCGTTGGATCTGGCCTTCATTGACATCGACCTCCAGCTCCAAGCTCGCCATATCGACCAAAGTCGCCACGCCCGTTCGGGTAAATCCGCCCCCAGCCGATACCGGCGACAAGATCTCACCCACCTGGGCATTCTTTGCGATCACCACGCCCGCAAAGGGCGCGCGGACAATATGCCGATCGATAAAGTCCTCCTGACTGGCCACACGAGCCTGCGCCGCAGCAGAATCTGCGCGCGCCGCGCGCAGTTGGGCATTTAGGCTATCGCGCTGGGACTGGATGGACGTCAGCGCAGCCTCAGAGGCAAAGCCGGTTTCGATCAAGCGTTGGGTCCGGGTCAGTTGGGTGTTCGCTTCATCCCGTTGCGCGATGAGCGAGCGGATGCGCGCACTGGCCGAGGCGGCCTGAGCCTGAAGCAGGTTGAGATCCAAACGCGCGCGCTCATTATCCAATCGGGCCAGCACCTCGCCCGCACTGACGACAGCGCCCTCTTCAATCAAGACCTCGCTGATCCGGCCGGTAATCTCGGCGGACACGGTCGCCTGGCGTCGCGCCACGACATAACCGGAGGCCACCAGGCCAGAGCCCCGCGCCGCCGGACGCAAATTGGACGACGATTCAGAATTGACCGGAGATAAGGACGCGCTTTGCGCAGGCGCAGCAGCTTCCTCGACGATAATGACCGGCTCTGGCTCAGGGCGCAGGAACCACACCGCGGCAGCCGCAATCCCCGCAGACAACACCATCGCCAAAATAACGACGATCCAGCCCGGCCCGCCGGATTTTTCACCTTCGTCTCGGTCAATCGACAATGAATGCAAGGCGCTGGTGCGCTCGTCCGACATGGGCTCTCCCCCGTTTCCCATAAAACAAACACCAGGCGCGACTAAGGCCATAGTGTCGTTTGTCACCGGTCGAAGGGTAACGGAGCGCAGGGCCGCAATCACCTGAAAAATCACAAAAGACATGTGGTTTTAGGGCGCAGGGTGAGTCGTTTGAGGTGGCAGGATCCGATCAGGTGCGGGCTGAACAACAAATCTCGAAACGCCGCTTGCCCCCTCCGCTCCCTTCGGGAGCACCTCCCCCGCAAGCGGGGGAGGACACCCATGGTACCACTAGGACGGTACCTGACCGACCGAACGAAAACGGAGATAGAAGGGTGGCAGGGGTGAAGTAACTCACCCCGAGCGCGAAGCGCGCGCAAGGCGAACAGCCGCCCGCAGCGAGCGGGGCTTGCCCCGCGCAGCGAGGAACCGACTGAGCGGAGGCGAAGCAGGACAGATGAAACTGGCGACCCAGGCAGGACTCGAACCTGCAACCGTCGGATTAGAAGTCCGGTGCTCTATCCAGTTGAGCTACTGGGCCGTTGGGGTGGAGCGAAACATGCCCCGCCCTGGCTAATGCGACCAGGGCTCCTTGCGGAAGGCTGAAAAATTATCCGCGTAAGCTTTGATCTTGCGCGGGGTTTCGCGCGCTTCGATCACCTGGAAAGCAATGCCATGCTTCTTGGCATAGGTGACCGCCTCGTCCTTGGTGTCGAAGTTCAGCTTCACCTGTCGGCGGGTGTCGCCAGTGCTGGCCCACCCCATGAGTGGGTCGGGGCGCTTCGCCATGGCCGGCTCAAACTCCAGCACCCAATGACGGGTTTTGGCCTTGCCCGACTGCATGGCGGTTTTGGACGGGCGGAAGATGCGCGCAAACATGAGAGTCTTCTCCGACGAGATCGGTTGCGCTCTCAATACGCGGTTTCTGCGCTGCGAAACAAGCCCAAAGGCCTGCAAACACCGTGCGCTGCAACAGCGCATAAGTCCGCGCGATGTGGAGGCCTTGACGCCGCTCTGTTGAGCGCGCGCGAGAAAAAGAAGAAATGGTCGGAGCGGCAAGATTCGAACTTGCGACCCTCTGGTCCCAAACCAGATGCGCTACCAGGCTGCGCTACGCTCCGACGTGAGGCTTCGTTTAGGGCCGCTTTGCCCGTCAGGCAAGAGCTCTAACCGTCTTCGGTGGGCTCTGCTGCACCTTCATCTGCAGTTGGCGCGTCCGCTTGTGTGGTTTCAGCTGCCGTTTCGACAGTGCCAAACCAAGCGTGGCGCACCAAATCACCCGGCTCAATGCCCAGTTCGGCCGACCGGCCACCGGCGATCTCCAGCACAGAAATCACTGGATAGTCTGAATACATCGGACGCAATGAGAAGGGCACGGCATTAGCCACAATCTTGGCAATCGTTCCATCCGCACGGATATAGATGATATCCAAAGGAATGCGGGTGTTGCGCATCCAGATGGAGGTGACTTGCTCGACTTCAAAGTCGAACAGCATGCCCTCATCAGCACCAATGCTGTCGCGATGCATCATGCCGCGGGTCCGCGCATTTTGCGATTCAGCCAGCTCAACAGTGAAGGCTACCGGCCCGGTCTCGGTCTCGATCACCAACGGGTCAGGTCCGCCATACTCAACCACCGCATCGGGCAGGGTTGGGTCAAAATTCGCCGCGCCAGCCTCAAGGTCTATTTGAGCGCTTGCACATGCGCTGAACGTCAACGCGGCAGCAATCGAAACGAAAAGGGTCTTCAAGCGATCGGTCATCATGTCGGGCACGCTACCTCCCCCGCTTCTCAGGTGCAATCAGCTGGCGCGCCTTCGACCAATCGCCGACTGTTATTTCTGCAGCGCCAGGATCACAAACATCTTGCACTGACGGGCCGAACCCGGTTCCTACGCGCGCAAAACCTGGGTCGATTAAGGAACACAGCATGATTATCGACAAAATCTCAGCCGGCGCGAACCCGCCTGAAGACATCAACGTGATCATCGAAGTGCCGGTTGGCGGCCAGCCGGTCAAATATGAGCTGGATAAAGACTCCAGCACCATTTTCGTGGATCGCTTCCTGCACACGCCGATGCGCTATCCGTGCAATTACGGATTCATGCCGCACACGCTGTCAGACGATGGGGACCCCATCGATGTTATGGTATTGGGACAAACCGAACTGATCCCCGGCTGTGTCGTTCGCGCCCGCCCGATCGGTGTGCTGGTGATGGAGGATGAGAGTGGTCAGGACGAGAAAATCCTGGCGGCCCCTCACCCCAAGCTCACGCCCTTCTATGATTCGATGCAGGACTACACCGACGTGCACGAGGCCCAGCTCGCGCGCATCACCCACTTCTTCGAGCACTATAAGGATCTGGAGCCCCGCAAATGGGTGAAGGTTGAAGGCTGGTACGGCGCTGAACGCGCACGCGAGCTGATCCAGGAAGCCATTGAGCGTGCCAAAGCTTAGTTCCAAGCGGTAAGCTGAGCCTGCCCCGTGCGGGCTCAGCTGCAGGCGTTGCGCGCGCCCTCTATGAGTGTGTTGGAGCCGGACGATGAGCGGAGAGCGCGACCTCAACCAACTCCTGCGGGGCCTTGATCCGGTCCTGGATCCGGAGACCTATGTTTTTATCACGCAGGGCGGGACTTCTCTTCCAGAGGGAGTAACGCCCCTTATGACTTTCCAGGAACGTGAAGGGCTGACCGCGATTATCCCCCAATCGCAGGCGCATCGCTTGGGCCTGGCCTATCTGTTTGAATCCAGGCGAATTACCCTCCAAATTCATTCCTCGCTCGAAGCCGTCGGGATGATTGCAGCCGTCGCAACCGCGTTGAGCCGACACGGGATCGCAACCAATCCGGTAGCGGCATATTTTCATGACCACTTATTTGTAAAAGCAGAACAAGCCGACGTTGCAATCTCTATTTTGCGTGAACTTTCTGTGGCTTAGAAATTATTAAAGAGCTGAGATTTAAGCTTACCGCATTCATATCTGTTTGATACGATTGCTTAATTGAACGTCATCACCCAACAGGCGAGGTTGCCGGATTTGACTCAGAATGAAGGGCAGCTGCGTTACCTGGCGTTGATTGATGATGATGATGACTTCCGCACACTCGTCCGCCGTGTTGCCGAGCCGCTGGGCTGGTCGGTGTCTGAGTATGAGAGCGGACAGGCCTTTTTGGAAAACTCACAGCAAAGTCCCACGCCTGATCTGGCCTTCCTGGACCTGATGATGCCGGAGCGCGACGGTATTGAGACCATTCCAGATTTGTCAGAACGCTATCCGGAGTGCCGGATCGTGATTGTGACCGGCGGTGCGCCTCCGATTGCGAACGCGGCCTCCCTGATCGGCGAAAGCGTCGCGAAAACGCAAATCCGAGTGCTGTGCAAGCCGGTGTCCATATCCGAACTCAGAGACGCCCTGTCACCGCCAACGGCCTGAACCGGCTGCGGTCATTCAACGCTGATGATGTCGGGAAAAACAACACCGATGGCAGTCCCTAGGGGAATCGAACCCCTCTTTCCAGGTTGAAAACCTGGCGTCCTAACCGATAGACGAAGGGACCGCATCGGTGTGGAGGGGTGATATATCCAAGCCTCTGGTCGGATGCAAGTCGCTCAAGGCGCTTTTTGCAGGCCTTGAGCACCCTCACCTGCCCCCTGGCAATCCCGGTAAAACCTGAAGGCGTTCAGCGCGCAAGCTGGTCGGTGAAACGCTTAGCCCCCGGCTTCAGCCAAGTCTTCCAAATGGAAGTCGGCGCGCTTGCCATACCGGCTGTCATCGGCCTTCAACTTCCCGGCCGCATGGAACACCGCCTCTCCGCTGGCCAGCAGGGCTTGACCCATCGGATCATCGGCGCAGCGAAAGGCGATCCCGTTCAGGCGCTCTCCGGTCCGCGCTTCAAATGTGAAGCGAACATGGTCGGCCCCAACCCGCTGGGCAAAAGTGCGCCTGACATCACTAAAGGCAAAGCGCGGTTCAGGATTGCCCTGACCAAAGGGAGCCGCAGCGTTGAGCTGTTGGGCGAATTCAAAGTCCACGGCTGCGGGGTGAACTACCGCATCAACGCTGTATTCACGCGCGGCATGGGCGGTCTGCCAGCTGTCGCGGAGCCGCTCGGTCAGGAAGTCGCGCAACTCGTCGATCCGACTGGCCTCAACGGTCAAGCCGCAAGCCATGGCGTGACCGCCCCCGGCCTGCAAAAGACCTTCTTCTCGGGCCGCTGCCACGGCCGACCCCAAGTCCACGCCTGGACAGGACCGCCCGGACCCCTTGGCCAACCCGGTCTCAGGGTCGATGCCAATCACAAGAGTGGGGCGATTGAAGCGGTCTTTGATGCGGCCCGCGGCAATACCAATGACGCCGGGGTGCCAGTGCTCTCCCGACGCGATCAGGACCGGGACATCCTCACCGGTGTCACGGCTCTCAATGTCAGTGATGGCGGCTTGAAGAACATCGGCTTCGATCGCCCGGCGCTCCGCATTGAGCTGGTCCAGCTCTTCAGCAATGTGACGCGCTTCGTCTGGGTCCTGGGTGGTGAGCAGCCGGGCCCCCAGATTGGATTTGCCAATACGTCCGCCGGCATTGATCCGGGGGCCGAGCAAAAAGCCTGCGTGGTAAGGAGAGGCCTCACCGGTCACGCCTGCCACGTCCGCCAGCGCTTTAAGCCCCAAGCGTGACCATTGGCTCATCACTTTCAGGCCCTGAGCTGTGATCGCCCGGTTCACGCCCGTTAAGGGCACCACATCGCAGATTGTGCCCAGGGCAGCCAGATCCGCCAGCGCCAGGATATCCGGCTCGGTACCGCCCTCGAAGGCCCCGCGCCTGCGCCCTTCGCGATTCAGGGCCGCCAGAAGCACGAAAGTCACGCCGGCCGCCGCCATATGTCCACAGCCCGAAGCGTCACCGGGCTGGTTGGGATTGACGAGTACTCTGGCGGGAGGCGTCTCCCCCTCCATCAAATGATGATCCACCACGGCAACCGTCAAATCCATCGCCGCTGCCGCCTGAAGGGGCGCGACAGACGCCGCGCCGCAATCCAGCGTGATCACCAGCTCCGCACCCTGGGCTTTCAGCTGTTCAAAAGCCGGCGTGTTCGGGCCATAGCCTTCTTCGATCCGGTCGGGCACGTAGATGAGCGGCGCGCTGTCCACCGCGGTGAGCCAGGCATGGAGCTGGGCCGCAGACGTGGCCCCGTCGACATCATAATCGGCAAAGAGCGCGATTTTCGCGCCCTGCTCGACCGTGTCCCAGATCAAACGCGCCGCCTCGTCCATGCCGGTGAAGCTGGAAGGATCGGGGAAATGATCACGCAGGCGCGGCGCGAGAAAACCGCCCGTGGTGTTGGCATTGAGGCCCCGCGCAGCCAATAGCCGCGCCAGGGCATCGGACACATCGTGACGGCGCACGATCTCGCGCACCGTGGCATCGTCGGCGATTTTCAGGACCCAGCTGCGCCCTTTCAAAGAGCGCTCAACACCGAAGAGTGCGTTTGTGGCCACGCTCACCGCTTACAGCGGACGCCGCGTCGAGATTTTCCGGCGCAGGCCCGTCACAGACGAGAAGAGCAGAGTTTGGGTCTCCACATAGCCTTCACCATGGTGGACCCGGCTGACAAGATTGCCCTCGGTCACGCCCGCAGCCACGAAGAGGCAATGCTCAGACGCCATCTCCGTAAGATCATATTTGCGATCCAAGTCGGTGATGCCGACGCGGCGCGCGCGCTCGCGCTCATCATCATTGCGGAAGAAGAGCCGGGTCTGCATCTGACCGCCCAGGCAGCGTAGTGCAGCCGCACCCAACACACCTTCTGGAGCGCCACCCTGGCCCACATACATGTCGACGCCTCCATCAAGGTCGGCCGCCATGATCACACCCGCGACATCGCCATCTGAGATAAAGACAATGCGAGCACCGGTAGAGCGAATGGACTCCACAATGCCCTCGTGGCGCTCGCGATCCAGGACGCAAACGGTGATGTCTTCGGAGGCCACACCTTTGGCCTTGGCGATGGCTTTGACATTGTCAGCCGGCGACGCATCAAGATCAATCACGCCCGCCGGCAGACCCGGACCACACGCAATCTTGTCCATATAGGTGTCTGGCGCATGGAGCAGGCCTCCACGCGGAGCCAAGGCCAGAACCGCCAGAGCATTATTCATCGCCTTGGCCGTCAGGCTTGTGCCTTCAAGCGGATCCAGCGCGATGTCGATTTCCGGTCCCTCACCCAGACCGACTTCTTCGCCGATATACAGCATTGGCGCTTCATCGCGCTCGCCTTCACCGATGACAATGCGGCCTTTCATGGCGATCGCATTCAGGCCCTTGCGCATGGCATCAACGGCGGCCTGGTCTGCGGCGATTTTATCGCCGCGACCGACCAGCTTGTAGGCCGCAATGGCAGCGAGTTCAGCCGCATCCACAGCCTGATTCGCGAGCATTTCGAGGGCTTGGCCCTTGGACATCTCAAATTCCTTTCAAAATGAGACGGTGGTCATGATCGCCAATTCAGCGAACCTCTAATTGGGGTTGGGCGGCGCGCCACGTTCGCGTGCCTCCGCAGCAAAGTCTTCTGTCTCGCCATCCGGTTCAGGAATCTCGCCAGCTTCGGCTTGAATCTCGTCACGGCGCTCGAGCAGCCTCTCCTCACGGGCCACCAGAGTGGCCATTACGCCTGCGGGCAGAGGCGTCTCACCAACATAGCCGGGGGCTTGACTGGGCGGTGCCGCGGCGAGCTGGGCATCCGTCCACCGCGGTTCAGCCGCTTCAGGCGTGTAGGCACAGGCGCTCAGACCAAAACCGGATAGCGCAAAAACAAGGGCAACACGAAAATTGAGCATGGAAGCGACCTCCTGACCGGTGGACGCGGTCATCGCTTTGTATACGCTTTGAATAACTGGTGTCACGCCCCCGAAGGAGTTTCAGGTCATGGCAGAAAAAAAATCTGGCTCTAAAGGCCGCGCCAAACCCGGCTCCGCCACGCCAAAATCTGCAAAAAAGCCAACTGCAAAAAAGGGTGAGACCCCGAACGGCGACACTGAGCACCGCAAACCCGAAAGCCCGGAATCCGACCGCGAATCATCGGCGGGCCGGCCAGAATTCGACATGGCCGGCCTTAGTCCGATCGACCCGGAAGACTTAGAACGGCTTGAAGAAGCCTCCCGCAATGTCATGCAAACGGCGCTGAAAAGCCAAAAGCTGATGAGCGATGTCATGCGCCGCTCGCTGGAGGGGGACACATCACTGATGCCCCAGGCCGATCCACTGCACGCGGCACCAGAGCTATTACAAGCCTGGGAGCATATTCTCTCCGACCCGGAACTTTTGCTCCAGGCTCAGGCTGACCTGTATCGCGGCTATCTGGACCTGTGGTCAGGGGCCACGAAGAAACTGGTGTCCGGTGAACACAGCGAGCCGGCCATCACCCCGGCGAAAGGTGACAAGCGCTGGCGCTCTAAAGCTTGGAGCGAAAACCCTCTGTTTGACGCCATGAAGCAGAGCTATTTGCTCAATCAGCGCTTCATGATGGGCCTGATCAGCGGCGCGAAAGGCATCGACGAAAAGACCCGGCGCAAGGTCGAATTTGTTACCCGACAGATGACCGATGCCATGGCCCCAACCAATTTCGCCCTGACCAATCCGGACGTCTTGGAAGAAACCATGAAGTCGAAGGGCGAAAACCTCACCCGCGGCCTCATGCATCTGATGAGCGATCTGGAAGAAGGCAATGGGCGTCTTGCCCTGACCCAGACCGACCGGGAAGGCTTTGAGATTGGCAAGGATCTGGCCGCAACCCCCGGCGAGGTGGTGTTCCGCAATGAGGTCATGGAGCTGATCCAATACACGCCCACCACACCCGATGTCCGCAAGCGCCCGCTCCTGATCGCACCGCCATGGATCAATAAATTCTACATTCTGGATATGCGCCCCCAGAGCTCCATGGTCCGCTGGCTGGTCTACCAAGGCATCACCGTCTTCCTGATCAGCTGGGTCAATCCAGACCCCAGCCTGAAAGACGCCACCTTTGAGGACTATATCCGCCAAGGCCTGGGCGAGGCCCTGACCGCCGTGGAGGCGAGCACCGGAGAACGCCAGGTCGACACGGTCGGCTACTGCATCGGCGGGACGATGCTGGGCACAGCACTGGCCTTAATGGCCAAGGAGGAGGACGACCGGATCGCCTCCGCCACCTTCTTTGCCGCGCAACATGACTTCAAATTGGCCGGTGAGCTCCTGGTCTTCATCGATGAAGAATGGTTCTCCGAGATTGAACGGCTCATGGACGCTCAGGGCGGCGTCCTGGACGGTCGCACCATGGCCGACACGTTCAACATGCTGCGTTCAAACGATCTAATCTGGTCCTTTGTGATCAACAATTACCTGCTCGGCAAACAGCCCCAGGCCTTCGACCTGCTGTATTGGAACGCCGACCAAACCCGGATGCCGAAAACGCTGCACCTGTATTATCTCGATACCTTTTACCGCAAGAATATGCTGGCCGAAGGCAAGCTGACGCTGGGCGGCCATAAGCTGTCTCTGGGTGATGTGAGAATTCCGATCTTCATGCAGGCCAGCAAGGAAGATCATATCGCCCCAGCCGACAGCGTTTATCGCTCCGCCCGGCAATTCGGCGGCCCGGTGCAATATATGATGGCCGGCTCTGGCCATATCGCAGGCGTGGTCAACCACCCCGATGCGAACAAGTATCAGCACTGGACCAATCCCGATCTGCCTGCCAAGCGCGAAGACTGGCTTGCCAATGCCGAAGAGCATCCAGGCAGCTGGTGGGACCATTGGAAAGCCTGGCTCTACGACATGGAAGGCCAGATGGTCCCCGCCCGCGAACCCGGCGGCGGCACGCTCAAACCGATCTGCCCGGCCCCGGGAGAGTATGTGAAGGTGCGGAGTTAGGATCCCTATCCTCTCTTTCCCGGCGCAGGCCGGGATCCAGATCCTCAAGTGCGGCGTTCAACGGCCCTGGGCCCCGACCTGCGTCGGGGCAGAGACAGTATTGGAATACACCCCCTCCTCTTTCCCAAACTTGATTTGGGATCCAAGGCCTGATGCGCAGTGTTCCAAATTCATGGGCCCCGCTTTCGCTGGGGAAGAGGGTGAAGCGTTGTCGTGCTGGCCCTATCGCCCCGCCGGCGCAATGCGCGCCAGATCCGGCTCCAGGGCATAGTCCGGCTCGCCGACGGTCTCGTAGCGGCGCTTGGCTTCAATATCGAAGCGGTCGATCAAAAACCGGATTGCGCGATTGCGGTTGGTATCGACCAGCATTTGCAGGATTGGATTGCCGAAATGGTATTTGATCCAGAAATCGACCAGCGTTGAGCCATCGCTCAACTCATGAAAACGCCATTGATTGGCGAGCGTCTGAAACGGCCCTGAAATATAGTCCACATCAATCTGGCGCTTGGTACGGTCCAGCGTCACGCGGGTGGCAAAGCGCTCACGCACGAAACGAAACCGCACGCGCGCTTCCGCATCGAGCGTGCCGACCCCGTCTTTGACATGGTCACGGGTCACCCGCATGGCGGTAATCAGCGGAATGAAGTGCGGGTAAGCTCTGACATCGCTGACCAGATCGAACAAATCGTCCGGTCGATGGCGCAAGCGCAGACGTTCGATATGACTGGCCGTCATGGGGGTCTTTAGACCTTGCGGCCTGCCGCCAGGGCGGCCTCGCGGGCCTCGCGCAGCTGCTTAAAGTCATCCCCTGCGTGATAGCTGGACCGCGTCAGAGGGGTCGCCGAGACCATCAGGAAGCCTTTGGCCCTGGCAATGGTTTCATAGCCTTTGAACTCTTCCGGCGTGACATAGCGATCGACGGCGGCGTGTTTGCGTGTGGGCTGCAGGTATTGGCCAATGGTCAGGAAGTCGATGCCGGCGGAGCGCATATCGTCCATTACCTGCATGACCTCTTCCTTGGTCTCGCCCAGGCCGACCATAATGCCGGACTTGGTGAATTGGCTCGGGTCACGCTCTTTCACCCGTTCCAGAAGCCGCAGCGAATGGAAATAGCGCGCGCCAGGGCGGATTGAGAGATAGAGCCGCGGCACGGTTTCCAGATTGTGATTGAACACATCGGGTTTCGCGTCGATCACGATTTCCGCCGCACCGTCTTTACGCAGGAAGTCCGGAGTCAGGATCTCAATCGTTGTGTTTGGGTTCAGCGCTCGAATCTGACGGATCACTTCGGCAAAATGCTCTGCGCCACCGTCTTCCAGATCGTCGCGGTCCACCGAGGTGATGACCACATGCTCCAGCTCCATGGATCGTGTGGCTTCAGCCACGCGGCGCGGTTCGTCAGCATCCAGCGCCGCCGGCAAGCCCGTCTTCACATTGCAGAAGCTGCAGGCGCGCGTGCAAGTGTCGCCCATGATCATGAAGGTGGCGTGCTTTTGGGACCAGCACTCGCCAATATTGGGACAGCCGGCCTCCTCGCACACGGTGACAAGATTGTTGTCCTTCACCGTCTTGCGGGTTTCGGAGAACACGCCGCCCGCAGGGGCCTTTACGCGAATCCAGTCCGGCTTGCGCAGAACCGGCGTGTCTTCGCGCTTCTGCTTTTCCGGATGCCGGGCCGCGCGCGCGGATTTCATATCAAGCAAGGTCGCCATAAGCGCACATATGAACCTGTCCGGGGCAAGGTTCAAGCCACGCTGACGCATGGCGGCGCTGCGTCACAGTGTGAAGATCACCGGGCAAACAAAACCCCGGCGGATCCACACCATCCGCCGGGGTCCTGTTTTGGAGAGCCGAAGGGTTCGGCTTGGGGAGCGTTAAACCGCATCGCCCTCCAAAGCTCCAGGCATAGTGGGTTCCGCCGCGTGGCCTTGCGGCTGGCGATTGAAGATCGTCAGCGTCCAGGCTCCGAAGCCGATAAAGCTGACGATGTAGACCAGCAGCCAGGACAGCAGGATGAAGAACCACCCCACCTCACCGATCAGGCTGAGGATCCCAATCACGGCCATCACGGCCAGCAGCGACAGGGCGCGAATGGCATAGCCCACCCGTTCGCCGGAGCGATTGAAGATGCGGTCTCCGATCACCACACCCCCGAACACAAAGGACAGGTAGTAGATCACCGGGATCGCCAGCAGGAAGAAGGGGATCAGCAAAATGCCCACCACCGTGGCAGCCACCAGCGACATCAAGATCAGCAGGATGATGCCCGCCGTCGCCCAGATAATCAGGCCCAGCCCAGTGGACACCAGCGGACGCTGACGGAACTGACCCGACATGCGCGCCATGGACTGTGGGAAGAGCGCCGCCACCAGCAGACCCACTAAGAAGGCCAGCGCTGCATTGACGGCCCCGAAGAAGGCCACAGACGGCAGAACCACGTTTTCAATCTGGAAGTCCCAGTTATCGATACGGCTCTCATCCCAGGCCTCTTGGATATGGTCAAAGCCACCCACCTGGGCCCCGTCTTCAATCACAGGCGGAGTCGGCGAGCGCACCGTGATAGGGCCGGTGATCACAGCCTCAGGCCCGATCACCACTTCGCGGGCGTAGATTTCAATGGGACCTTCAAAAACACCGCGAATGGTGATGCGTTCTGCCTCGATGGTCACATCGCCAATCACCCGGCCGTCGGCTTCGAAACGGCGCGCCTTGACTTCCATCGGCCCGGTCACCACCGAGCTAGCATCCAGGGTCACATCGGCCCCGGCGATCGCCAATTCGCCGCCGATAAAGCCAGATACCGTCACATCAGCCCCGAAGATCGCTGCGTCGCCGAGAATGTTGGCCAGGACCGAAACCTCAGCACCGGCAAATGCGGCATCACCGGCAATCTCACCGGCCACATAGACGTCCGCACCGGCCACGGCGAAATCATCTTCAAACGTGGCATCGATCATGATTTCAGCGCCGGCGGCGGCGAACTCACCGCCAATACGGCCTGTCACTTCGATATCCGCGGCCAGGATCGCGACTTCTTCATCGGTGTTCAGGTCAACCGAGATATCACCGCCAATATACTCATCGGCCAGGGCCGGAGTACTGGCAAAGCCAAGGACACCCAGAGCCAGGATGGCGGACTTAAAAAGCGTTTCGATGGACTTGATCATCGCTTAGCCCTCCCAGCCATTGTCGCACCGCGCACCATTGCGCGGCGTGAATTCAATGTCGGCAACTGAGCCGCCTTCGACGTGCGGCGCTTCATCGGCCGTAACCTGTAAAAGGCCGGTCACTTCACCGGTGATCACCACGTGGCGCGCGCAGATCTCGCCGCCAGCCAATGACCCATTGATTTCCACCCGGCCGTCATTTTGACGCCAAGGAGCGCGGCCCGGATCCGCCTGGATGCTGACCTGACCGTCAACATCGCCATCAAGGAAAACGGTTTTTGCCGAAAGATCGAGTGCACCCTCAATCATGCCGTCATGGCGGAAGGTGGCCGCAGCGGCGTCAACATCGCCATTGACCCACGCCTCGCCGGTCAAATGGACATCGGCGGCCCGAAGGTTGAGCGCGCCGAATTCACCAGACAGCCGGGCATCGGCCACAGAGGCTGAAAGCTGGTCACCGACCGAACCGTCAAAGTTGAGATCGGCTGCAGAGACCTCAAACGCGCCGCCCACCGGGCCACGCCAGCGCACATCAGCGGCCTGAAGCTCAACATCACCGGCCACCGAGCCGCTATACCGAATATCGGCTGCGGTCGCGTTGACTGCCCCGGCTTGAAGATCTCTGGCGACGAAGTCTGCACCGGTAACCCGGACAGTGCCGTCCGCGCGACCGGTCACGGTGATATCCGGACCGACCAGGCGGGCGTCACCGTCGGTGTCGAGGACGGTGTTCAGCGCATCGGTGCTGTAGTGAAGCTTGTCGCCATCATGGATGCGACCGTTTTCGTCAACGACGATAACACAGCCACCCAGCATTATCGCTGTCGCGGCAGCGGTGGTGAGGAGGAAACGTCTCATCGGGTTTATTCTCCCGTTCTAGTTTATGGGACCAACCATATCGAAACTCGATAACATATCGAAACTCGATAACAAACACTTTTTTTCGATTTTCGATAAAAAAATGTCGCAGATCGATAAATCAATCGGCCCAACCCCCCATAAACAGACATGAAAAAGCCCACGCCAGGGCGCGGGCTTTTTGCCTGAAGAATTGGAGCGTTACGGGTTAAACCTCGTCGCAGCGTTCACCCTCACGTTCCTGGAAGGTGATCAGAGACGAATCAAACCCGGCCGGGTAGCTCGGGACTTCATCCGCAATCACGGTCAAGGGCCCCCCAATTTCAGCGCGAGACCGGAATCTGACCTCATGGGCGCACAGCTGCCCGCCTTGGGTCAAACTGCCATTAATCTCGATTTCGGACCGGTCGGCGCGTTCACGGCCAAACATGGTGCGGGTCCGCCCCGAACCGGCAACGTTGACAGGAGCATTGGCTTCACCGGAGAACTCAAACGCACCGGCATTGACACGAAACCCGTCGGTGAAGCTGCCTCGAAACTCAACCGCACCGCCATTGGCGACGACCGGGCCACCATATTGCCCAGCAAGGCTGACGGCACCGCCATTGATCAGGCTTTCGCCGTCGACAGACCCGCGAATATCAACCGCACCGCCATTGGCTTCGAGATCGCCACCAATTTCGGCATCAACATCGACCGCAGCGCCGTTCATCTCCACATAGCCGCCAACCCGGCCTTTGAGCGTGATCGCGGCACCGTTCATTTCCACATTGCCATCGGTATCCACAGTCCGGCTGCCGGCCAAACCGTCAAACGTGGTCGTGGGGCCGTCTTGGGCCTGGACACAGGCGGTCGCCAAGACCGCTGCGACCCCGGCCATGAAGAGGGGCTTCAACATCTATTTTATCTCCCAACCAGAGCCGGGCAGAGCACCCGGCTTTTTCAGGAGATGCACGGCGAACCTTAACCGGATGCAGCCGAGACATGAAAAAACCGTAAGATTCTCGTCAGCTTTCGGTGCCGACCCAATACCAATTAGGTCGAGCTAAGAAGGACTTGCGAGACGATACCAACAGCCAATTCGGCCCAAACCAAAAGCCCTATGGCGAGGAACACAAAGCCAGCCGCATAGCGCATCCAGGCGTTCTGCAAGTAGTGGGTGATAATCTGCAAGCCGAGGATCAGCCCCAGAATGAGGGCCCCCATCAGCACAAAGTCGCCCGGCATCCAATCAAAGCCACCGCCCTGCCCGCCCCTCAGGCTCGCGTCAGGATTGATGAGCGTGAGCGCCAGCGGCACACAGAGCAAAAGCGCCGTGATCGCGACCGCCTGACCCAGATTGGCAACACGCTGCGCCATAACCGCTCCTTAGCGCCTCAAACAGACCCCACCCCGTTAGATGTGGATGACCCGATCATAAGCGTCGAGCACGCTTTCATGCATCATTTCGCTCAAGGTTGGGTGCGGGAAGACCGTGTGCATCAGCTCAGCTTCGGTCGTTTCCAGCGTCTTGCCGACCACATAGCCCTGGATCAGCTCGGTCACTTCAGCACCGACCATGTGGGCTCCTAAGAGTTCACCGGTCTCGGCATCGAAGATGGTCTTGATCAGGCCCTGGTCTTCGCCCAAGGCGATGGCTTTGCCGTTTCCGACAAAGGGAAATCGCCCGACCTTGATCGCCTTGCCAGCCTCTTTCGCCTTGGCTTCAGTCAGGCCCACAGACGCGACTTGCGGGTGACAATAGGTGCATCCCGGGATGTTTTCTTTCACCATCGGGTGCGGATTCTTGCCGGCGATGGCTTCGACGCAAATCACGCCCTCATGGCTCGCCTTGTGCGCAAGCCAGGGTGCGCCGGTTACATCACCGATGGCGTAAAGCCCAGGCACGCCAGTGCGGCCATGGCCATCGGCCACGATATGACCGCGGTCGACCTTCACGCCCAGCGCTTCTAGGCCTAAGCCCTCCACATTGCCGGTAATGCCGATGGCCAGGATGACCTTGTCGACGCTGATCGTTTCGGTTTTGCCGGATTTCAGCGTGACTTGAGCTTTGACGCCTGCCGCAGACCTATCCAGGCCTTGGACCTGGGCTTCGGTGTGGATGGTCAAGCCGCGCTTCTTAAAGGCCTTTTGCGCAAATGCGGAAATCTCGGCGTCTTCGGCGGGCAGGATGCGGTCCACCATTTCAACCACGGTGACGTCTGCCCCCATGGCGGCATAAAAGCTGGCGAACTCCATGCCAATCGCACCAGACCCAATGACCAGAAGCGATTTGGGCATGTCTTTTGGCGTCATCGCCTCTTTATAGGTCCAGATATGCTGCCCATCGCCTTCCAGGCCGGCTGCCGGAATGGTGCGCGCCCGGGCTCCGGTCGCAAGGACGACATGCTTGGCCCCGTAGCCGGTATCCTTGCCGTCTTTACCTTTGACCACGACGCGAGGGGCCGCGCGGCCTTTTTCCAAGCGCGCCTCACCGTCAAGAATAGCCACTTTGTGTTTTTTCATCAGGTGGGTCACACCACCTGACAAGCGCCCTGCGACCTTGCGCGAGCGCTGAACAACTGCGTCCAGGTCAAAGCTGATATTGTCGGCTTTCAGGCCAAATTCGCTGGCTCGGTGAAAGAGCTCATACACATCGGCGCTCCGAAGCAGCGCTTTCGTGGGGATACACCCCCAGTTCAGGCAGATTCCGCCCATATGCTCGCGCTCAACCACCGCGGTCTTAAAGCCCAGCTGGGCGGCGCGGATCGCGGCCACATAGCCGCCCGGCCCTCCGCCAACAACGATGAGATCAAATTGGGTATCGGCCATGGTCCGGCTCCTGACGGCATTTCCTTAGAGCGCGTTCTGAACTGGGAATGATCCAATTGCAACGCGACATTCACAACTGGCACGCTCGCCTCGCAGACAAGCAACCCAAACGAAAAACTCAAGAAATATTCCCAATTCGCCAATTTTTACCCTTTTACGACACCCAAAGCGTGCAACGCTCTACCTGTCGTAGTTAACGACAAGCTGGGAGGACACATTCCTATGAAACGACTTTTAATCGCGGTCGCGTCGACTGCGGGTCTTGCTATGGGTGTTAGCGCACCTCAGGCAAGCGCGCAGGACGCCATGCTTGGGGAAGTACGCCCTGTCGCCTTCACCTTCTGCCCGAGGGGTTTTGTGAACGCACATGGTCAACTTCTGCCCATCGCTCAGAACACCGCACTTTTTTCTCTTTACGGCACCACCTTTGGCGGCGACGGTCGAACAACCTTTGGGGTCCCAGATTTGCAGGGCCGCACCCCAATGCATGACGGGACAGGTCCGGGGCTCACGCCGCGTGTGCAAGGACAGAAACTCGGCTTTGAAGATGTGACACTGACGGTGGCTCAGATGCCGTCGCACAATCACCTTGTTCGCGGGTCGAATGTCGATGGGAACACCACCTCCATCAACAACGCCGGCTTCGGCAATGTGGTGGGGGGAACGCCAGGATTCCAGACCGGGCAGACGCTGACCCAGTCGACACGCCCCTATGCGATTTCGTCAGCTGGGGGCAATCAGCCCCACTTCAACATTCAACCCAGTGCGGTGATCCGGTTCTGCGTTGCCTCGCAGGGTCTTTTCCCGTCGCGGAATTAATCAGGGGACAATCATGAAAAAGAAGTATTTCCTGGCCGCCACGGCGGCCGCGGCCCTGACAGCTCCGCTTGCGGTGCCTTCAGCGCACGCCCAGGACATTGGCGGCTATATTGGTGAGATGCGGATCTTCCCATATGGCGGAAATAATAGCTGGTGCCCGCGTGGTTGGGCGCGGACCGATGGCCAACTCTTGGCCATCTCACAGTTTAACGCCCTGTTCTCGCTCTATGGCACGACCTGGGGCGGCGACGGTCGCACCAGCTTTCGATTGCCCGATCTTCGCGGCCGTATGGTCATGAATGACGGGACGGGTCCAGGTCTAACGCCGCGTGTCTGGGGTGAACGTGTGGGTGTTGAGAATGTCACCTTAAGCGTTGCCGAAATGCCGGCCCACAACCACCCCATCCGGGCCACGAGCGCGGCACCAAATGTGCGGGGATTGGACAATGCCAGCTGGGGTGATTTCGCCACAGTGCCCTTTGACGCCTATGTGTCCGGGGGGACGCTGAGCGTCACCGCGCGGTCGGATTCCATGACCAATACCGGTGGCAACCAATCTCATCCCAATATTCAACCCGTCGCGGTTCTGCAGCACTGTGTGGCTGTGAGCGTCGGCATCTATCCGCCTCGTAACTAAGGGGAGCCCTAGAGATGAAAAAATCGCTTAAAACACTCCTCGCCGCTGCCACGGCAACGGCTGCGCTGACCGCGATTGCGGCACCGGCGGCCAATGCTCAGCAGCAGTTCATTGCCGAGATGCGCTATATCCCATTTAGCTTCTGCCCTCGCCAATGGGCTCGAGCAGACGGGCAATTACTCCCGATCAACACCAATCAGGCGCTGTTTTCGCTGATTGGGACGACCTATGGCGGAGACGGCCGATCAACCTTGGGCCTGCCCCATATGAGGGGCCGGGTCGCGGTCGGCGAAGGCACCGGCGCGGGTCTGACCCCGCGTTTGCAGGGCCAGCTCTATGGCGTGGAAAATGTGACATTGACGGTGGCTGAGTTGCCGTCGCACTCCCACAGCATCCGCAGCAGCTCTGAACCGCCAAACACCGCAACCTTCAACGGCGCTGGCTGGGCGGAATTCCCCGTTGGATCGCCGATTGATACCTATAATCAAGGCGGCACGCTGAACGAGATGGCCCGGAGCGATACGATCAGTGTTACCGGCGGGAGCCAGGCCCATTTCAACATGGCACCAACCACCGCGATGCCGGTCTGCATCGCGCTGCAGGGCATCTTCCCATCGCGCAACTAATCAGATTTGCGATCTGATGGATGAAGGGCCGGTGCACTCGCATCGGCCCTTTTTCTATTGCGGTCCCGCGTTGACTGTCTGGCCAGGCCTGTGAAGATCGAACAAACAGCAAAACGGAGCCGCACCCATGTCCCCCATCAAAGCGCTGCGAACCCCAGAGGAGCGATTCTCCGATCTTCCTGGCTGGTCTTACACCGCCAACTATTTCGACGATTTGGCGGGCTATGAGGGCCTGCGCTTGGCCTATGTGGATGAAGGGCCCAAAGACGCGCCTGTTTTCCTATGCCTGCATGGCGAACCCAGCTGGGGCTATCTGTATCGCAAGATGGCTCCGGTCTTCCTGGCTGCCGGCGCGCGGGTTGTGATCCCCGACCTGTTCGGTTTCGGGCGGTCCGACAAACCCGTGGACGATGCGGTCTACACCTTCGATTGGCACAGGGGCTATCTGAAGGCGTTTCTGGATCGGATGGAGCTGCAGGATGTCTGCCTGGTCTGTCAGGACTGGGGCGGCTTGCTGGGCCTGACCCTGCCGATGGATTATCCGGACCGTTTCACCCGGCTCTTGGTGATGAATACTGCGATCGGGATTGGCAAAGGAGCCAGCGAGGGCTTTATCGCCTGGCGCGATTTCATGGCGAATACGCCTGACCTTGATGTGGGCGGCTTGATGAAGCGGGCGACGCCCATCCTTTCCGATGCCGAAGCCGCGGCCTATGCGGCCCCCTTCCCCAGCGCCGAACATAAGGCCGGCGTGCGTCGATTCCCGGCCCTGGTTCCGATCACACCAGACATGGGCGGTGTCGAAACCGGCTTAAAAGCGGTGAAATTCTGGTCTGAAGACTGGTCGGGCGACAGCTTCATGGCCATCGGCATGCAGGACCCGGTGCTAGGGCCCGACACGATGGCCTGGCTTCGCTCCGTGATTAAGGGCTGTCCCGAATCGATGGAAATCGCCGACGGCGGTCACTTCGTGCAGGAATGGGGCGAACCAATCGCCAAGGCTGCCCTGGAGAAGTTTGGGCTCTAGCGCGATGCGCTTACGGCGCTGGCGCAGTCAGGTCCGACCCTTCCAGCGTGTAATAGGTCAGCGCCAGCACATCGTCTTTGACATAGTTGAAGCCGTCATGGGCTGCCAACACGTGAAGCTCCGCACCCGCCGCCTCAACGGTCGCCAGGAAGTCGTCCTGCCAGGTGACGTCCATGATGGCGACACCGCAATTCGGTGCCGCGAGCAGCTGCTCGGCCGCGTCAGCCCCGTCATAGGCAAGCCAGGTCTGCGTTCCTAGATTGAAGGCGACCGAGGGCTCGCGATAACCGCCCACAATCACACGCGGGGCTTCACAGCCTTCAAAGCTCGCCACCACCTGGCCCATCCGATGTGACGTCCACATGGGATCTAGGCCCACCAGGGCTCCCGCGAAGATCGAGGCATAAAGTGCAGCCGCCGCGACGCCAACGCCGAACAAGCGGATCAGCGTGGGCTTGATCGCCAATCCCAAAATGGCCAACAGCGCCACGACCGCAAACGGGATGGTGATATAGCTGGTCAAGCCCGGTTCGAAACTGAGCCAGTCATTGGCGTAGAGCGAAATGGCTCCAAGGATCACGGTGGACACGACCGCGACCAGCACCGTGAAACTGTGCACGCCCCACGCGACACGCCCTTTCAGAAGGGTTGAGGCGTGAGCCAGCCCAAATCCCATGAGAAGCGCCAGAGCCGGAAAGCTCGGCAAGGTGTAGTGGGGCAGCTTCGTGGCGACGATTTCGAACACGACATAGGTGGGCACAATCCACGCGATGAGAAATTTGATCTCGTCACGGGCGTGGAATTTTACGGCTGCGAGAATTCCCAGCCCCAGCAAGGCCACACCGGGCCACAATGTCAGGGCCGTGGCCAGGATATGAAAGCCGATCGGACCGCTATGGGCTTCCTGGGCCTCGCCCACCTTATCGAGCATGGAGTGGCCGACCGCTTCGTAATAGAAGGCCCAGTCGGTCTCCAGATTGATCGCAATAAACCAGGGTCCGAAGATGAGCAGTGCGAGTGCCAACCCCGGCAAGGGCCTGAGCTTCAACAATAGTTTCGGATCGCGTTTCCAGGCGATATAGACGATGGCCGTTAGCGCCGTGATCATCAGAAAGATCGGGCCTTTGACCAGAAGCGTGCTCCCCAGAGCGCCCCAAAGCAGCGCCGGCCAGCCAATGAATTTCGGGCGCGCCTCCTGAACTCGAAGCAGGAGCACCATCAAGCTCGCCTGCGCGATCATGCCAATGCCGAGCAGTATGGCATCGGTCTTTGCGGTGCGGGCCTCGAATGACAATACGAAAGTGGTGGCCAGAATGATCCCCGCCGCCAAGCCTATAGGAGGCGTGAAGAAGCGCGCGCCCAGCCAAGCGGTGATCGCCACGGCCAGAACGGCCAGCAGAAAGCCCGGCAGGCGGTGCGCTCCAATGGGCGCATCTTCGCCGCCAAAGGGTGTGGCCGCGACCACCTGCAGCCAGTAGGAGCCCGCGGGCTGCTTGTGGCGGTCATACTCCTGGAAATTGATATTCAGATAGTCGCCCGTTTCCATCATCTGGCGCGCGGCCTGGGCGTAGCGGGACTCATCGCGGTCCATGGGGGGAATGGAAAACAAACCCGGCAGCAGCGCAGCTACCGTCACCAGCATCAGGACGATCCAAGCCGGGCGGGTCAGACCGCCCTTTTCCGGCGTATCAGTGATGCGCTGAAGAAACGCGTCCATGCCCTCAATCCTCGCTCGGACGGCGCAGCAATTCCGGCCCTGGCGTATGGGTCCGGCGCATCAGCCAGATGACGCCCAGCAGATCAAACAAGCCCGCCGCAGCCCGGCCCAGATTGGTGTATTTCGACTCGCCGGCTGTCCGGGCCCGATTGACCACCGGCACATTGACGATGTCATAGCCTAGATGCCGGGTCAGAGCCGGCAAATATCGATGCAGCGCATCAAAGAAGGGCATCGCCAGAAAGACATCGCGGACAATCAGCTTTAGACCACAGGCGGTATCCGGGCAGTCATCATTCAGCAAGGATCGGCGGAGGCCATTGGCAAAGCGCGACGCGAATTTTCGATTGGCTCCATCGGTGCGATTGGTCCGGTTTCCCGCAACCAAACCCACCTCGCCCACCTGGCTCAAATCAACGGCCTTGGCCATATCTACGACCGAGAGCGGATCATCCTGTCCGTCCCCATCCATGGTCGCGACCCAAATGGCCCGCGCCTGCAACATGCCAGTCCGCAGAGCTGCGCTTTTGCCGGCGCGCTGAGGGTGGAGGATCACACGGACCCGATCGTCACGCTCAGCCAGCTCTTTCAGAGCTTCAGCGGTCTTGTCGGCGCTGCCATCATCCACCACGACGATCTCGAAACTCGCAAACGCGGCTTCAAAAACGCCCATCGCTTCTTCCACCACTGAATTGATGGCGTCAGCCTCATTATAGGCCGGTATGACGATGGAGATGTCGGGCGCGGCCATGACGGGCTTCCAGTGGGACAGTGATTGCTACTGTCTGTTAGCCTGAAGCGGGCCTAACGGGCAATGATAGGACGCGGTCGCGATGCGCTTTGTCAGTTGGGATGGATGCGGTTTTTCGCGAAGGCTTGGCGCAGGATCGGCAGCAATCGGCTGTCTGCATTGAGCGTCATGCTTGCCTCGGTGGATTCATAGGACGCCCAGCCGCTGGACCAGCGAAACGCCGCCCAGTTCGCGCCCGACGCCTCCCAGACTCTGATGCGATCCCGCAGATAATGGGCAACTCCAGGGGCGTGCCGAACCGCGCCAAACTCCAAGACAGACCAATCGCCAGCTAGGTCTTCCAATCCGGTTTGACTCATGGCCTGGCGATCATATCGCACGGGATCATCTTCGCTTTGATGGGTGAAACGCCAGGGTTCGTAATCGTGCAGCACGACGGGATGGGTGTCACCGATGGCCGCGCGCAGCGGCTCCACCGCCTCACCGCGGGCCCACCGATCTGGACTAAACAGGAGCGGCGTGTTTGTGGGTGAAGGCGCAGATTGGATCCGTTGAGCGATCGTGCTGGCCAGGGACGGCCAAACCTCAGCAAATCCGAGATCCGCCCCATTTGGCTCTTCCATGGGAACAATTCCGGCCAATGCCGGGTGGTCACCGAAGCGGATCAGTGTCTGCGCAATCATCTCTGCCCAGGCGATCTGCTTTGAGCGATCCCGCCAAACACTGTCGTCATAGAGCTCGGCCGGGTACCAGCTTTCCTCCGGATGAAAGGCGAACGCGCTGCGGCCAGGACCGGACCGGAAGCAAAGCGTTGTAAAAAGCCCCCGCGCCCGGCAGCGCTCCAACCATTGCCCGATATGGTCTTCAACCGCAGGGTCCAGGCCAAAAGGTTCGGCTTCGCCAAACAGGCCTGGGCCAGACCAGCTGGCCAAATTGGCTCCGGCCTCTGCAAGGTGATCCAAGGCCTGATCGGTAATGGGGGGGCCAAAGGGACCGCGGCCCAGAAAGGTCGAGCCATCGAGCTGAGCATAAACGCGGCGTTGAACGAATACCGCACCGCGCAGGTGTGGGCCTGTAGTCCGGTGCCACAGATCCCGCTTGTTGAGCGTCGAAAGCCGCAGCCCTGCCGGCGCGAAAGCCCCGGCGGCGGCACCGCCCACCGCCCCGATCATCGCGCGCCTGGTGAGCCGACCGGTCATCAGGCCGCGCGAAATCCGTCCATGCGGTCAATCCGGCGGAAGGCTTTGCCTGGCCATTGAGCCACCGGCCCAAGCGGCAGGGCCTCGGCTCCGGTCTCCAGCATATGGGCGGCCCGCCGCATCGCTGCAGCCGGTCCATGAAGCGCAGCAAACCCTTGGGCAAGCGGCATTTGCCAGGATCCGAGCGCAGCCTTGTAGCGATAATTGCCGGGCCCCAGATGCACTTCCCCGACGCCTTCATCGGCCAGGGCCCGAAGCAAATGCTCCAAAAGCGCATTGCCCGGCGCGGCTTTGGCAAGGGCGGGGTCATAGGCCGGGAACCAGTAGTGGGCCGCCCGCGGCGTCATCATGCCGAAATGAACCGCCGCAATGTGGCCATTTATCTTTAAGCTGGATACCAGTCCGCGCGCGCCTGCCTCGCCCGACGCCTCGCACAGTCCCGCGACCAGGTCACGCGTCCAACGCCGTGAGAACACGTCAAAATGGCCGCTCGCATCATATTGAGCCGATTTCCAGCTAAAGAGCTGGCCCAAGGTCTGCGGGGTGCGATCGTCAAATCTGAATTCAACCCTATGGCCCGCTTCCACCAGCTTGCGATTGGCTGCAAAAATCGTCCGAAAGGTATTTCCACCAAGCTTCTTTCGCCGCCCGACGAAAGCGTCATATCCGCCTTCCAGATCGACGACCCAGGACCCATCATGGACCTGGCCGTTTAAACCGGCATCCCCGCGATGGGGCATCAACCCGAAAAAGTCGAAAACGGCGATCCCAGCCTCTCGCAGCATCCTTGTCAGATCGATATCCACGGTCTCAGCGGCAATGACACCATGATGGTCCGCCAAGGGACCACCAAGCGGGCGAGCATGGCCGAAACTGCCCACCTGCAGAGGCAGGAAGGCGACGGGCACGTCATCGACGCGCTGGATAATGACCTGGACATCACCGCGAACCGCCGCCACCGCATCGAAAAAGCCTAAGGCGAAATAAGGGCTGGCCAGGCGTGGAGATGCAGCCTGGATCGCCATCCAGGCCGAGCGCTCATTTTCGCAAAGTGCGTCAGCGCGTTTCAATTCGACATGGATCGCCATGGATCCTGTCTCCTTCTGGGTCGGACAAATCTAAAAATAACAGTGTTAAAGCAGTCTTCAGGGCTTTCATGCATGTTGCGTTCCGCTTTCGCGTCCGGCCCAAGGCTTGCAGGCGAAGGCCTATAGTGAATTGGACGCGCCATGCTGAACCGCCACCTGATTGCATATCTGCCCGTTTACCTGGCCCAGGCGCTGGTGGGGTTTGGCTCGGTGGCCGTGTTCACGCGCATCCTGTCCCCGGATGAATACGGCCGCTATGTGCTCATTCTGGCTGGCGCAGCGCTGGCCGCCACGCTGATCTTCACTTGGCTGGATGCCGCGGTGGCGCGTCACCACGCTCGATCGGATGCTCGTGGACATTTGCCAGGGCATTTGTGGACCGCCTGGCGGCTCTACGGGGCGCTGGCTCTGATCGCCGGCAGTCTTGCCGTGATAGCCCTGTGGCTCGCCCCCATCGGGGACACGCTGAAGACCGCGATCAGCTTTGCCATTGCCAATATTGTCATCAAATCTGGATTGTCCGTTGCCCTGGAAACCCGGCGGGCCGCCGGACAGGCTTGGCGCTATAGCCTCCTGGAAACCTTCACACTGGCCGGCGGGTTTGCCCTGGGCATCACATTCATTCTCGCCGGGGGCATGGGGGCAGCCGGACCCTTCATG
>JANQMI010000157.1 GCA_028280165.1 Oceanicaulis sp. | reverse complement strand
TTCGATGACCGTAATCGGCGTACCCTCTGCCATCCTGGCCTCAGCCAAGTTCCGGCAGGCCTGGGCGTTTACGACACGGTCCCGGCCCACATTCAGGATGGTCAGCGCAATCGTATCGCCTAAGGGATGGGTGTCCGCCTTGCTCAGAAAACCGCAATAGGGATAGAGCGCAAACGCGCCCTGCACGCCCTCTAAGGCCCTGTCTGGGCCCTCACCGGATTCTGCAATTGCCATGGCATCCAGGATTGCCCAGGAGCCGTGGCTCCAGCCGATCAGGGCCGTGGTGTCCGCATCGATGCGGGCGTCAGCGCGCAGGAGCTCAAGCGTGGCGAAAATATCGCCCGCCCGTTGCGCCCCGCGCATGCGCAGAGCCGTACACACCGTATTCAGCGCCCCACGCCGGCCAATGCCGCGTGCACCAAAGCTGTCGACGATGACTGCGGCCCACCCTTGGTCATTGGCAATCGCGGCATAATCGTCCTGGATCTGGCGTAAGCCCCCACACCCCGACATGAGAATGACGGCAGGGACAGGACCCTCGGCGGCGTCCGGCATGCGGATATCGATATGGTCCTTGAGATCTGGTGTCGCTTCGGTCCGGCTGGCAAACAGGGCGATTCCCACAACAATGAGCGTCACTGTCGCGCAGAGTGTGAGGAGGACGCGACCGACCATGGCTTAGTGCCGGAAATGGCGCATGCCGGTGAAGACCATGGCAATGCCGGCCTCGTCGGCTGCGGCGATGACTTCATCATCGCGCATGGACCCACCCGGCTGAATGATACAGCGCGCGCCGGCCTCGACGGCCTCCATCAGACCGTCGGCGAAGGGGAAGAAGGCATCTGAGGCGAGGGCGGAGCCTTGGGTCCGTGGCGCGTCCCAGCCATTTTCCTTCGCCGTATCCACCGCCTTGCGCGCAGCAAGACGAACCGCCTCAACCCGGCTGGTCTGTCCCATACCAACGCCCGCTGTTGCCCCTTTTTTGGCAAAGACAATGGCATTGGACTTTACGTGTTTGACCACGCGCCAGCCAAAAATGAGATCGGCGAGCTCGTCTTCGGTGGGATGACGCTGCGTCACGACCTTCAGATCGCTCTCAGCAACATGGCCATAGTCACGCTCCTGAACCAGCAGGCCGCCCGCCACCGTTTTCAGGCTCCATCCCTTACGCGCCGGGTCCGCCAGACCCCCGGTCAAAAGGACGCGCACATTCTTTTTCGCCGACAGAATATCCAGCGCTGCGGGCTCAGCCTCAGGCGCAATCACCACTTCAGTAAAGATTTTCGTGATGGAATCGGCCGTCTGCGCGTCCAGCGGGCGGTTGAACGCAGCGATGCCGCCAAAGGCTGAAACCGGGTCGGCGTCGAACGCCTGTTCATAGGCCTTGGACAAGTCGCTCGCCACGGCTGCGCCACACGGATTGGCGTGCTTGATGATGGCGCAGGCAGCCTGCTGCTCCGGGTCGAACTCGCTGACAAGCTCGAACGCCGCATCGGCATCGGCCAGGTTGTTGTAGGACAGAGCCTTGCCCTGTGTCTGGCGGGCGGATGCGACACCTGGACCCGCCTCAGGCGAAGCGTAAAGCGCCGCTTCCTGGTGAGGATTTTCACCGTAGCGCAAGTCCTGCAAGCGCGGCCCGCCCTGGGCAAAATAACTGCGGGCCGGACGCTCCACCTCTGGGGCCAGCCGCGCGGTAATGGCAGCGTCATAGGCCGAGGTCCGTGCGAAGGCTTTGGCGGCAAGGTGCCGGCGCAGCTCCAACGAGGTTGCGCCTTCATGCTCGGCCATGGATTCAAGGACTTTGTCGAGATCGCGGATATCAACACATACGGCAACATGGGCATGATTTTTAGCCGCCGCCCGGATCATGGCCGGCCCGCCCACATCGATCTTCTCGATACAGGCCTCCACATCCGCGCCCGAGGCTGCGGTTTCTTCAAACGGGTAGAGATTGACCACAAGCAAGTCGATCTGGGGAATGCTGTGCTGGTCCATGGCCGCCAGATCATCCTCGCGATCGCGGCGCGCCAACAACCCGCCGTGCACACGCGGATGGAGCGTCTTGACCCGGCCATCCATCATTTCCGGATAGCCTGTGATGTCCGGGACGTCGCGGGCTTCCAGGCCGGCATCGCGCAAGGCCTGCAGCGTGCCGCCTGTGGAGATCAGCTCTACACCGGCCTCAGCCAGCTTGGCGGCCCGTTCGGCGAGACCTGACTTGTCAGAAACCGAAATCAGCGCGCGCTTGATGGGGGTGAGATGTGTCGCGGTCATGGCCTGTCTCATCGTTTAGAGAGCGAATATCGCCGCCCCGTATCATGGACGTGTGCCTACCGATAGCCGCGGTGCCATTGTATGTACACCTTCGGGCCAGCCCAAGGGCATCAGGGCCTCCAGGGCCGTACGAACCGCAGGCTCGTCCCGCGTCTCCGCCGCTTTCAGCAAGCCATCAAGCGCCAGACCCAATTCCTGAAGATCCAAAGCCGGTGCCTGAATCTGCAACACACCAACCGCTTCGGTTTCGCGCGACGCCTCAAAGGCATAGAGCAGCTGTTCATGCAGCTTTTCGCCCGCTCTTAAGCCGGTAAAGCGGATCTCGATATCTTCGTCCGGGGCCAGACCTCGCAGCCGGATCAACTGGCGGGCCAGGCGCGAGATCAGGACAGGCTCGCCCATGTCCAGCAGGAAAAGCGCGCCTTGCTCCGGGCCTGGCCGGGCTTGCGCGCCTGCTTCCAGCACCAGGCCGGCCGCTTCTTGTACCGTCATAAAATAGCGTGTGGTTTCCGGATCGGTCACCGTCACCGGACCCCCGACTTCAATTTGAGCTTCGAACAGCGGCACCACAGAGCCCGCAGACGCCAAGACATTGCCAAACCGCACAGAAGAGAAGGCGGTCTGTTGCCAACGGCGGCCAGCCTCCATGATCACCAATTCTGCAACCCGCTTGGTCGCGCCCATGACAGAGCTGGGATCCACAGCCTTATCGGTCGAGATCAACACGACGGCACCCACGCCGGCTTCGCCGGCCGCCTCGGCAATATTGCGTGTGCCCGCCACATTGGTAAGCGCAGTTTCCGGCGCATTCACTTCCATCAAGGGGACATGCTTCAACGCCGCAGCGTGAAGCACGACATCCAGACTTTCTTCGGCAAACAAGGCATTTAGTCCAGCCCGATCGCGAATATCGCCCAGGACCGGCCGCCACTCAGGCGCTTTGTCCAGGCGGCACAGATATTGGTCAATCTCATAGAGGTGACTTTCAGAACTATCCAAAAGCACCAGACGGGCTGGGCCCAAAGCCGCAACCTGACGCACCAGCTCGGACCCGATTGTACCGCCTGCGCCCGTGACCAGAACCCGCTTGCCCGAGACCAAGGCGCGCGCGCCATTCTGCGGCATGGCCCGTGGCGGTCGAGCTAGCAGGTCAGCCGCCTCAACTGCGGTGAAGGCCGCCGCGCCCTTGGCCTGGCGCGCCCGGGTCAGGCTCGCTCCGGTGCGCCCGCAAACCCGGGCGGCCGCATTGACCAAATCTGGAGACGGCGTGCGATCGGCCAGCACAATGCGGATACGCTCAGTGCCACTTTCGTCACGCAGCGCCGAAACGACGGTTTCAAGCTGATCCACGCCGCCTTCAAGCAGCACACCGTGAAGGGCACGCCCGCCATGAACGCCGCTGGTCTCGATCAAGGCTCGGAACCGGAAGGCCGGGCCGCCGGACCGGCGCATCTGACTGGTCAGGACTTCCGCTAAGCGATTGCGGGTCGCGACCAGAACCGCGATCGGTGCGGCCGGGTTCTCCTTGCGAAACAGATTGCGCAAATCACCGGAGCGCAGCGTCACCGCAAACGCGCGCGGGGCCAGCATCAAAGCCGCCAACAGCGGTCCGGAAAGAACCAGGCTTGTCCGAGGGAAATCGACCAAGCGCGTGAACGCGAACAGAAGCACTAGGAAAACTAGATGGGCCAGGACGATGGACTGAAGCACCCGCACCGCATCGCGCAGGGAGGTGTGCCGCCACAGGCCGCGATTCACGCCCATGAGAACAAAGATCACGACACAGGAAATCGCGAAAACGCCTGGTGCCACGTACTCAACCAGGCCAGGTGAGGTGCCGAATTCGCTAAACCGGTAACGCAGCTCGATAGCCACAAACATCGCCAGCGCCGCGGCAATGGTGTCATAGGCCAAAATCGCAAGCGGTGTGGCGGAGCGGAAGGGTCCCCGTTCCGGTTGTGATGTGTGATCCAAGTTGTTCACACTCGTCCCTTCAACCAGCTGCGCCGCCGACGCGGCCCAACCTTTGAAACGCCCACCTTACCCGGTTTGGGGGCCTTTCCCCACCCCCAAAGGGCTCGGCCTCACCGGAGATGACCAATTGGGTCGATCGACGCGGTGGAGCGCCTGATGCAAGATATACTGACTTTTCCAACCTTACAGGTCCACCGTCAGTTCGAAAACGCCATCCATCACCATTGGGCGCAACCAGGAGTGCACTCATGGAATCGCGCGATAGCGAGGCTCTGACATCGGGGTGAAGATGGAAGCGGATGGCAAAGCGCAAACGGGCTTCAGGATCGGCCGGCGCACCGTCTTCGACCGGCCGAAACAATCCATCCTCACCGCGCAGATCTCCGCCATCAACGGCGAGGAAAAGCCGTCGCCGAACCGACAAGCCGAAGCGTTTGCGGTAGCCGTCATGGGTGGCCTCCAGCCAAACACCCAAGTCCTCTTCATTGCGCCGAGGCTTCACCGGCTCTGGGCCGTGCGCCATGCACGGTCCCAGAAGACTGCGCCGCCAGCCTGGCTCCATTCGGCACTGACGCTGGAGGAAACCAGCTCGGCGCGCCAGATGGAG
>JANQMI010000138.1 GCA_028280165.1 Oceanicaulis sp. | reverse complement strand
CCCAACACGATCGGGGGCCTCATCGCCGAGCCGATTATGGGGACAGGCGGGATCGTGCCTCCGCCCGACGGCTACTTCGCCGCGATCCAGGAGGTGCTGAAGAAGTATCAGATCCTGCTCATCTCGGACGAGGTCATCACCGGCTTCGGTCGTACGGGCGCGTATTGGGGCACGACGACGGTTGGTATGCAGCCCGATATTCTGACCTGTGCCAAGTCTCTTTCTTCGGCCTATCTGCCCATTTCGGCGGTGCTGGTCTCGGAGAAGATCTTTGATGCCATGCGCGAGCAGTCCGACAAGGTTGGAGTCTTCGGTCACGGTTACACTTATGGCGGTCATCCGGTTTGTGCGGCGGCGGCGAATGCCGCTTTGGACCAGTATGACGCGCTGAACCTAATTGAGAACGCACGGGAGACCGGCAGTTACCTGCAAGCGCAACTCAGGCAGTTCGTGGAGCATCCGTTGGTGGGCGAGGTCCGGGGTGCCGGCCTCATCGCCGGCGTCGAGCTGGTGCGGGACAAGGAAAGCAAAGCCAGCTTCGATCCGAAGGTGATGATCGGTGGCGTGTGCTCCGGCTTCGCGCAAGCGCGTGGCATGCTGACCCGGAACCTAGGTGACACCATGTCCTTCTCGCCACCCCTCATTCTTTCTAAGTCGCAGGTCGACGAGATCATTGAGCCCTTTGGCGCTGCGCTCGACGAGACGCTTGCCTGGGCCAAGGCGGAAGGCTTGAAGTAACCGACGTTTCCCATGCGCCTTGCGCACGAGAGGTGAGGCGGAGGATTCAGCGCACATGCTGACAGGACTGGTTTATCAATGACCGCCGCCCCCGTGACACCGCGGGTCGCTGATGTTCGGCTCGTCCCTTGCAATCTTGTTCAGGAAGATCCGGAATGGAGATTCTCGGGTGGTGCTGTTCCGAGGCTCGACGGCTGGCTGGTGGAAATCACTTCGGAATGTGGTTGTGTCGGCTATGGGCACATCGAGTGCCTGCCATCTGTCTCGGATACGCTCGAAGGCGCGCGGGCCGCGGCGGAGTACTTGGCCCCCCTGGTGATGGCGAGGAATCCGCTGCGTGTCGCCTTCCTGATGACCGCCATCGAACAGGCTCTGAGCGGGCACAATCATGTGAAATCGGGATTCGACTGTGCGCTGCACGAGCTAGGCGCACGGATCCTGAGAGTTCCTCTGCATGTATTCTTCGGCGGTGCGGTGACGGATGAGTTGGAGATGACCCGTATCGTACCGATCAAGCCGCCGGATGAAATGGCTGTGAATGCGCGGCTGTTGGTGGAGAAAGGCTACCGTAACCTCAAGATCAAGCTTTCCGGCGAGGCGGAGCCCGACATCCGGCGGATCGCCGCCATTCGCCGCGCGATCGGCGACGGGACCCGCCTGTCTGTCGACCCCAATCAGGCCTACAGACCGCGTGCCGCGATTCTGACGCTGAAACAGCTGGAGCGGTTCGGCGTGGATCTGGCTGAACAGCCTGTCCCGGCCCGCGACCTCGAAGGGCTGAGAATGGTGAGAGAGCATGTCAACATGTGGGTCGAGGCCGATGAGTCCGCCAACTCCCTATCCGATGTGATAAAGGTGGTCTCACGGCAGGCGGCAGACAGCATCAATATTAAAATCGGTGATGTTGGTGGCCTGCGCAATGCCGCCCTAATTGCCTCCTTCTGTGAAGCCGCAGGCATGGGATACAGAATCGGAGCGGCTTTCGGTCCTCGATTGCTGAATGCCCAGGCGGCGCAGCTCGCCCTTAGCTTTACGTCTCATTTCTATCCGCACGAGATCGCCGAGTTCGAACACTTCACGGGCGACCCCTCCACTGGGATCGAAATCGAGAATGGCATGCTGAGGATGCGTGACACGATTGGCTCCGGCATCAAGGTGGGGCTGAGTTAAAGCCGGTCGACGGGATTTGACCTGTCGTGCTCGAACTGCCGCGAACCTTTCCGATTTTACGCTTTGTGGATAATGCGAGTCTCGCAAAGCCCTCACATTGGCCCCTTGGCGCTTCAGGGCCAGCACTATTTTACGGGCCGCTTTGCTGAAGAGCCTCGTTGAAACGGAGAATTGTCCTTTCGATAACAACTAGATGCGTGAGCCAAGAAACTTCGTGAAAAAATGGTTGACGTTGTGAACATATTGGTTTACAAAGTGAACTATATTGAACAGGAGGAAACCATGAAACACTCACTATGCGGCCTTTTGACTGCTTCGGCGCTTTTGCTCGCAACTGCTGGCCAAGCCACGGCGCGTGACTTCACCGTTACGGGTTGGGGAGGTGCCGTTCAGGATTCAAAACGCGAACTGGTCTTTACGCCCTTTGGCGAACAAGAAGGCGTTACGGTTCTCGACGATGTCTACACAGGTGGATGGGCCCCGTTCAAAGCGATGCAGGATACCGGCGTCATTCCCTGGGACGTGATCCAGGTCGAGACGGCCGAGCTTGTTCGCGGCTGCGAGGAAGGGATCTTCGCTGAGATCGACTGGAAGAAGATTGGCGAACAAGATGATTTCTTGCCGGCCGCGATCACCGACTGTGGTGTCGGGACGATCGTCTGGTCGATCGTTGTGTCCTACAATCAGGATCTGGTGGACAGTGCTCCGACCTCGGCGGAGGACTTCTGGAACATCGAGAAATGGCCTGGCAAGCGCGGTATGCGCCAAGGCCCCAAGGTCAATCTTGAGTTCGCCCTGATGGCCGATGGGGTCGACCCTAAGGATGTTTACAAGGTTCTTTCGACAAAGGAGGGCCGGGCGCGGGCTTTTGCCAAACTCGACGAGATCAAGCCTCACGTTCAGTGGTGGAAGTCCGGGGCCCAGGCGCCCGAGTGGCTGGTTTCGGGCGATGTCACCATGTCCCTGGCCTATAATGGCCGTGTGGCCAAGGCGATCGAAGAGGGCAAGAACCTCAGCATGATCTGGGATAACACGCTCTACGATCTGGACGCCTGGGTGATACCCGCGGGCTCCCCCTATGTGGATCTTGCCCACAAGTTCATCAAGTTCGCCTCCGACGCCGAGCTGCAAGCCGAATACTCCAATGTCTTCGCTTATGGTCCGACCGTGAATTCGGCGAATGACCTGATCAAATCGGAACGTTTCCAATTCCTGCCGGCAGGTGACAATATCGCGACGGGCCTACACATCGGCAGCGACGAGGCGCGCGATTTCTGGGCGGATAACCTCGAAGAGCTTAATCAGATCTGGGGCACCTGGATCGTCGCCGAGCAAAACTAGGCGGACATCGCAACCCTCAACAACCGCTTCGTCCCCTCTCCTCGGAGTCAAGGCCGACCGGGTCCGTGAAGTTAACGCTGTTATCAGCTTCGCGGGCTCGGCCAAAACTATAACGAGGTTGCCACCCTGGCTGAGTCAGATCGGCCCCAATTACATTGTCGAAGCCTTCAAAGCGGCTCGGGAGGCGGATCCGGGCGCAAAATTGGTGCTCAATGAGCGGGCCCTCCAGTGGGGATTTGGCGGCGCGGAATTGCGCCGAAAACGGCTACTTTTGTTGTTAGAGTCCTTGAATAAAGAGGAAAAGTTGGTCGATGCTGTGGGTCTTCAATCCCACCTCAATCCTGGTAAAGAGGGTGCGATTGCCTGGAAAGATTTACCTGGATTCATTCGGCAGATTGAGGACCTGGATTTGAAGATTCTTGTGACCGACCTTGATGTGCGGGATACAGATCTTGATGGGCCGATGGAACTGCGCGATCAAGTAGTCGCGGAAACATACAATAGGTATCTGGACATTTTTTTGGCCAGCCAGGCCACGGTCGGCGTATTGACCTGGGGTTTTGGCGACCTTTATTCATCGCGAAACAGCGAGTTTTCAAGGACCGATGGCCAATTGGTCCGAGGCACGCCCTACGACAGGGATATGAAAAGGAAACCAGCCTGGTTTCGCTTGAAAACATCGCTGGAGAGCGCACCGAACCGTACAGGCTGGATTTCTACCTGAATATCAGACGCTCGCTGATGGTCTAATCCGAGTTGGACGATCGGGTCTGCAGCTATTCGAGCGATCGGGATGAGACTTTGCTGAAACATCCAACCAAAGGTGTCAATTTCCGATATGAAACTATGAGGCTATAGTGAGGCTAAGAATTTGAGCCAAAATATTGTGCCAGAAATTATTAAATAAAAACAATCTCTTAAATGGTAGCGGGGGAGGGACTTGAACCCCCGACACGCGGATTATGATTCCGCTGCTCTAACCAGCTGAGCTACCCCGCCATGGGCCTGACAGTGCGATCTCCTGGCGCGGTTTTTTAAGCAAACCCGCCGGTGGAACCGGGCCGGCCCGCCTTGCGTTGGGCCCGCGATCGCCTGAGGTGGCGCGGGTTATCGCACTGACGTGGGGGAAATTCAAGAGGGGATTTGCATGAAAATGGGCCCTTGGGCCAGCGTTTTCATCCGAGGTGCCTTCGGTGCCCCTTTGGGCCGGCGCCGCCGCTGCCGGGCATTGATATCGATCAATGTGCCGCCGCGGCCGGCCGGGTATCCTGGGCGCCATGGATGCTCAGATTCTCGACTACGCGGCCCGGCGCACGCCCCGCTATACCAGTTATCCCACGGCGGTTCAGTTCGGCGACGGGGTGGACGGGGCGACCATGGCCGGCTGGCTGGCGGCGCTGGACCCGGCCAAGGCCCTTTCCCTTTACCTGCACGTGCCCTTCTGCCGGCAGATTTGCTGGTATTGCGCCTGCAACATGAAGCTGGCGGCGCGGGAGGCGCCCTTGCGGGCCTATGCCCGGGACCTGCGCCGGGAAATCGCCGATCTGGCGGCGCGCCTGCCCGGGCCCATGGCGGTGAGCCACCTGCACTGGGGCGGCGGCACCCCCACGGCCCTGCCCTTGGACGAGATCGCCCGGACCATGACCGAATTGCGCCGGCATTTGGATCTGCGGCCCGATGCCGAGGTGGCTTTCGAGCTGGACCCGCGCACCTTCGCCCCAGAGATGGCACCGGCCCTGGCCGATCTGGGCGCCACCCGGGCCTCTCTGGGCGTGCAGGAGTTCGACGACAAGGTCCAAGCGGCGGTGAACCGCATCCAGCCCTTCCCCGTGGTGGCGAAAACGGTGGCCGCCCTGCGCGGGGCGGGCATTCAGGGCATCAATTTCGACCTGATCTACGGCCTGCCCTATCAGACTACCCAAACCATGGGCGAGACCATCGGCAAAACCGTCGAGCTCCGACCCGACCGCATCGCCCTCTTCGGCTACGCCCACGTGCCTTGGATGTCCAAGCGCCAGCGTAAGATCCCCGAGGAAGCTCTGCCGGACACCCCGGCCCGCTTCGATCAGGCCGAGCTGGCGGCCCGGCTGCTCTGTGAGGCGGGCTATGTGCGGGTGGGGCTGGATCACTTTGCCTTGCCCGGCGATGCCCTGGCGGTGGCGGCGCAAGAACGGCGCCTGGTGCGCAATTTCCAAGGCTATAGCGATCAGGGTACGGAAGCCTTGATCGGCCTGGGGGCCACGGCCATC
>JANQMI010000136.1 GCA_028280165.1 Oceanicaulis sp. | reverse complement strand
AAGGGATACCGGCAAATGACTGATCGCGTGTTTAGCTTTTCCGGCATTCATAATTTCCGCCGCTTTGACGGGTATCAAGGCGAGGACGGTCGCAAAGTTGCGCCTGGACTGTTTCGGTCTGGCCAATTCTCCCGTGCGACAGATGAAGACCGCGCCTCTCTGGATGCGCTCGGAGTCAGCGTTGTCGCGGACCTGCGCCGACCCTCTGAACGCGCGCTTGAACCGTCTCACTGGCCAGACGAACCGGGTGTTACGGTCATCGAAAGCGATCATGCCGGTCCGGCCGAAGCGCCACACATCACCTTCCTGCGCGAAGCCGATCTGACCTTCGATACGATCCGGGAGTTCATGACTTCCACCTATCGCCGCCTGCCGTTTGACGCGGGCAATCAGCACGTCTTTCGCGAAGGCGTGAAGGCGCTGGCCGATCGCAATGACGATGAAGCCTTCATCGTGCACTGCGCGGCTGGAAAGGACCGCACCGGTATCTTCTGCGCGCTGGTGCTGACCGAGGCAGGGGTGGATCAGGACACGGTTGTCGAGGACTATTTGATGACCAATACCGCCGTTGATTTCGACCGCGTGGCTGCGGCCATGCGAGGGCGGCTGGAAGAGAAATATGGCCGGGTCTTTCGCCCCGAGGAGCTGAAAGCCTTTATGGGGGTCGACAAGGCCTATCTGGATGCGGCCTGGGACGAGATTGGTGATCCGCGGACTTATCTGCGCGAGGCCCTTGGCCTTGATGACGCTACGCTCCAGCGCATGCGCGAGCGGCTGCTGGCCGCTTAACGCCTTTGGCTCGGCCATCGACCCTGACCCATGCGACCATTCCGCTGCCCTGGCGGACACCCTTGGCGGCGCTCGCCCCTTTGCGCGACGCGCCGGGCACGCTGCTCCTGCACGGTGGCGGGCGTCGGTCCAAGCGCGCTTATCTCATGGCCTTCCCCACCTTTCAGGTGATTGAGGACGACCCCCTTGCCGGGTTTAAGGCCTTGAAGGCGCAGCATCGCTGGCGCAAGCCGAGCGGGGAGGGGGCATTCTCGGGCGGGTTTGCGGGCCTATTGAGCTACGAGCTCGGCCAGGCATTCGAAACCTGGCCTAAACAGCCGGCTGGCCTGGCCGATTGGCCCGCCGTCGCCATGGGCTGGTACGACGCCGTTGCCATTTTTGATACCGAGCGCCAGTGGCTCGAGGTCCAGGGTGAAGCCGGGGCGGCTGCGCAGCTCGCCGCGGCCCTGGGACAGGGCGCTTGGGAGATTGATGCGGGTAGAGGCGCGCTCGACATGGTTTGGGCAGAGCGCCGGTATCTCGACGCAGCGGCCAAGGCTCGGGCCTATATCCGCGCGGGTGATGTCTTCCAGGTCAACCTCTCCCACCCCTTCCGAGGGGGGATGCCAGGCGCAGATGCGCCTTTTGCCCTGATGGAGCGTTTGTCGGCGGCCAGCCCGGCAGCCTACTCCGCTTATCTCAGACTGGATGAGGCCCGGGCGGTCGTCACCAACTCACCCGAGCGCTTCTTCCATTTAGGCGCAGAGGGGCAGGTGGAGACCCGGCCGATTAAAGGCACCCGTCCGCGCCGCGCCGACCCGGGTGCCGATGCGGCAGAGGTGGCTGCGCTTCAAGCGTCGGAGAAGGACCGGGCGGAAAACCTCATGATCGTAGACCTGATGCGCAATGACATGTCTCGGGTGTGCCGGCCGGGCAGCGTGTCTGCACCAGATCTGTTCAAGATCGAGAGCTATGCCAATGTCCACCACTTGGTCTCTACCGTGAGAGGGCAATTGGACGAAGGCCGCAATGTCTATGATGTCCTGGCCGCAAGCTTTCCCCCAGGCTCAATCACCGGGGCCCCGAAGCCGCGGGCCATGGAGATTATCGCCGAATTGGAGGGCGAGGCGCGCGGGCCGTATTGCGGGGCGCTCGGCTGGATCGGTGCGGATGGCGCGTGTGATCTCAATGTTATGATCCGAACCGCGGCCATGGTCCGCGAGCGTGATGGCTGGACGGTGGAGGTCCGATCCGGCGGCGCGATTACGATCGACAGCGACCCCAGTGCCGAACTTGCGGAAACGCAGGCCAAGGCTGGAGCCCTCAGGAAAGCGATTACAGGTGGCTAGGGCGTGGCTCAATGGTCAACTGATCGACGCTGAGGCTCTGGCGATCGGCATTGATGAGCGTGGTTTTCTGCTGGGCGAGGCCGCTTTTGAAACCCTGCGCTGGCGTGACGGCGCAATCCGGCGCTGGCCGCGCCACCGCTCCCGGCTGGAAATGGGGTTGTCCTATCTGGGCATACCGATCCCGGATCTGGACGAGATTCCGCGCGCGGCAGAAATGCTTACAGCGGAAGCCGCATTGGGCGAGGCGGTGTTGCGGTTGACGGTCGGGGGCGGCCGGTCGCCAGGCTTTGAGCGCTCAGCCAATGAGGCTGCGACGGTTCTGTTGACCGTTCGGCCAAGACCAAAGCCACCGGCATCGATACAGCTTGCGATTCTTCCCGGCCTGCGCCGCGCCGGCGTGCCCTCCAATCAGTTCAAGCTGGGTGGCTATGGTGATAACACGGCTGCGCGCCGGGAGGCCCGAGCTCTGGGCGCGGATATGGCGGTGATGTGTGGCGCGCAGGGTCAGCCGGTCTGCTGTGACGTTGCCAATCTCTTCTGGGTCGATGGAAGCGGCACGATCGTCACACCGCCTGTCAGTGCCGGAGCGCTGCCCGGCACCACACGGGCCGCTCTTTTGGAAGCAGCGCCTGGCGCTGGGCTCGAAATCGTTGAGGCGTCACTGGACACTGCTCGGCTGGACGACGCGCTCGCAGCCTGCGTGACCAATGCCGTAATGGGGGCTGTGCCCGTCGCTTCCATTGATGGCCGCGCGCTGGACCTCACGCATCCTGTCCTGACGGCCTTGATCGAGCTTGAGAAGACAGCGGTTTAGCTGTTGGAGCGACGCACCCAGGCTGACAGGCGCGGGCGCAGATATGCGGTGTCCTGCAGCGTCATCAGGGGACCGGACTCGTCCGGGAAAGGTCCGGTATAGGGGTAGGTGGCTTCCACCATAATTATGGAATTCATGGGAGCCAGAAGGCCATCGGGGAGATCCGGCAAGGTCGCGGTCGTGTAGGGTGTTACACCGCGCGCCTCGCTCCAGTCTACGAAGATGTCCCCATCGACATCCATGCGAACAGATGTGATCCGAAAGCTCAGGCTGGTGGGGTCATTGGGAAAGACGATCGCATCGCCTGCCGCATAGATATCAGCCAGCTCGACATTGGTAATGAGGTCGTCCTGGGTGACGAGGTCGGCCACGGCGGTTGTGGCATTGGTGACCTTACGATCAGCGGTCAGTGCCATGGTCATTTCAGCAGACCCCAGATACATGGCGATCAGAACCGGCGCGATGAGCGCAAATTCCAAAGCCGAGACTCCGCGCACGTCGCGCTTAAACCGGCGAAGGGCAGAGTGAAGCGTCGTGAACATCGTCGCTCTCCTACTCATAGGGCTCGTTACGAAACGCGGTCGCTGAGGAAATCAGGCGCCGATTTCCGGGCATGTTGGCCAAGCCATTAATCGCGCCCGGGCCTAGAAGCTGCCAATCGTAAAAGACACGGACCACGACAATGTCTTGCGACCCGCCCGGTTCAAAGGTGAAGCCGCTTTCGTCCAGATCGCCATCATCGTCCACGGGGGCATCCAGATCGGTTCCGGCAAAATTCTCAAACGTGCGCACGTCCACGCGCAGGCGGGAACAATCAGCCACCGTCTGTATCTGGGCGCAGATCGTCGCGCGAAAATCTTCTTCGGTTTGTCCCGCGGTTTGCAGATTACCCGTGCGGATGTCGCGCGCCGCGTCTGCCACAGCATCTTCGATAATCGCGGAGGCGAAAAAGATCAGCGCAATCTCCAAGATTGCAAAGATCAGGATAAAGAAGGGGGCAGCCACGAAGGCAAACTCGACCGCTGTTGCGCCTTTGCGATCACGCAGGAAGCGGGCGGCGCGCGCCTTGACGCGCGCGCGCATTGCAGAAGGGAAGAGTGAGCCTGCGTGTTTCATAGCCCGCAGCATGACGCGCGCGCGCTTAATTCTGCGTGAAAAAACGCGGTTAATCGTCCGTGGTCACGCCGCGCTGGGTCGCACTGTCTGCGGCATCGCGGATCGCGGCACGCTGGTTGTTGATATTTGTGAAGACGCTGGGGTCATCGCCAATGATCGGGACGCGATGGCAGATCGGGTTACAGATGAAGCTTTCCTGGTCGACATTGTTAAAGACCTGGATGTGCTGGCGCACCGATTGAGTCACCGAGACATCATTGGCGTAAATCACCCGGCCTTCACTGTTCAGCGCGATGATATTGGTCTGACCGGTGGCCCGACCGCTGACAAAGACGGTGCGTGCGTCGAACATGGTCGCGTCCGCAATTGCCGGATTGCCCACCACAATCGCCGAGGCGTCTTCCGGAAGCCGCAATAGGCCGGCCTGGTCGACGGGGACCGAGTATTGAGCGGCAGCCGGTGCAGCACAGGCCATAACAAGGGCGAACAGGGCGATGAAGGCGCGCATGGCGATGTCCTTATAAGTCGCGTACATACGCACCCTCGCGCGCGCGGGTGAAGGAAGTCTAAACGCGCTGCGATATAAATGATTGTTTACCAAACAGAAACCATAGCTGAGAAAACGCAAGTTTAGACAAAATAAACCATCGACTTTAACTCGACCGAAACGGACTTGGTGTTTGATCATCCACGTTCAGGACGGGTCGGGACGGACTTCGCTCCTGGCGCTAACAACAAGCGAATGGAGTGGATGGGATGAAAAATCTGGTTTCGCGTTTTATTAAAGATGAGTCTGGTGCAACCGCCATCGAGTATGGCCTGATTGCAGCGCTCATCGCTGTGGTGATCATTGCAGGTGTGACCACGCTGGGCACCAACCTCAACACCACCTTCACCAACCTGTCTGGTAATGTTGGCGGCACCGTCGGCAACGCACCGGCTGCTGGTGGTGGTGGCGGTGGCGGCGGCTAGGTCGCTTCTCGCCAACAGGCAAACGCATCGAAGGGCCGTCCCGTGAACGCGGGGCGGCCTTTCTCTGTGTGGTGATGGCGGGGGAGTCTTGCTGAAGTCTCAACTGGCTGTGCACCGGGTATTAAACCTGATCGGGCTAAGACAGGTGTGAACACGATCGTATCTGGAGCCGGACATGGCTGAGCTTATCGCCCCTATCGCAATCCTGGCCTTTGCCTTCCTGATGGTCATGGCGGCCTGGACCGATATCGCCAAATTCACCATCCCCAACTGGATCCCTGCGGCGATCATCGCGCTTTGGCTGGTCTGCGTGCCCTTCTTGGGGCTGGGTTGGGGGCATGCGGGGTGGTCGGTTCTGACTTTTGTGGGTTTTCTGGCCGTTGGGTTGGCGCTTTGGGCTCCGGGCTGGCTGGGCGGGGGCGATGTGAAGCTGATCGCCGCCGGCGCGCTCTGGTTTGGGTGGCCGGATGCGCTGATATTCCTGTTATTGGCGGCCGCGTCTGGGGGCGTGCTGGCCCTGGTTTTACTGCTTTTGCGCCGGATCAGCCCGGCCTTGCCGGTGGACGCCGAATGGCTGGGTAAGACACCTTTGGCCCAAGGTGCGCCAGCCCCTTACGCGGTGGCGATTTGTAGCGGCGCGATGATCTGGTTGCCGCAAAGCGCGATTTTCGCCGTTTACGCGGTCTGAACCATCGCGCCTGGCAAGGTTTCCTTCACCTCCATTATTAACGCCGCCTTGAGGAATTAAGGGTCTGATGGGGCTCACTTCGCAGTGTGCCTGGATTAGACCGTTATGAACCTCGTACGCGTCATCGTGCTTCTCGTCGCTGGCTTGGCCGCTATCGCCGCTGCATTTTTTGTGCGCGGTGCCATGCAGCCGGCTCCAGCTTCTGCCCCGACTGAGGTGGTCGAAGCACCCGTCATAGAGGTGGCCAGAGTGCTGGTCGCCGCCCGCGATATTGCGCCCGGAGAACGGGTCCAGTCCGCTGATTTCCGGTGGGCGGCCTGGCCGGAAGAGGCTGTGCTTGCCAGCTATCTGTCCCAGGCCGTGAACCCTGATGCTCTTGAATCCTTGGCAGGGGCTGTGGCCCGAACCGGCTTTGTTGCCGGTGAGCCGGCCAATGCTGGCAAGCTGGTGCAGCCCGGTGAGGCGGGCTTCATGGCGGCTGTGCTGACCCCGGGGATGCGCGCGGTGGCAGTCCCGATCTCAGCGCGCTCAGGCGCTGGCGGGTTTATCCTGCCCAATGACCGTGTGGATATCATCGTCACGCGCGAAAGCGAGAATGGCTACGGCTCTGATGTCGTTGTGGAAAATGTCCGCGTTCTTGCGATTGACCAGATTTACTCCGAAACCGAAGACGGCGCAGTTGTGGGCTCTACCGCCACTCTAGAGCTCACCAGCACCCAGGCGCGCTCTGTCGCGCTGTCGGTGGCTGCAGGCGATGTTTCGCTGGCTCTGCGCTCCATTGCCGACACTGAGGGCGGGGCGCGTTTTGCCGGTCAGAGCGACGAGACGGACAATGCGGTCGGTTCGACGGTTCGGGTCTTCCGTTATGGATCTGAGCAGCGTGTTGCGCTGGGAGGCCGTGCGCCGTGATCAAAACCCTATTTTCAGCGCTGATCGCGGTTGCCGCGATCACCGGGGCCAGCCAGGCTCAGCTTGTCTCGACGCCCGAGCGCAACAACACCATGCAGGTGGTGATCCGCGAGCCGGGCGACGGCCCGGTGTCCGAGAGCGTAACCTTGCCTTTGGGCCAGGCTGCGATTGTTCATCTGCCTGTTGATGCCGTTGAAGTGATGGTGGCCAATGATACCGTGGCCTCTGCGGTGGTGCGCACGTCGCGCCGCGCGCTGCTGTTGGGCCAGGCGGTTGGCCGCACCAATATCTTTTTCTTCGATGTGCACGGTCAGCTGATCCTCGATCTTAATGTCCGCGTTGAGCGCGATATGGCCTCGCTTCAGGACGCGTTGGAGCGCTTTGTTCCAGACAGCCGGATCGATGCTGAAAGCATGAACGCCAACATTGTTCTGTCTGGCACCGTACCGTCGGCGAGTGCCGCCGACGCGGCCTTGCAGATTGCCCAGCGCTGGACCGATGACCCCGAGCAGATCATCAGCTTCCTCACCGTGGAAGGTCGCGATCAGGTGATGCTGCGCGTCCGCATCGTGGAAATGCAGCGCAATGTGGTGCGCCAGCTGGGCGTGAATCTGTCTGGATCACAAAGCTTTGGCGACTTTGACCCGCCGACGCGCATTCGGGCCACCAATGATCTGGGCGTCCCGCTGGACGATGAATTCGGCAATCCGATTTATGAAGTCTTCTCGCCGGGCCGCTATCAGTCCAATCGCGGGTTTTCGACCTCGAACGGCTTTGGTGTGGCCGGGGCTGCACTCGGTGGTCTGACCGGTACGCTCGGCACCCAGAACCTGGTGGATGGTGTGTTGCAAAGCTCCGTGTCGGCAACCCTGTCTGCGCTCGAGCGCGTGGGTCTGGTGCGCACGCTGGCTGAGCCCAATATTACCGCGATCTCAGGCGAAGCGGCGCAGTTCCTGGCCGGCGGTGAGTTTCCCGTTCCTGTGGGCCGCGACCGGGATGGCAATGTGACCGTGGAATACAAGCCCTTTGGTGTGGGCCTTGGATTTACCCCGGTTGTGCTCTCCGAGGGCCGGATTTCGCTGCGCATTTCCACTGAAATCAGCGATCTGTCGAACGAAGGCGCGTTGTCGCTGTCCGAAACCGCAGTGGTCGACGAAAACGGCCAGGTCGTGGGCTCAATCCCAGGTGTGACCCTGCAGGCGTTGACCGTGAACCGTGCAGAAACCACCGTGGAATTGCCGTCCGGTGGCAGCTTAGTGATTGCCGGCCTGATCAAGGAAGAAACCCGCCAAGCCATGGACGGTGTTCCCGGTGTGGAGCGTCTTCCGGTGTTGGGCTCGCTCTTCCGGTCCCGCGACTTTGCGAACAATGAGACTGAGCTGGTGGTTGTGGTGACCCCTTATCTTGTCGACCCGACCGACCCCGATGCGCTCACCGAACCGGGCGAGGGCTTCGTGGCGGCTTCGCTGGCGGCCAATGTTTTCCTGGGCCGTCTGAATCGGGTTTACGCCGCGCCGGGTGCGCAGGTTGAGGGCCGGGGCTGGCTCGGCCCTGTCGGTTTTATTCTGGAGTAGGGCTATGACGTTGATCCGTTTCATGATCCTTGCCGTCATCGGCCTTGCCGCAACTGCCTGCGCCAGCGCGCCGCCTGAATTGCCGCGTGCCAGCGCCGTGCCGGAAACCGTGCGCGTGGCGATGGACGTCAATCCCATGGACAACGGCCTGAACTGGTCGCAAATCGCGCTCATCGAGACCATCGCCACCGAATACAAGTCCCGTGGCCACGGTCCGCTGGTCATCAGCTATCCGCAAAACGCCGGCAATGCCGAGGCGGCCATTCAGGCGATCGCCGAGGCTCGGACGCGCCTATACGCCCATGGCCTAGACTGGCAGCAGATTGCCGGTGGGGCTTATGAGGCAACCGGGCGGACCCAAGCTCCGGTCCTGTTCTCCTTTAACCGCTATCAGGCGGTCGCGCCCGACTGTGATCAGGGGTGGCCAGACCTTACGACTGCGGCCCCGGGCCGTCGCCGGTCAAACTTTGGCTGTGCCACAGCGGCCAATCTGGCCGCGATGGTCGCTGATCCGCGCGATCTTGAAACACCACGTACGATGGATGCCCCGGACACGGGCCGTCGTCAGACTGTGCTGGACAACTACCGACAGGGCGTGCCCACCGCGGCCACCTCCAACGGGAGTGACAGCGGTGCAGTCAGCGAAGTCACCGACAATTAAGGGGTCGGGAGAGCATGAATAAGCCTGCTGATTCATACGACGACGCCTTCGATCCCGAAGACGAGTTTGAAGGTTTTGACGACACCGAAGCCGGTGCCTCTGACCCATTCCTGGATGCGGCGGCCGTTGAGGCCCGCATGCTGGGCGAGGAGAGCCCCATGCCGGCACCCGCTGAGGGTGCCATTGATGAGTTCGCCGACGCTGAGCCGGCGGGGAACCGCCCCTTCGGTGCGCGCCTGGCCGATGCCAATACCGACGCGGTCGCGCTGGATGAGTTCGGCGATGCCGCAAGCTTCGATGCAACGGCACCGGTCGGGATTCAAGGTGAAGTGGCACCGCTAGAGGCTGGCGATGAGGTTGTGGAAACCCAGCCTGTGCCCCGGATTGCGATCCATGCTTTTTGCGAGAGCCCAGAAACCGGACAGCTTATCCATAATGCGGGGTCGGATCGCCGTATGGCGAAGACCCATCTCACCGTGGAGCTTGGCGGCCTCGCTGCGGCTATCGAACGCTTCCACGACGCGACGACGCCTGAACTCCTCATGGTGGAAACGGGCATGCGCGGGCGCGAATTGTTTTCCCAGCTCGAAGAGCTGGCGATGGTGTGCGATCCGGATACCAAGGTTGTGATTATTGGCGCGACCAATGACATCACCCTTTATCGCGAGCTGATCCGCCGTGGGGTGAGTGAGTATCTCGTCCCGCCGATGTCGCCGCTGAACGTCATCAAGACGATTTCTGATCTTTTCCTGGATCCGGAAGCCCCGTTTGCGGGTAAGACCATGGCCTTTATCGGGGCCAAGGGCGGGGTCGGGTCGTCGACGGTTGCCCATAACGTATCCTGGCAGCTCACCGAGCATTTGCGGTCTGATGCGGTGCTGGTCGATCTGGATCTGTCCTTTGGGACGGCCGGGCTCGACTTCAATCAGGATCCAGCCCAGACCATTGCTGAAGCGCTGGCTGAGCCGCATCGTCTCGACGACGCCTTGCTGGATCGCCTCTTGGTGCGTTGCAGTGAGCGGCTAAGCCTGTTCTCGGCACCGGCAACGCTGGAAAATGACTGGGATTTCGGCACGGAAGCCTTTGACGAGGTGCTCGATAAAGTCCGCCGCCAGGCTCCGTTCTCGATCCTGGATCTGCCCCATGCCTGGACGCCCTGGGTGCGCCAGACATTGCTCAGCGCCGATCAGGTCGTTGTGACGGTGACCCCAGATCTGGCCTGCCTGCGCAATGCGAAAAACCTGTTCGACCTGGTGCGCACTGCACGGCCCAATGACGAACCGCCGAAAGTGGTGGTCAACATGGCAGGGTGCCCGAAAAAGCCGGATATCCCGCTCAAAGACTTCTCTGATGCGCTGGGCGCAGCCCCGATCCTGGTCTTGCCGTTTGAGCCGGCCTTGTTTGGGAAGGCGGCCAATAACGGTCAGATGATCGCAGAGATCGATCCCAAGTCGAAGGCTGCCGATGGCTTTGCCCATTTGGCCGGCGTCCTTAGCGGTCGTGCACCGTCCGAAGGCAAGCGGTCCAAGTCACTGTTTTCTAATTTGTTCTCGAAAGGTTAGGCGTTAAGGACGCATGTTCGGCAAGCGACCCACCACGCCCGGGGCAGGCGGTCAGGGATTCGGCAAGACGCCGGCGTCCAACGCCCCCGCTCAACCTAATCCCAGCGCGCCAAAGCCAGCGGCCCCGCGGCCGGCGAGCCCTGCCGCTGGTGTTGCGGTTAAATCGCGTCCGGCTGCTGAAAAGCCCGCTGCATCGAAGCCCGCGGCGGCCAAGCCGGCCAGTGCCCCCAAGCCGAAAGCCGCCCCAAAGGTGGAAGCGGTTGGGGCTGAGCGGTCGGCCGAATATTATGAAATCAAGACTACGATTTTTAATGCGTTGATCGACACCATCGATCTGTCGCAGTTGGCGCGGCTGGACAATGATACGGCGGCGGAGGAAATCCGCGACATTGTCACCGAGATCATCTCGATCAAAAACGTGGCCATGTCCATCGCCGAGCAGGAACAGCTGCTGCAGGATATCTGTAATGATGTCCTCGGCTATGGCCCGCTGGAACCTTTGCTCGCGCGCGATGACATCGCCGACATCATGGTCAATGGTGCAGGCGACGTCTTCATCGAAGTCGAAGGCAAGGTCCGTAAGACCAACATCAAATTCCGCGATAATGGCCAGCTGATGAATATCTGTCAGCGCATCGTGTCCCAGGTGGGCCGGCGCGTGGACGAAAGCTCGCCGATTTGTGACGCGCGCCTGGCTGACGGCTCGCGCGTAAACGTGATCGCGCCACCGCTGGCGCTGGATGGTCCAACGCTGACCATTCGTAAGTTTAAGAAAGACAAGCTGAAGCTCTCCAATCTTGTGGACTTCGGCTCAATTTCGTCCGATGGCGCGCGTATTCTGGAAATCATTGGTGCGTCGCGCTGTAACGTCCTGATTTCGGGTGGTACCGGCTCGGGTAAGACCACACTTCTGAATTGTCTGACCGGCTTTATCGGTGAGGACGAGCGCGTCATTACCTGTGAAGACGCCGCTGAGCTTCAACTGCAGCAGCCCCACGTGGTGCGTCTGGAAACCCGCCCGCCCAATCTGGAAGGCCAGGGCCAGGTCACCATGCGTGATCTGGTGAAAAACTGTCTGCGGATGCGCCCTGAACGTATCATCGTGGGTGAGGTGCGCGGGCCTGAAGCCTTTGACCTGCTCCAGGCTATGAATACTGGCCACGATGGGTCCATGGGCACGCTGCACGCCAACTCACCGCGCGAGGCCCTCAGCCGGATCGAATCCATGATCACCATGGGCGGCTATAACCTGCCCACCAAGACGATCCGCGAGATGGTCTCCGGCTCAATTGACGTGATCGTGCAGGCCGCCCGCCTGCGCGATGGGTCGCGGAAGATTACCCACATCACCGAAGTGCTGGGTATGGAGGGTGATGTGATCATCACGCAGGATCTCTTCCTGTATGAAATCACGGGCGAGGACGCCAACGGCGATATCGATGGCCGCCATGTCTCCACGGGCATCGCCCGGCCGAATTTCTGGGATCGGGCCCGCTATTTCGGTCTGGAAGGCGCGCTCGCCGATGCGCTGGAAGCTGCCGAGGCCTAGATGGGCGACATGGTCTTCATCCTCGCTGCGGCCTGCGCCTTCATCGCGGTGGCCGGTGTCGGTTTTGCCTTTTCAGGCGGAGGCGACAAGACCGCAAAGACGCGCATGGCAGCGGCTGTCGGCGAGCCGATCCAGCGCGGCAAGCGCAAAACCGCGGCCCTCGATTCAGCCGCTCAGAAGCGCAAGCAAATCCAAGATTCCTTGAAGGATCTTGAGGCCCGCCAGAAGGCTGAACGCAAAAAATCCCTGACCCTGACCGCCAGGCTTGAGCAGGCAGGATTGGATTGGAGCCCGACCAAATTCTGGATCATTTCCGCCATTGCGGGCGGTTTCGCCCTGACCCTTACCCTCATCACCGGTCAGAATGTTCTGGTCATGCTCGGCGCGACCCTGGTGGCCGGGCTGGGTTTACCGCGCTGGGTCATTGGCATGATCAAGGGCCGCCGCCAGAAAAGATTTACCGCCAACTTCGCCGATGCCCTCGATGTTATTGTGCGCGGAATCAAGTCCGGCCTTCCCTTGAACGAATGTCTGAAGATTATTGCGCGTGAAGCCGAGGAGCCGGTGCGCAGCGAGTTTGAGATGCTCACGGAAGGCATTGCTGTCGGCGTCGACGCTGAGGAAGGCCTGCGCCGCATGCTGCGCCGGATGCCGCTGCCGGAATTGTCCTTTTTCTCGATCGTTCTGACCATCCAGTCGAAGACGGGCGGCAATCTGGCTGAAGCATTGAGCAATCTGTCGGCGGTGCTGCGCGCGCGCAAAATGATGCGCGAGAAGGTTGGCGCGCTGTCATCGGAAGCCAAAGCCTCGGCCATGATTATTGGCTCACTGCCGCCGGGTGTGGCGACCATGGTTCTCGTGATTTCGCCGGACTACATGATGCCGCTTTTTACCACGCCGATGGGGCAGCTGATGCTGCTGGCGGGCATTACGTGGATGGGCATCGGCATCTTTGTCATGCGCGGCATGATTAACTTCAAGATGTGAGGCGAGAGTATGGATCTGTACGCCTTCGCAGACTGGATCACTAACCCGGGCAATCTGTTTGCCGTGATCGCCGCCATCTTGGTGTTTGCCACGGTGTGGACGCTGTCCGCGCCGGCGCTGAACAAGGACAATACGGGCAAGCGTCTCAAAGCGGTGGCTAATCGCAGGGATGAATTGCGCCGCAAAGCGCGCGAAGCGATCGAAAAGGATTCGACGCGCGGTGCCTTGCGCGGCGAAGCCAAGCAAAACCTGTTCAAACAGGTCGTGGAAGGCTTGAACCTTCAAAAGCTTCTGGAAGACCCGAACCTGAAGAACAAAATGGTCCAGGCCGGCTTGCGCGGGCAGGGGCCGGTGTTCGGCTTCTACTTTTTCCGCTTCGCCATGCCTTTCATCCTGTTCGCGGCGTCCTTCCTGTATCTGAATTTCATCAATGATTTCGGCTTGCAGGGTATGCAGCAGCTGGCCGTGATGATGGGGCTGGCGGTGCTGGGCTATTACGCGCCGGGCATCTATCTGAGCAATCTGGCCGCCAAGCGCCGCGACAGCATCATGCAGGCCTTCCCCGATTCCCTGGACCTTTTGCTGATCTGTGTGGAAGCGGGGATGAGCATCGAAGCGGCCTTCCAGAAAGTGGCGGCTGAAATCGGGTCTACCTCCATTGAACTGGCCGAAGAATTGTCGCTGACCACGGCCGAGCTTGCCTTCCTGCAGGATCGCCGGATGGCCTATGAGAATCTTGCCACACGCACTAACCATCCTGGCGTGAAGTCGGTGGCCACAGCGCTGGTTCAGGCCGAACGCTATGGCACCCCCTTGGGTCAGGCGCTGCGTGTGATGGCCAAAGAAAACCGCGATATGCGCATGTCGGCCGCCGAGAAGAAGGCTGCGGCCCTTCCCGCCAAGCTGACGGTGCCCATGATCCTGTTCTTCCTGCCGGTGCTGTTCCTGGTGATTATCGGACCTGCAGTGATCTCTTACCAAAGCATGTGACGACGCCGGTGCAACACGCTAGCCTTGGGACCGATTGGCGGGGGCTGATCAGGACGACGTTAGGGGTAGCGTGATGTTTGGCTCGGCAAAAGCCGCTGAACGCCGGCGCGAAGCGCTGAGACTGGCAGGCCAGTCCGCGGACAATGCATT
>JANQMI010000053.1 GCA_028280165.1 Oceanicaulis sp. | reverse complement strand
GATAACCATGCCGGTCCTCACCAATATGAGCTGGCAAGACTCGCTGCCCGAGCTTGAGGCGACCCTGGATGCAGACGGGCAGAGCCTGGCGCAAAATCTCGCCATCGGGCCGGCACGCAATCGGGTGCGGCGCGCCCTGATCGCCTTTCTGATCGGGGCAGCGGGCGGTCTGGCCTTCAATATCTGGCTGATGCGCGATGCGCAGATGACGATCGTCCAATTTGCCCAGTCGTCGGGGCTCTGGTTCTTAATCGTCCAGCCGGTCCTGTTCGGACTTGGCGCACGCGCCGCGCTACAGCTCGGCGATGATGACCGGGATATCGCCAGGCTGGTGCGCGCACATGTCAATGTGGACCTGGCCCAGCTTGAGCGCCTGCAAATTTATGGGCGCTTAGCCACGCGCAGTGCCTTGTCCTGGCTGGTGATGGCGGCGGTCATCCTGCTTTTCTTTGTGTTCGCAGCGCCGGTCGCGGTTTCCATCGGAGCGCTGGTCCTGTCGATCCTGGCGGGGGGCTATGCCTTTGCCACGACCATCCGTCCGGTGGTCAAGGTGGTCAGCGATGTGCGCCATAACGCGCTGGAAGTTGTACGGGCCAGAATTGCCACGGCGGGCGCGCAAATCCTAGAGGGTCAGACGCCCTCCACGTCCATCAGCGAGCTTGTCGCCTATGAGGCGTGGCTGGAGGCGCGGCCCATCTGGCCGATCTCAGCGCCGATTACGCGCCGCTTGGCCCTTTATGGGCTTATCCCGGTTCTGGCCTGGTTCGGGGCTGCGGCGGCCGAGCTTGTCCTTGAAGGCTTTGCGGCCTAGGCGGCGACAAATAAATCCATCTGACGCAGACCGAGATCGACCGGGCGGGGTGAGGGGGTCAGCGCAGGTGTGCGCCGCGACAGCGTACGCGAGGGGGGCGGGGCCACAACGGGCTCACCCACGCTGACCGACAGGCCAAGATCATTGGCCTTAGAGCGGATCGCCGCATCCGGGCGACCGAGCTTCAAACTCATCAGGCGCAGCGGCGTACCCTTGCGCGCCAGCAGGCGCAGGAGTGCTACATCCTCATGCCGCCAGCGCTTGCCAGCGTTCCGGGAATAGCCTTGGGCCTTCTGCCGATAGGTCATGGTCCGCTCCGTCTTCAATAACGAGAACATAGGCGGAACATTGGCGCGAGTCAATGATGTTCTAAATTTGTTCTCCTCTTTCCTGACCTCCCTCCCCTCCGGTCGGTCGGGCGCGACGTCAGCCCCCTCAGCCGTCATCGAAGGGTCCAGACCGTCGCTAAGCTCTTGCGGCGTGGCGTGAAAGATGTCTGAGCCACCCCAAATACCCACACCTTCGTCATCCCCGCGCAGGCGGGGACCCAGGGAGGACAGAGCGCAGCATTTCATGGCTCTGGGTTCCCGCTTTCGCGGGAATGACGAAGGGAGGGGCGTTTAAAAACTTTCTCTTCCCCGACCCTGAATCGAGTTCAGGACAGGCTCCGGTCGGGGCCCAGAGCCACTTAGCGCGGCATTCGGTGATCCCTGGATCCCGACCTGCGTCGGGAAAGAGAGAGGGTGGGGGTTCCGTTTCCCTTTTCGTCATCCCCGCGCAGGCGGGGACCTAGGAGTGGCAGGGATTAGCATTTCATGGCTCTGGGTTCCCGCTTTCGCGGGAATGACGAAGGAGAGGTGTCTATAAAACAACTTTCTCTTCCCCGGCGAAGGCCGGGGCCCAGAGCCATCAAGCGCAGCATCTTGTGATCCCTGGATCCCGACCTGCGTCGGGAAAGAAAGAGAGGAGAAGCCCGGTCCCAGCCCCGGGTCACCAGCTCCCACGATTATCCATGCTCGCCCAGGGTTCGGCCGGCGCTTGGGGCGCACCGTCCTGTAATAATTCAATGGAGATATTGTCCGGCGAGCGCACGAAGGCCATGCGGCCATCGCGGGGCGGGCGGTTGATCGTATAGCCCATGGCTTGAAGGTGGGCGCACAGGCCATAGATGTCGGCCACACGATAGGCCATATGGCCGAAATTGCGCCCGCCATCATAGTCTTCCGGATCCCAGTTATGGGTCAGCTCGACCATGGGCAGGCCGGTGGGCAAGCGCCCGTCCATGCCCGGCTCAAACCCGGCGCGGGCCATGTCTTTCTCGCTGGCCAGGAAGATCAAGGTGAACCGCCCGGCCTCGCTGTCGGTGCGGCGGACTTCTTTCAGGCCCAAACCCTCACAGTAGAAGCGCAGCGAAGCCTCAACATCGCTGATGCGCACCATGGTGTGCAGATATTCCATTGCGGAGGCTCCAAAAGCTTAATCGTTAGAGGTCGGGTTTGGCCGGATATTGCGCGCCCATTTGGGGCGGCGACGCCAGGTGGAGTCTTCCGGGATTGGTTCACCGCGGGCGCGGGCGAGCGCGTGATGAAAAGGCTCAGGCGCGCGCTGGTGAAACAGGCGCGCAAAGGCCGCCGCAACCACCGCCCAGATGAAGCACAGCGAGAACATCAGCGAGAACATATAGACATAGCCGGTCCGGTTGCCCCATTCCGGTGCGCCATTCATCAGCCAAACCTGCTCATAGGCCATCGGCAGAAAAAGCAGCGCCGGCGGGCTGACCAGGAGCACCGCTACCACCGCACCGGCGGCATACAGCATCCAGCGTGGCTGGAAGCTGGCCACATAGAGCGTGATGAAGTCCGCCTCGCTGACGTCCTTAATGGTCCCGGGCTTGGATGTGCGGCGGGTGGCGTACTCATCGCGCGCATCGCCCTTCAAGCCTTCAACGGTGAAGAACCAGCGCACAAGATTGATCACGCCAAAGCCGGCAATCAGCGCAGCCATGATGAGAAGCGGAGTGGGTAATGTCATAGACGCTAATTTAGCGCCTCGCGGCCTCATAGGCGAGCATGGCGCGCTTACGCGGTACACCCCAATGATAGCCGGTCAGGCGTCCGTCACGGGCCAGCACCCGGTGGCAGGGGATCAGCCAGCTGATCGGGTTGGCACCCACAGCCGCGCCCACCGCGCGGCTGGCCTTGGCGGTGCAGACCTCGACCGCAATATCGCGATAGCTCACCGTGCGGCCTGGCGGGATTCTTAAGAGCGCGCGCCACACCTGACGGCGCCATGGCGTGCCATAGAGCGCCACCGGAAGCGGGTCTTCACCGGGCTTGGCCTCAAACACGCGTGCGGCCCATTTCGCTGCCGTGGCGTGGTCGGTCTCAATCCGGGCATCGGGGAAGCGGTCGGTCAGATCGGCCAGCGCGTCGTCTTCGTCCCCGGCATCGGCGAAGGCGAGGGCCGACAGACCGCGCGGCGCGATCAGGAAAACGCCAGAGCCAAAGGGCGTGGGCGCAATACCGGCCTTGAACACAAGGCCATCCCCGCCGGACTTGGCTTCACCGGGTGTGACAGCTTCTTCGGCAATGAAAACATCATGCAGGCGTGACGGGCTCGACAGACCTGTTTCCAGCGCTGCATCCAGCACGCTGGCCCCATCGACCAGGAGGTTGCGGGCACTGGCATGGGTCAGCGCCTGGACCAGGCGTTTGGGGCTAGCTCCGGTCCACCGGGTGAAGACGCGCTGGAAATGGTGAGGCGACAGGCCGGCGGCCTCCGCCACGGCCTTCAGGTCGGGTTGATCGGTCCAATGCTCAGTCAGAAAGGATAGCGCGTCGGTCATGCGCGCATAGTCGCGCGATGCGGTAAGGTCAGGCTCCAGATCGGAGCGCGGGGCGGAGAAGGTTGCTGTATCACTCATGGCGCGACAGTGCCGGGCTGCGCGATCAAACGCCACCCGCTTCTTGCGATCGGGCGGAATTGAGGCTGCGCCGGGCCTGATCAAGCGCATCGCGCACCGCTGCGGCCAGGCTTTCGCGCTCCTTGGGCGACAGCATGGCTCCGATGATCAACGACTTCCCGCTGGCGGTCAGGCGCGCTTGCACATCCGGCTCCCCTGCACCGCTGATTTCAACCCGTGTCCAGGCGGCGGGCAGGCGATAAGCGGTCTGGTGACCGAAGGGTGTGCGCCGAGCCACGCGAATCTCATCAGCTGTGATCTGAATGATTTCGCGCTTGCGGCCGTCGCGATAGGACAGCTTGAAGGCCAGCCAGACCAAGAGCACATCGAGCCCGAAAAAGCCCAAGACCGGCCAGGCTCCGATCATTGCGAAAGCGATCCCCGCTGAGAAGCTCACGATCGCAACTGCCGCCATCAAGGCGTAGAAACCGGGATTGGCCAGCGACCGGTTGGGCCGAATTTCCGCGTCGAAATAGAGCGTGTCTCCCGCCTCCAGCGGCGGTGCGCTGGGGTCTGCGGGCCAGGTTTCGTAATGCGGTCGGCGTTCCATGGCCGACAAGATAATCCGGCGCGCGCCTTAGGCGAAGACCGTGACCATCTGCCGCCCTCGGGCCAGGCAGCGTCCATCGGTCGACCAGATCGCCATGGATTGGGCTGAATAGCCGTCTTCGGCGTGCTCGGGCGTGGATTCCAAAAGATACCAGCCTTCGTCCGTGCTGAGATCTTCCGTCAAAACATCCACCATCCAGGTCATGGAGGAGAGCGGTGCGAAGTCTGTGAGATGGGTGGTGATGGCGGGCGGCAGCGCATCGGCCAGGCACAAAAGCGCGGTGATGCCGCCCCAGGCGCTGGGCCCGGTAAACCGGGTCCAGAAGCGCATCGGCCCATGGCCGGTCGCACCGGTGAAGGGCAGGGTTCCACCGGCGAGGTAGAGCTC
>JANQMI010000036.1 GCA_028280165.1 Oceanicaulis sp. | reverse complement strand
TGCGGCTTGCCGCGACACACAAGCCGCCGCGTTGGTTGCTACCCATAATTTTGAACTGGCGGAGCGAATGGACCGCGTCGTGACCTTGGAAAAAGGGCGTCTCATTGCGTGGCAGAAGCCGGCAGAATAGTCCCTAAGTCACTGGAAGTACCGACAAACCCAAAAAAACGAATCAGCGGGGTTGACGAGGAGAACAAAAGGGGAAAATATCAATTGGAACAAAACAGGAATAGCGGCTTCTACCGCTGAAGGAAAGGGTAACCGACATGCGTGATCTCGTTCAGGATATTACCTCCGCCACCGTGATTATTGGCTTCATCACAACCGCCCTGACGCTGGGAGCCGCACTGGTCGGCTGACCGCGCTGATCTGATCGCGCTACACTCAGGCGAGTCGCCCTTGTTCTGGATCGCGACGCCTGGAGTTTTTAGATGTCTGACCTTGCCCCCTTCGTCCATCTGCGCGTGCGCTCGCCCTACTCGCTGTTGGAGGGGGCGATCCGGATCAAGGAAACCGCTGAGCTGTGCAAGGCCAACGCCATGCCGGCGGCGGCTCTGACCGACACCAACAATCTTTTTGGAGCGCTAGAGTTCTCCGAAACCCTTTCAGGGTCGGGGGTGCAGCCCATTATCGGCTGCACCTTGTCGGTTCTGGCAGAAGCGCCGCGTCCAGGCGAACGGGCGGGCCCGACAGGAACGCTCGTCGTCTTGGCGCAATCTGAAGCCGGTTATGGCAATCTGATGAAGTTGTCGTCGTCAGCCTATCTGGATGTTGGCGCGACCGATGAAGCTCACGTGCCGTTCCAGTCTATCCTGGATCTGAGTGATGGCCTGATCTGCTTAACGGGCGGATTTGATGGGGTTTTGAACCGGCTTGTGTGCGCGGGCCGAGAACAGGTTGCTGAGACGCTGCTTGAGCAGCTGACGTCCGCCTTTGGCGACCGGCTTTATATCGAGCTGCAGCGCCATGGCCGGGCTGACGATGTCACCGCCGAAGGCTGGCTTGTGGATCAAGCCTATGCGCGGGATCTGCCTCTTGTGGCGACTAACGAGCCGTATTTTGCGCGTGCGGATCTACATCAAGCCCATGATGCACTTCTATGCATTGCCGAAGGTGCATATGTCAGCGTTGAAGATCGCCGCAAGGTCACGGCCGATCATGGCTTCAAGTCTGGCGCTGAGATGGTGGAGCGTTTCGCAGATCTGCCCGAAGCGATCGAAAACACCCTTGATATAGCGCGGCGCTGCGCGTTCCGTCCGAGAACAGGGGCACCCATTCTACCGAGCTTTCCCACTGAGGGAGGCCGCGATGAAGCTGCGGAGCTTAGGGCGCGATCGCTTGAGGGACTGAAGGCCCGGCTTGAGAAGGTCGAGCCAGCGGCCCCGGAAGCGGACTATCTGGAGCGTCTGGATTATGAGCTCGGCATTATCGAGCGCATGGAGTTTCCCGGCTATTTCTTGATCGTGTCAGACTTCATCCAGTGGGCTAAATCGCAAGGCATTCCGGTTGGGCCGGGCCGGGGGTCCGGGGCGGGGTCGCTGGTGGCCTGGGCGCTGACGATTACCGATCTTGATCCGCTACGGTTCGGCTTGCTGTTTGAGCGTTTTCTCAACCCAGAACGCGTGTCGATGCCGGACTTCGATGTGGACTTCTGTCAGGACCGGCGCGGTGAAGTCATCCGCTATGTGAAAGACCGCTACGGCCATGATCGTGTGGCCCAGATCATCACCTTCGGCACCCTCCAGGCCCGCGCCGTGGTGCGCGATGTCGGCCGGGTGCTCCAGCTGCCCTTTGGTCTGGTCGACCGGATTGCCAAGCTGGTCCCGAATAATCCGGCGCAGCCAGTGACATTGGCTCAGGCGGTGGAAACCGGACCCAAGCTTCAGGAGATGCGCCGGGAGGACAGTCTGGTCGACCGCCTGATAGAGGTTGCGCTCCAGCTGGAAGGTCTGTTCCGCAATGCCTCAACCCACGCTGCGGGCGTTGTGATTGGCGATCGGCCGCTCACCGAATTGGTGCCGCTTTATCAGGACCCGCGCTCTGACCTTCCGGCCACACAATTCAATATGAAATGGGTCGAGCCGGCCGGACTGGTGAAATTTGATTTCCTGGGTCTGAAAACCCTGACGGTGATTGCCCGGGCGCTTGACTATATCGAAGGCACGGGTGTGCCGCGCCCGGACATGGACGCACTCGGCTTTGACGATCCGGCTACCTATGAGCTGTTGGCCTCAGGGGGCTCCATTGGCGTGTTCCAGCTGGAAAGCTCGGGCATGCGCGACACGCTGAAAAAGCTGAAACCGGACACGATTGAAGACATTATCGCGCTCATCTCGCTGTATCGTCCCGGTCCGATGAAGAATATCGACGTGTATGTGCGTCGAAAATTCGGTCAGGAAGAGCCGGACTATCTGCACCCGGACCTCGAGCAGGTTTTGAAAGAGACCTTTGGGGTGATCATCTATCAGGAACAGGTGATGCAGATCGCCCAGATCTTGTCAGGCTATTCTCTGGGTGAAGCCGACCTTTTGCGCCGGGCGATGGGCAAGAAGAAAAAAGAGGAAATGGACAAGCAGCGTGTCCGTTTTCTCGATGGGGCGAAGGACAAGGGGGTCTCCAAGGAGAAGGCCTCCTACATTTTTGATCTCGTTGCTGAATTTGCCGGTTATGGCTTCAACAAGTCTCACGCAGCTGCCTATGCGGTGATTGCGTATCAGACCGGGTGGCTGAAGGCCAACCATCCGGTCGCCTTCCTCGCCGCGTTGATGAGTTTGGACGCGACAAATACCGACAAGCTGGCGGTGTTTTTCCAGGAAGCCCGCAATATGGGTATTGAAGTCCTGCCACCGGATGTGAACGCGTCCGAAGCCGATTTCTCGGTTGAAGGCGATAAGCTGCGCTATGCGCTCGGGGCGATCCGAAATGTTGGCTTTTCGGCGATGGAACATGTGGCCGACACGCGCCGTGATGGTGGCGCGTTCAAGGACTTGTTTGACTTCGCTGAGCGCGTTGATCCCCGGCAGGTCAATAAGCGCGCCTTCGAAAATCTGGCCAGGGCTGGCGCGTTTGACTCCCTCGAACCGGATCGGGCCAAAGCTCTTGCCTCTGCCGAAATCCTGCTGGCGTTCAGCCAGTCCGCCCACGCCGAGCGCGAAAGTGCACAGGTCTCTCTGTTTGGCGGTGGAGCCGATGGCCCTGGCCTGGCGCGTCCGCATCTTCCAGATGTGGAGCCTTTTGATCCCGTGCGTCGCCTGGACGAAGAATTATCCGCTGTTGGCTTTTACCTGTCCGGGCATCCGCTGGATGATTTGCGTCCGGCCTTAGCTCGGCGCGGGGTGTGCCTGTTCGCTGAGCTTCCCGCCAAGGCCGCTGATGGGGCCAGGGCTGTGCGTATGGCGGCGATGGTCCGGCGGCGTCAGGAGAAAGTCTCTCAGCGCTCGGGCGAGAAGTTCGCCTTCGTGACCTTGTCCGATCCCTCAGGGGAGTTTGAGGCCCTCGTCCCGCCTAAAGTCCTGCGTGAAGTCCGTGAGGTTCTCGAACCGGGTGCAGCAGCAAGCCTGAATATGAAGATTGAAGACAATGATGAAGGCCTGCGCCTGATTATGGACGGTGCCGACACCATTGACCCCTTTGGCGCTGAGCATGCCGGAGAGGGCCTGCGCATTCGTTTAAGCGATCCGTCTGTTCTGGAAAGCCTGAAAGGCCGGATTGATCGCGCCAATGAACGCGATGGAGCGAAAGGCGGGCTCCACCTGATTGTGCCTTTGTCTGATGGCCGCACAGCAGAGCTTCGATTGCCGGGCCATCATGCCATTCACCCGGCCGCGCGGGCCGCCATCAAGGCCGTGTCTGGGGTTTTAGAGGTTGAAGAGCTCTAGCTTTCTGCTCTGGTCGCGCTGTGTCCTGGATGCGCAGGGTGGTGTCAGCCTTGCGGCGTTTCAGACCTGTTGATTGGGCTGCTGAATGCAGGGTCCATCCGCTCAGCTGCGCGGCAGGGGTTATCCAAGGCGAAATGCGCTTGCAGGCTTGGCCTGTCGGCCTTATAAGCGCGCGCAATCACGCACGTGGGGCTTCGGCGTCTGACGGTCAGATGTCGCTCCGGTGCTGCAGATCTTGTCGGTTTAGGCTGGCGAGGGATGTGGCTCCGCTCCACGGAGGCCAACCGGAAAAGGAAAAATCGATGGCCCTTCCTGAATTCTCCATGCGCCAGCTGCTTGAAGCCGGTGCCCATTTCGGTCACCAGACTCACCGCTGGAATCCCAAGATGAAGCCCTTCATCTTTGGCGAGCGTTCGAACATTCATATCATTGACCTGTCGCAGACGGTGCCGCTGCTCCACCAAGCTTTGGTGAAGGTGCGCGAAGTGGCGTCTTCGGGGGGTCGTGTTCTGTTTGTCGGAACCAAGCGTCAGGCGGCAGATCCGATCGCTGCAGCCGCTCAGCGCTGCGCGCAATACTACATGAACCACCGTTGGCTGGGTGGCACGCTGACCAATTGGCAAACCATTTCCAACTCAATCACGCGCCTGCGCGAGCTGGAAGGTCTGCTGGACGCTGAAGGCGGTCCGCAGGGGCTGACCAAGAAAGAAATCCTGATGCTGTCGCGCGAGCGCGAGAAGCTTGAGCGTTCGCTGGGCGGGATCAAGGAAATGGGCGGCACGCCGGACCTGATGGTTGTGGTCGACACGAACAAAGAAGCCATTGCCATCCAGGAAGCCAAGCGCCTGAACATCCCGGTTGTGGCTGTGGTGGACACCAATTGCGACCCGGACCCGATCGATTTCCCGATCCCGGCCAATGATGACGCCGCCCGCGCCATCACCCTTTACTGCGAGCTGATCGCGGACGCCGTTCTGGACGGTATTTCTGACAGCCAGGCGGCATTGGGTGTCGACCTGGGCGCGTCTGAAGCCCCAAGCGATGAAGCTCTGGGTCTGACCGATGCGGCTCCAGCGGCTGCCGAAGCTCCGGCAGAAGAGGTGCCGGCTGAGGCCCCGACCGAAGCGCCTGCTGAAGTCGCAGCTGAAGCTCCGGCTGAAGAAACGGCTGAAGAAACGGCTGAAGCCGCTCCGGCCGCTGAAGAAGCCGCTGACGCTGAGACCAAGTCCGAATAATCGCTTTAACGCGACAAGGAGACCTCCCCATGGCAATCACTGCCGCACTTGTTAAAGACCTGCGCGAGAAAACCGGCGTAGGCATGATGGATGCCAAAAAAGCCCTCGTTGAAAACGATGGCGATATGGAAGCGGCCCTCGACTGGCTGCGTAAGAAAGGCCTGGCCAAGGCGGCCAAAAAAGCTGACCGCGTGGCGGCTGAGGGCCTGGTGGCCGTTGCTGCTGCAGACAGCGGCACGGGCATGAAGGCGGCTGCGGTTGAAGTGAATTCTGAGACTGACTTCGTGGCGCGCAATGAAACCTTCCAGGCCGCTGTTGGCGAAATCGCGAGCCTGGCCGTGGACGCTGAGGGCGTGGACGGCCTTCTGGTTGCGACCATGTCTGGTGGTAAGTCCGTGGCTGACTCGTTGACCAATCTGATCGCGACCATTGGCGAGAACATGTCTGTGCGCCGCGCTTCGACCCTGGCCGTCGATCCGGGTGTTGTTTCGGCCTATGTGCACAACTCTGCTGCCCCGAACATGGGCAAGATCGGTGTGCTGGTTGCCCTGAAGTCAGACGGTGACAAAGCCGTGCTAGCCGAGCTGGGCCGCAGGATCGCCATGCATGTGGCAGCCGCGTCTCCGGCCGCCGCTTTGTCGGTGGACGTGGACGGTGTTGACGCGAGCGTTGTTGAAAAAGAACGCGAAGTCTTTGCCGAGCAGGCCCGTCAGCAGGGCAAGCCGGACAATATCATCGAGAAGATGGTCGAAGGCCGCATTCAGAAATTCTACAAGGAAGTTGTGCTCCTAAAGCAGGCTTTCGTCTTTGATCCCGACCTGACGGTCGAAGGCGCTGTGAAGGCGGCTGAAGCCGATGCAGGCGCTGCGATCGAATTGACCGGCTTCATCCGCATGGTGCTGGGTGAGGGCGTTGAGAAAAAAGAAGAAGACTTCGCCGCGGAAGTCGCTGCCGTCGCCAAAGGCTAAGGCAGTCACGCATAAAGGGCCCGGCAGGCTATCGTCTGCCGGGCCTTCGTGTATATAGAGCTAAGCGTTTGAAGGGGATTCGCCGTGGACGGTGTTGAGCATACGCAGGCGACGAAGGGCCGGTTCAAGCGGGTCCTTCTGAAGGTCTCCGGCGAAGCCCTGATGGGCGATCAACCCTACGGCATTGATATGAATACCGCAGATCGCATCGCCGGTGAGATCGGTGAAGCGGTCAATGCGGGCTACGAGCTCTGCCTGGTCATCGGCGGCGGGAATATTTTTCGCGGGCTTTCGGCCGCCGCTAAGGGTATGGAGCGTGCCGCTGCAGACTATATGGGCATGCTGGCAACGGTCATGAATGCGCTGGCGATGCAAACCGCGCTTGAGCGCATTGGCGTGGCCTCTCGCGTTCAATCCGCCATTCCCATGCAGACCGTCTGTGAGCCTTATGTGCGCCGCCGGGCCGTGCGCCATATGGAGAAGGGCCGGGTGGTGATCTTTGCTGCCGGCACTGGCAATCCGTTTTTCACCACGGATACTGCCGCAGCGCTGCGCGCGGCGGAGATGGGGTGTGACGCGCTGTTCAAGGGGACCAGCGTGGATGGTGTCTATGACGATGATCCGCGCAAAAACCCGGACGCGAAGCGCTTTGAGCAGCTTGACTATATTGACGTTTTGGCCCGCGACCTGAAGGTTATGGATGCATCGGCCGTGACCTTGATGCGCGACAATCAAATCCCGATCGTGGTGTTCAACATTCGCGAAAAGGGCGGTTTGGCGCGCGTGCTCGAGGGTG
>JANQMI010000015.1 GCA_028280165.1 Oceanicaulis sp. | reverse complement strand
GAAAGCCTGGGGCGTCTGAATGCGACGCAGAGGTGAGCGATCGACGGCCTCAACACCCTGCGGTGTTTCGCGGCAAAGCGCGTCGACAACAGGAAGCGCCGGGGCTGCGCCAGGATTATCCTGGAGCGCAATCAACAGCCGGCTGATCAAAGCCTGACTGACGAGGGGCCGGGCCGCATCATGCACCAGAATCTGGTCTTCCAGCGCCATTGCGGCGGCATTGGCCACCGAGGCGGATCGTGTGGCACCGCCTTCGACAAACTCACATTGACCGGCCAGCGCGCCGAGATGCTCGCGGGCCTGATCCTCGCTATCTTTAGGAATTGCAATGACAATCTGGCGGCACCGGGGGTCAGCCTTGAACGCTTCGACGCTCCAGGCCAGCACAGCCTGCCCGGCAAGACGGCGAAATTGCTTAGGCAGGCGTCCACCGGCGCGGGAGCCTTGTCCGCCAGCCACAATGCAGGCGGTGTAAGAAGACGAAGTTTCCATACCCGACGGTTACGGCGTCTTTATGCGCACGTCCAGACACGGTATTGGCTTCCTATGTCAAAGTCCTCCACCAACAGCCCCGCCTTTATGATCGGCGACGTGCCGGTCCGCGCGCCGGTATTGCTGGCACCGATGTCTGGGGTCACCGACTGGCCGATCCGCCGGCAGGCATTTGCCTGGGGCGCAGGACTGGTCATCTCCGAAATGGTGGCCTGCGAAACCCTGGCCCAGGGCCGCGAAGACGTTATCCGACGCATGAAGGCCGATGAGCGTTGCGGTCCGCATGTCATTCAGCTGGCCGGCCGTGAAGCAAAATGGATGTCGGTCGGTGCAAAGCTTGCCCAGGACGCCGGTGCCGACATTCTCGACATCAATATGGGCTGTCCCGCCAAACAGGTCACCCGCGGTCTGTCCGGGTCTGCCCTGATGCGCGATCTCGACCATGCGCTTGAACTAATTGAAGCAACAGTGGCTGCAGCCACCATTCCCGTGACACTGAAAATGCGCCTGGGCTGGGACCATGAGTCCCTTAACGCACCAGAATTGGCCCAGCGGGCTGAAGCCGCGGGCGTTCAGATGGTCACCGTTCATGGCCGCACACGCCAGCAATTCTACACCGGCCAGGCCGATTGGTCCGCGGTCGCCCGCGTTCGCGAAGCGATCACAATTCCGCTTGTCGTGAATGGTGACATCGCTCACCCAGACCATGCCCGAGCCGCACTCAAAGCCTCAGGCGCGGATGCGGTTATGGTGGGACGAGCAAGCCAAGGGCGGCCATGGCTGCCAGGAGCCATTGCGCGTGCCCTTCAGTCTGGTGAGCCCATGAAAGAGCCTTCGGTAAAAAGTGGGGCGTTGAGCCTTGCCGAAGCTCTGGCTGATTCTGTGAGCCTTTATGGCGAAGCCCTCGGTGTGCGGTGTATGCGCAAGCATTTTGCGAGCTTTGTTGACTGGGTTGAACCCGATGGGACCAAAGCTCGGGAATGGCGGGGCCTGCTGTGCCGCGCCGGACAAGCCAGCGATGTCGAGGAGGGGCTTCGTCGCTTCGTCAATGTCTATCATCAGGCCGCAGCATGACAGCGTCCCGAGCTGCAGAGGCTGCCAGTGTCGGACTTGTCTTGATCACGGCGAAGGGTGTGATCGACTATATCAACGCCAGCGGCGAGCTTTTGATTGGCCGATCTCGCAAGCGTTTGATCGGAAGGTCGCTTGAAGACGCCGGTGAGGTGGGTGCCGCAGTTTCAGCGTTGGCGCAGCGCGCAATGATGGAACACCGCGAGGTCTTCGCGCACGACCTGCCCATTGAAACAGAGTCTGGACTGGTCCGCATTTCCGTTGATGCCGTACCCGAAGGTGAAGGGGTGTGCTTGTCGTTGCGCCCCTGGCCTGAGGCGGGAGCAAGTTCATCCGGCGGCGTTGCGGCTGACGCGGCGGCTGGGTTCGGCAGAATGCTATCCCATGAGCTTAAAAACCCCATTGCTGGAGCACGCGGAGCCGCTCAGCTCATCGGAGCGTCTGAATCAGGGGAGGTTGCTGAGCTTGCGGACCTGATTATTACAGAGCTCGATCGAGCCCGCCGGATCGCGGAGCGGTGGAGCCAGATTGGCGATATTGCCCCTGGGCCCTTAAAGCCGGTCAACCTGCACACCCTGGTGCGCAGCGCAGTCCGCTCGGCGGCAGCGGCCTTTGGTGATGGGATTTCATGGCAGGAGCATTTCGATCCGTCGCTGCCCGATGCGCTCGTTGATGAAGATCTCGCGCTACAAGCGGTCTTGAATCTGCTGACCAATGCTGCGGAAGCCGTCGCCGACGAAAACGGCCTGATTGCGGTCTCCACGCGATATCGGAGTGCGCGACCGGGAGGGCCTGCGCCGGAGGCTCGGCTGGAAGTCTTAGTAGAAGACAACGGACCGGGCATTCCAGACCGGTTACAGAATGCGGTGTTCAATCCCTTTGTGACGGGTAAGCCAGCCGGAGAAGGCCTTGGATTGGCGCTTGTCGCGCGCATTGCAGATCTGCACGGTGGTGGCGTTGAATTTGAAAGCCGGCCGGGTCGCACGGCCTTCCACCTTTATTTCAAGGATGCTCGAGCATGACGCGGCGTGTAATCGTATTGGAGGACGACGAATCTCTGCGTCTTGTCATTACAAAGGCGTTGTCGCGCGCAGGATTCGAGGTCCGCGCCACGGCCAGTCCCGATACAGCCATCAGCCGTATGGCGCGCCAGGAGGCTGACGCGCTTGTGGCCGATGTCCTTTTGGGGCGCGAAAACTTCCTCGATCGTCTCAATGAAGTGCGGCAATTGCGGCCCGATGCGCCAGTGATCGTGATGAGCGCTCAAACCACCGTGGCCACCGCCTTGAACGCAAACAGCGGAGGTGCTTACGAATATCTACCAAAGCCGTTCGATATTAATGACCTAATAGAACTTCTTGAGCGTGCACTTCAATCCCCTGTGAGAGAATCCACGCGCGCAGCACCGTCCGAGACAGTGGCTCTGATTGGGCAGTCCGCGGTCATGCAATCCACATTCAAGGCGATTGGACGCCTGTCTCAATCACAGGTGCCGGTGCTGATAACCGGGCCTGATGGTGCCGGCAGAGCGACAGTGGCTCGGCTCATTCATCATCAAGCCAGCCTTGATGGGCCACTGGTGGAGGTTGGACCTCAGCAATTTGCTGAAAATCCAGGTCGTTATTGGGAGCAGGCGGTGACCGGAACTCTTTTGCTCCGGCGAATTGAGGCCTGGAGACCTGCGGCCCAAGATTTTGTGCGTGAGGCTTTAGAGGTGGAGACCACACCTTCTCCACGCCTTCTCGTCACCGCGAACGATACAGTCTCAGACGCGTTGTCGAGCGCGCTTATCGATCTGGTTTCGGTGGGCCGGATTGCGGTGCCGCCACTATTCCAGCGCGGCAATGATCGAGCGGTTTTGTTTGAGGCCTTTTTGAAGGCAGAACACAAGGTCTACGGGCTTACCGAAGACGGCGCTGAGTTCGTGAATTCGCGGGCCTGGCCCGGGGAGGTCCTTCAGTTGAAGCGCACAGCTAAACACATCGTGGCCCAAGGTCAGCCAGGGGCGGTGGGACGCAAAACCATTGCAGCAGCCATGAAGGCCCCGGGCCTGCGCGATAGCGACGAAGAGCTGGAACTCGCCGCAGTGCGGTATTTTGCAGCCTCCGACCTCGCCGATCAGGATGGCCTGGCCGCTCGGGCTCAAATGAGCCTGGAACGCGGCCTTATCCGCGCTGCCCTAGAGGCTGCCGGCGGTGTGCGTCTTGAAGCTGCCCGAAGATTGGGCATGAACCGCAATACATTTGCCCGGAAACTGGACCAGTTTGACTTTGGTGATGGGGACTGATGGACACAATGCGTTGATTTTGTGCAACAGGTGGTTCATGGTCGCCTGCGGGGGAAGGAATTAAAGCCGAAACGTGTCGAGCCACCACACCAAAATTCCCGTTCAAGCCGCGACCCAGACTGCGTTCGCCATCGGCTTTTCTTTTGCCGGGGTCGGGCTGATTGCGCTCGCGCTTATGGCCGTCTCCGATAATCAGCGTTTCAGCCCTGGGGCTCCGTTATTCGGGGTCCTGCTCGCGACGGTCGGCTTCCTGATTTTGGGTCTCATTGTCTGGACGGGGATTCGTGTCGCGCGTCGGGCGAGGGGACATCAAACCGGATCCCAAGCCCCCCAGCTTCAGATGCGCTTCATGACCCTGTTTGCTGTTGCGGCGATCGTCCCAGCGGTTCTGCTGGCGGGATTCCATGCATTGGTGCTTAACCGCGGGATTGAATTCTGGTTCGGGGAGCGCGTCTCTTCTCTGGTCGAATCTTCGTCGGAAATGCGTCGCGAATGGGCCGTTCAGGCTTTGCAGCTCGCCGATGTGCACTTTCAATCGACCGCGGAGAATTTGAGCTATCCTGAAGCGGTTCAAGGCTTCCAAGAAAGTCGAATTCTATACAACGACTATCTAAGCCAGCAGGCGATTTTGCGAAATATCCCCGCGCTTTACGTGATTGATAGCCAGGCAACAATCATGGCCCGCAGCGACATTGCCGACGATGCGCCAGGTTTTGCGCCGCCCAACGCGGAAATCTTCCAGATCGCCAATGAGGGGGATTTGGCGGTCAGTGCTGTTGTGACCCGTGAAAACGCCGAAGACTTTGTGCGTCTGCTCATCCGCCTGCCCAGCTATGATGACGCTTATCTGTATGGCGTCTGGTATGTCGACTTTTCCGTCCTCGACGCGCCGCGGGAAGCCACGGAGTCCTACCTTGATGGCATCGCGCGCGAGGCGCGGATGCGTGAGGGCTTTTTCCTTGTTTATGCATTGGCCGCATTCCTCATCTTTGTCGGTGCGGTCTGGCTGGCGCTTTCTGCGGCGGCAACAGTGGTCAATCCGGTGTCCCGCCTAGTGTCAGCAGCCGAGCGCGTGCGTCACGGAGATCTCGAAGTTCGGGTCGATACCACCAACAATGACGATGAAATCGCAGCTCTTGGCCTGGCGTTCAATCGGATGACCGAGCAGCTTGAATCCCAGCGTGGAGCGCTCTTGGAGGCCAATGTCGAGTCGGAGCGCCGGCGAGGCTTTATTGAAGCCGTCCTGTCAGGTGTCACCGCCGGCGTGATTGGCATCAATCGGGAAAGGCGGATCACGCTGGTCAATCCATCGGCCGCGGCGCTCCTGGGAGTCGACCCCGTTGAGCTGATTGATCAACCTCTTGATGAAGCCGCTCCGGTATTTGCTGACGTCGTCGGTGAGGCCGAGCGTAGTCGCGAGGCCACAACGGAGCAGCAGATCGACCTGATCACGCAGGATGGAAATGGACTTCATTTGAATGTTCGGGTTGGCCGGGATGCTGAAGATGGGGTTGTTATCACCTTCGATGACGTGACCCGTCTGGTGGCCGCTCAACGCAATGCCGCATGGCGGGATGTCGCGCGCAGAATTGCCCATGAGATCAAGAACCCGTTGACGCCCATTCAGCTCTCGGCGGAGCGGCTGCGGCGCAAATATCGCGGTGGGATTGAAGAGGCGGAGGCCTCCACCTTTGACCGGTGCGTCGACACAATTGTGCGCCAGGTGAGCGATATAGGCCGCATGGTGGATGAGTTTTCCTCCTTTGCCCGCATGCCATCGCCGAAGATGGAATTGTCCGATCTCAACGAGATTGTAAGGGCCGCTGTCTTCGCTCAGCGCGTGGCGTCGCCCAATATTCGCATCCCGCTTGTTGAAGCTCCCGAGAGTGTCGATGTGGAATGCGATAGCCGCCTCGCAGGTCAGGCCTTAGCCAATATTCTGAAGAATGCGGCTGAAAGTGTATCAGCACGCGTCGATGGGACTGGCGGCAAAGCCACCGGTGAGATCGCGGTGAAGGTCTACCGGCATGCAGGATTTGGGCTGATCGAAGTGAAGGATAATGGTCTGGGCTGGCCCACAGCAGACCGCTCTCGATTGACAGAACCCTATATGACCACACGGGAAAAAGGCACCGGCCTTGGATTGGCGATCGTGCGGCGCGTCATGGAAGACCATGGCGGTCGCTTAGAGCTGGATGACCCAGGAGACACGCAAGGCGGGGCAATCGTCCGGTTGGCCTTTCCCTTGCTTGATACCGGGCGTGACGCAATGGATGCGTCAGCGCGAGCAGAGGCATGAGGCACGAAATGGCTCAGGATATTCTCATCGTCGATGATGAAGCCGACATCCGCGAACTGATTGGCGGTTTGCTGGAAGATGAAGGCTACCAAGCCCGCTATGCCGGCGATGCCGACAGCGCATTGGCCGAAATTCGCGCCCGCAAGCCCGCACTGGCGGTGCTTGATGTATGGCTGCAAGGAAGCCGCCTGGACGGGATTGAACTGCTTGATGAGATCAAACAGAGCGACCCGAACTTGCCGATCATTGTCATTTCCGGGCACGGCACCATCGAAACGGCCGTCGCGGCGATCCGCAAAGGCGCTTACGACTTCATTGAGAAGCCTTTTAAATCTGACAAGCTATTGGTCACGGTCGAGCGCGCCCTTGAAACCAGCCGATTGCGTCGAGAAAACGCTGAATTGCGCTCCAAAAGCGAAGTCTATTCTGAGCTCATCGGTGAGAGCGCTGCAGCGGCCGCCATGCGCAATATGATCGAAAAGGTCGCCCCGACCAATTCACGCGTCCTGATTTCGGGCCCTCCGGGCTCTGGTAAGGAGCTGATTGCACGCATGATCCATGCTCAATCGCTTCGCGCCTCGGGACCTTTTGTGCCGGTCAGCGCGGCGATGATGAATCCCGACCGGGTCGAGGAGGAACTCTTCGGCTCTGAAACCGACGGGCGTGTGGACCGGATTGGTCTGCTGGAGCAAGCCCACGGTGGAACCCTCTTCCTTGATGAAGTTGGCGATATGCCACTGGCCACGCAGGGCAAGCTGCTTCGCATGTTGGTGGAACAGCGCTTCAGGCGTTTAGGCGGAAGCTCTGATGTCGAGGTCAATGTTCGTGTCCTGTCTTCCAGTGCTCGAGATCTACGGGCGCTGATCGCTCAGGGACGGTTCCGGGAAGACCTCTTCCATCGCCTTGCCGTTGTCCCGCTAGAGGCTCCATCGCTGGCAGATCGACGCGATGATATTCCGCTTCTGGTCAATCACTTCATCGAACGGCTCGTTTCCATGTCGGGTCTTCCGCCGCGCAAGATTGGTGAAGATGCGATGGCAGCCCTTCAAGCCCATGACTGGCCGGGCAATGTCCGGCAATTGCGCAATAATGTAGAGCGGCTCTTAATCCTAGCTGTTGGCGATCCCAGCGAGCCGGTCACGCTCGACAGCCTGCCGTCAGAAGTTGCCGGCCGATCCGGCGACAATGAAGCGGGCTTTGATGCCGAGCGTATGATCGGCTTGCCGCTTCGCGATGCGCGTGAGAAATTCGAGCGCGAGTATTTGAAGGTTCAGATCAATCGGTTTGGCGGCAATATCTCGCGCACAGCCACTTTCATTGGTATGGAGCGATCCGCTCTGCACAGAAAGCTGAAAACCCTGGGCGTCGGCAATACCTCAAAGCCGGATGCTGGCGCAGATGCGGATGCGGAAAAGGCGTCTTGACCCCTCACAGAGTTAAACCATGAAGGCAGTCGTCTGCGGCGCAGGCCGTGTAGGATATGGCATCGCCCGGGAGCTGGCCGCTGAAGGCAATTCGGTGACAGTGGTCGACTGGTCACGTGAACTTGTTGACAAGGTCACGACGGATTTGGATGTGCGCGGCGTTGTCGGACATGGATCCCATCCCGACGTCCTGGACAAGGCCGGGGCAGGGGATGCGGACTTATTGGTCGCGGTCACCTATTCGGACGAGACCAATATGGTCGCGGCACAGGTGGCCCACTCCATCTTCGAAACGCCCATGCGGATCGCCCGCGTCCGGTCCCAGACCTATCTCGACAAGCGATGGGGAGCCTTGTTTGCGGACGGGGCGATGCCGGTTGACGTGACGATTTCCCCCGAGCTGGAGGTCAGTCGTTCCATTCTTCAGCGCATGGAGACGCCGGGAGCCTTTGCGACCGCACCCTTCGCAAATTCGCGGGTCCAGGTGCTCGGTCTCACAGTTGAGGAAAACTCGCCGGTCGTCACCAGCACGCGCGATCAGCTCATGGAGTTGTTTCCCGATCTTGGTTTCGATCTTGTGGGCATCCAACGCGATAAAACCCTGTTTATTCCGGATGGTAATGACCCGATCATGCCCGGAGACGACGTCTATCTGAGCCTCGCCGCTGACCAGGTGAAGCGCGCGCTCGATGTGTTTGGAGAGGATTCGCGGCGTGCCAGACGGGTCGTGATCGTCGGCGCGGGCAATATCGGTCTTTATGTTGCCAGAGCCCTTGAACGGGTGAGTGGGGTCCGCGTCCGCTTAATCGAACGCGACAAACCGCAGGCCGAGAAAGCTGCGGACGCTTTGCGTAAAACTGTAGTGCTGCATGGCGACGGCCTCGATAGAGAGGTTCTACGGGAAGCCGGGGTAGAGGATGCCGAGCTCACGCTGTGCCTGACCAATGACGACAAGGTCAATTTGCTCAGCGCTGTCATGGCAAAGCGAGAAGGAGCCGCGCGCTCGCTCTGCCTGGTCAACGATCAAGCCTTCGAACCGGTGAAATCGGCGCTTGATATTGACGTATTGATCGATCCTCGCGGTGTGACGGTCTCCACAATTCTTCAGCATATTCGTCGCGGCCGGATCACCGGGCTTCAGTCTCTGGCCGGGGGGCAGGCCGAGGCGCTTGAGGGTGTCGCGCTAGCAACCTCTCCTTTGGTCGGCAAAACCCTGAACACCCTTGATCTCGGGGAAGAAATCGCTGTTTGCGCGCTGGTTCGAGGCGACAAAGTCTTCTTTGCTCGAGACGATGTGAAGATTGAAGAAAACGATCGGGTCGTGTTCTTTGCCCTGAAAGGGTCGGTTTCAAAGGTCGAACAAATGTTTCGTGTCAGCCTGGAATACTTCTAGGACCGATGCCGCTTTCGCCCCGAATGTTCCGCGCGCTCGCCTGGTGCGCCTTGCTCGTGGCTCTTGCCGCTCTGCCTCACATCGTCATGGCCTTTCAGGAAGGCGAGCGCGATTTAGCCCGGGGCTTTTTTTTCACCTTTGTCTCTGGCGGGTTTGTTGGCGGTGTGATCCTGGCCGCGACCCAGGGCTCAAAACGACCGGCTCGGGCCTCAGCGGCCTTGCGCTTGGCCTTCTTGGGGTGGCTGATCGTCCCATCTTTGGCGGCAGCACCGCTTGTCATCGCCAATGGCGATCTTTGGCTTGGACTTTTTGAAGCTTACTCGGCCATGACGACCACCGGGGCCGTGGCCCTTCAACCTGACGAGACCGCTCGCTCGATTGTGCTCTGGCGCAGCCTGATCGCCTGGATGGGCGGGCTGGCCAGTCTGGTTTTTGCTGCCACCGTATTTGCGGCGCTCGACCGGCGGGGCGTGGGCCTTCGGCGGACCAGCCTGCTCACCGTTGAGCGCGCCGATCTCTTTACCAATTTCGGTCGGGCTGTGCGTCGATTGGGGAGCATCTATGCAGCGCTGACCTTGCTGGGCGCTTTTCTGCTTGCCGCCACAGGGCTTCCGCTGTTCGAAGCCACCTGCCTGAGCCTGTCTGCGCTCTCAACCGCGGGTCTAACACCGTTTAACGGCGGCGTGGCAGGCAGTTTGAGTTCGGCAGGCATCTTGGTCCTGGCCCTGCTTTGCGTCATCGGGGCCTGGAATTTTGCAGTGCTTTATGAACTGGCCTCTCGGAGGCGATACGGGCGCGGAACCGGCGAGTTGCGAGCTATAATCGCTGTGGCGATCGCTATATCAATCGGGGCAGGGGTCATTTTGGGTGTGCCGACCGCCTTGCCGGCATTCTTCGATGCATTGTTTGCGATCAGCACGGCCGGGTTTAGGACCGCAGACGTGAGCTATGCTGGCCCCGTGGTCTGGTTGATGCTTGCGATGATTGGAGGATCGACGATTTCGACCACCGGCGGCATCAAGATGCCACGCATACTGTTGCTGGCTCGCCGGGCCGGCGGAGAATTAGAAACCCTCTCTCATCCGTCTGCCGCCATTAGGACCCGGTTTTCCGGGCGGAGCGTCAGTGACCAGGCCTTAACCGGGGTGTGGGTCTATGCACTGGCCTTCCCTGTCATCATGGGGCTGGGGGCTATTGCAATCGGTCTCGGGGGTGCCGGATTTGAAGACGCCTGGCGCATGTCAGCCGCCGCCGTCACCAACGCCGGGCCGCTGGCAGAGGTTGATTGGGGCGCGCAACCCCCTATTGCACTCATATTGGCGTGCACGTTGATGGTGTTGGGGCGTTTGGAGATCCTTGCTGCAGCGGCAGCAATTTACGTGATTTTTGCGCGCGATTGAGCCGAAATTACCGATTCTCTACCCGACCATGGTTGCAGTGCAGCGAAACCGTGTTTACCTAGGTCACAGGCCGCGTTGAGGGGCTTAAGAGAAGAACGAGAGAAGTCGAGCCGATGTCCAACGATAAAAAACAAAACCTTCAGGACGTATTTCTGAACACGGTGCGCAAGAGCAAAACACCGCTGACCATTTTCCTGGTCAATGGGGTCAAGCTTCAGGGTGTCGTGACCTGGTTTGACAATTTCTGCGTCCTTTTGCGTCGCGAAGGCCAGATTCAACTCGTTTACAAGCACGCGATCTCCACGATCATGCCGGGCCAACCGGTCCAGTTGTTCGATAAAGAAGAGATCGATGAGGAAGACGCCGGTTGATTGAACGTTCCACAGCCGTACAAACGGCACTCGTTCTCCATCCCGATACAGGTGAGCTAGAGCAGGCGCGCGTGAAGGCGCGGATCGAAGAGGCTGCCGGCCTTGCCGAAGCTCTAGACCTTGAAACCGCCGATGCGCGGATCGAACCGCTACGCCGGATCGAGCCGTCGACCTATTTCGGATCGGGCAAGGTTGAAGCCCTCGCGGATGATCTTGAGCGGCTGGAGGCGAATGTTCTCGTCCTCGACACCGCGCTAACCCCCGTCCAGCAGCGCAATCTGGAAAAGGCGCTCAAGGTCAAAGTGATCGACCGTACCGGACTGATTCTTGAAATCTTCGGCCGGCGGGCACAGACGCGGGAAGGGCGGTTGCAAGTTGAATTGGCCCGTCTGACTTATGAACGATCGCGCCTGGTCCGGACCTGGACCCACTTGGAGCGCCAGCGCGGGGGTGCGGGCTTTATGGGCGGACCGGGTGAAACCCAGATCGAAACCGACCGCCGGATTATCGCCGATAAGATGGCCAAGCTGCGGCGCGAGCTCGATCAAGTCAGACGGACCCGAACTCTGCATCGCAGCCGCAGACGGGCCGCGCCTTGGCCTACGGTCGCGCTGGTCGGCTACACCAATGCCGGAAAATCGAGCCTGTTTAATGTGCTGTCCACGGCCAAGGTGCTGGCCAAGGATATGCCGTTTGCGACGCTGGACCCCACAACACGCGCGGTGCGCACGCCGACGGGCCGACGGATTCTCTTATCCGACACGGTGGGGTTCATCACCGACCTTCCCACCGAGCTGATCGCAGCCTTTCGCGCGACCCTGGAAGAGGTGGCCGAAGCTGACATTCTGATCCATGTGCGAGACATGGCTGATCCAGACCATGAGGGGCGCAAAGCTGACGTTGAAGCCGTTCTCGAAGCGCTCGGTTCTGGCGAGAACAGTGATCAGATTCGCATTGAGGCCTGGAATAAGATCGACCGGCTGGACGAAGAGGCCCATGAAGACCTCGTCTGGCACGCGCGGCTCCAGACCGGGCCGGACAGGCTAAAGGTGATCGCAACTTCGGCTGTCAGCGGGCAGGGGCTGTCAGCCCTCATGCGCGCGGTTGATGATGCGTTATCGGTCGGTGATGAACGCCTACATGTCCGCTTCAAGCCCTCAGATGCCGCAGCGCGCGCTTGGGTTCACGAAAATGGCTCTATTCTCGAAGAGCGCATGGTCACTGAAACGGGCGTCGCAGAAGCGATTATTCGGTTATCGGGTGCAGATGCCGGCCGCTTCCGGCAGAGATTTCCAGGCCTTGAGCAGGTATTCGACGTCGAGCCCATAGCCTAACGACTAGGCCTTGCGTTCAACCTCTTTAGCTTCCAACCAGAGCTCTTCCATTGCCTCGAGGCTCGCCTCCTCCAAAGAAGGTGCTGCCTTTTCAACATTTTGCTCAATATATCTAAAGCGCCGTTCGAACTTGGCATTGGCATCCCGCAACGCGTTTTCCGGCTCAACGCCGAGCTTTCGGGCCAAGTTCGACACCACAAATAGAACGTCACCCATTTCCTCGGCGATGTGGGCTTGATCACCCGCCAGTATTGCGGCCTTCAGCTCCCCCAGCTCTTCATCAAGCTTGTCAAAGACCTGATCAACATGGGGCCAGTCAAATCCAACCCGTGCCGCTCGCTTTGTCAGCTTTCCGGCGCGCTTTAAAGCCGGCAGGGCAATGGGAAGGTCAGCCAGAACAGAGGTGTCTTGATCGCCTCTGGCGGCCCGTTCAGAGGCTTTTTGAGCTTCCCAGGCTTTGGTTTGCTCTTCAGCGTCGCGCTCGTCGGCATCCCCAAAGACATGAGGGTGCCTGCGGATCATCTTATTGGATATGGCCTCAATCACGTCTTCAAAGGTGAAATCGCCCGCCTCGGACGCCATTTGGCTGTGAAAGACGACTTGGAACATCAAATCGCCCAGCTCATCCTTCAAATCCGCCAGGTCGCCGCGATCGATCGCGTCCGCAACTTCATAGGCCTCTTCGATCGTGTACGGCGCAATCGTCGAAAAAGTCTGCTCGACATCCCACGGGCAGCCCGTGTCCTTGTCCCGTAGCCGAGCCATGATCGCCAGAAGGCGTTGCATACCGGACAGATCCCGCGCTGGAGAGTGCGCAAGGCTTTCCAGCGCTTGATCATAAAAGGGGATGGTCTCGGACATTGAGCCAGCTTGCTCCATTTTGCGCATAATCAATATTATGAGAAATATCGAGTGACATTAGGTTCAGAGTGCAGGCCGATTATCTGCAGATCACGGCCCGCTCACGCTATGTATCTCCCCTGAGTCCGCATCCATAGTCACGCTCAATCCATCAAAGGCGGGTCTGACGCCCTCAGGAATACGATTGCGCAGAGACTGATAATCGAGATCGATGTGGAGATTAGTCAAGATTCCAAGCTGAGGGTTGATCCGCTCAAGCCAACTTAAGCTCAAATCAACATGGGCGTGGGTTGGATGCGGCTTTTCCCTCAAGGCGTCCACGATCCAGGCCTGGCTGCCTGAAAGCGCTTCAAAGGCCTTTGCATCTAGATCACTGACATCCGGCGTATAAGCCAGCGGACCGATGCGCACGCCGCTACACGGCGCGCCACCATGTTCAACATCGAAGAGCGAAAGCGCTAAAACACCGCCCGCGCCGGCAATCTTATGGCTTACCCCTGCATCAATGGGTGTCATCGTCATGAGGGGCGGATAGCCCGATCCGGGCGGTGTTTCGAAGATATAGTTGAAGCGATGGGTGATCTCTTCAGCGACCTTCGGATTTGCAAAGGCGGGCAACATCGCCATGCGGCGATATACCAGCGCGCGAAGGTCATCGATCCCATGGAGCTGGTCAGCGTGAGCATGGGTGTAGACCACTCCATCCAGTGTCGCCGCGCCAGCCTCCAACCACTGAGTGCGCAGATCTGGAGATGTATCGATGAGAACGCGTGTCGCCTGACCTTCATCTAGCGCATCAAGCGTGGCTGCACCTTCAATGAGCAAGCTACAGCGCTGACGCCGGTTTTTGGGCTCTTTCGGATCACAGGCACCCCAATCGCCGTCAAGACGCGGTACGCCACCCGATGATCCGCAGCCGAGTATTCGGGCACGAATGAATTTGACCGCGTCTGTCATGCGTCTGGGAGCTGGTCGAACAGGGTTCTCGCCGCCCGTGTGGTGCGCTCAGCGGTTTGTTCTATAGTCCAGCCCTTCACACGCGCCAAAGCCTCCGCGACGTGCGGTAGATAGCTGGGCTCGTTGCGACGTCCCCGATGTGGCACCGGTGCGAGATAGGGGCAGTCCGTCTCAATGATAACCCGATCATCCGGCACCACGTCGCGGAACACCGCACGGACATCATCCGCCTTCTTAAAGCTGATGATCCCTGATGCTGAAAAATAGGCTCCGAGCTTTGCGGCGCGTCGCGCTAAAGCCTGACCGCCCGTATAGCAATGCAGAAGAGGACGGAAAGCGCCCTTCCCCATTTCCTCTTCCAGCAGGTCTGCCATTTCCTCATCGGCATCCCGGCAATGTAGGATTATAGGGAGATCTGTGCGCCGCGCAGCCTCGATATGGGCTCGCAAGCTGGGGAACTGATCGGCGCGTGGGCTGTAATTATAATGGAAGTCGAGGCCGGTTTCGCCAATCGCAATGACTTTAGGGTGTTGAGCGATTTCAACGAGCTCGTCTGCGGTGATATCCGGCCGGTCTTTGGCGTGATGGGGATGCGCGCCGATTGTGCACATCACATCGTCATGGGCTTCAGCAATCTGAAGCACGGCATCAAACTCACTCAGCCGGCAACAGATCGCGATCATGGGTGAGACGCCAGCCTCTCGCGCCCGCTGAAGGACGTCTTCAAGGTCCTCCTCAAAGGCTTCGCCGTGAATATTTATGTGAGTGTCGATGAGCATCGGGATCAAGGTGCGCTGGCCGCGTCCTCAATCAGCGAGATTGCGGCGTGAATCGTCTGTTTAGGGTCGAGATAGATCGCCTCAGCGTCACGCGCCAGTCGTCGAAGTGCATCACTGGCTTTGACCCAAGCCGCCGCCTGGCTCAGACCTTGACGGTCTGCAGCCAGATCTCGAGCTCGACTTTGCGCATAGCCGGAAAGAAAGCCCATTATGGCTTTGCGAACCGTCTCTGCATCTTTGCGTGCGGCTTGATCGGCCAGACGCATGGCCGCACTGCGATCAATGCGCGGCAACCCCGCCAAAAGCCTGTCGAGATCGTCTTTAACCGCCAACTCCCCAGAAACAGCGTAGGCCAATGCTCGCCCAGGAGCCCCGCCAGCAAGTACAGACGCCCTTTTTGCGGTTTCAGCATCCAGGCCGTGGGTCGTCACGAGCCAGCTGGCCGTGTCATCGGCACTGGGCGCGCGTAACAATAAGCGCCGGCAGCGAGAGCGTATGGTGGGAAGCAATCGTCCTGGGGTCTCAACCAACAGAATTAATAGGCCACGCTTCGGCGGCTCTTCAAGGGTTTTTAGTAATGCATTGGAAGAATTGATATTTAACTCATCAGCACTGTCGACGATCACGACGCGCCAATTCGTTCCACTGGCACTTCGCGTAAAGAAGTCCGCCGCTTTGCGGGCTTCATCAACGGTGATTTCGCCTTTGAGTTTCTTAGTCTTATCATTGAAAGGCCGGCGGATCAGAAGAAAGTCGGGATGCGCCAAACCTTCAAGCTGGCGACAAACTAGATCTTCAGGGGCCGCAGACAGCGGCTCCGGTCCCGAAGCCTTCGCCCCCAGTGCACGGCGGGCAAGCCGATAGGCCAATGTCGCCTTGCCCACTCCTTTGGGGCCGGTGATCATCCAGGCGTGATGCATATGTCCGGATGAAAACGCCTCGTCCATCGCTTCGGCTTCGCGCGCATGGCCAAATAGGTCGTAGACCTCTCTTGGGTGCGCCAGATCCCCAACTCGATCTGCCTCAGGGATGTCACCCGCCATGAATCGCCCCTAACCTTTCGCTGATGAGATCGAGGGCCTGCTTTAGCAATTCTTCTGGGGCGGCTCGGCCGTCGAGCACCGCACATCGGCGCGGCTCGCGCTGGGCAATGGCCACAAACTCAGCCCGCAGCGCACCATGGAAGCTGGCCGGCTGTTGTTCAAAGCGTGTTGCCCCCTCCCCACGCGCGATGGTGCGTTGGATCCCAATCTGAGGATCAAGATCGACTACAAAGGTCAGATCCGGTTGAAAACCACCAAGAACGTGTCGATGCAGGTTCTCAACCGTTGCCCGCGGCAATCCACCCGCCGCAACCTGATATGCGGTCGTGGAATCGGCGAACCGATCTGAAATCACCCATTTTCCCGCCTTCAGAGCAGGTTCAATAAGGATCCTTACATGGTCCTCACGGGCGGCATACAGAAGCAGCGCCTCCCCCATGGGCGACCACCGCTCAACAGCGCCGTCAACGAGGAGGGCCCGGATCGCTTCAGCATTTGAGGTGCCGCCAGGCTCGCGCGTCACAACAACCTCAATCCCGCGCTTCTCAAGCGTTCCGGCGAGACCGCGAGCGAGGGTGGACTTACCTGCCCCCTCCCCGCCTTCAAGGGTGATGAACCTGCCCCGCACGCTCTAACCGCCGCGAATGAGGCGCGCGAGCGCTGATCCGGCACGGCCAAACATGCCCTGACGCTCGACGGTTTCAGCGGCAACAAGCGGGACCGATTGTGTCCGCCCGTCTGGAAGAGACACCATGAGTTCGCCCACCTCCGTCCCGGCTTCAATCGGGGCCTGGATTGGGCTTTGATAGACCACTTCGGCCGTAAAGCTGCTCAGATCGCGTCTATGGCCGCCGAGCTCCAGCGATTGAGTGACCCGGAGGGGAACCGTCGAGCTTCGGCCCAGATACACCTCAGCGTCGGCAATCACTGCGCCGCTTTCGACGATCCTTTCGACTCGAAATTCGGACAAGGCTGCACGCATAAGGCGCTCAGCTTCGCTGGCCCGATCCCTTTCGCTGTCCATACCATTGAACACTACGATGCGACGCACTCCGTCGCGCTCGGCTGTTGCCGCCAGGCCGTATCCCGCATCACTCGTCCGACCTGTCTTGAGGCCGTCTGCACCCTCAAACAGGCCAAGCAAGGGGTTCCGGTTAAACTGACGGATGCCGTTATAGGTGAACTCTTCCTCGCCATAGAGCGCGTAGTATTCAGGATGCTCGGCAATGATGTGACGCGACAGACGCGCCAAATCCAGGGCCGAAATGCGGTGGTCGGGGTGCGGCCAGCCCGTAGCGTTGGCAAAATTGGCGCTTGCCAGGCCAAGCTCCCTCGCCCGCTCTGTCATCATCTGGGCAAAATTGTCCTCGGTTCCGCCAAGGGCCTCCGCCACGACAATGCAAGCATCATTGCCGGACTGGACAATAATCCCGCGTAGCAGGTCTTCTACGCTGGCCCGTGAATTCACGTCTAGAAACATGGTCGAGGAACCCGAAGCCGATCCTCCGCGCCGCCAGGCGTCTTCACTCACCGGCAGGGTCGTTTCTAAAGTCAGCTCTCCGCGGTCGAGCGCTTCAAACACCATCAAGGCGGTCATGAGCTTGGACATGGAAGACGGAGCCATCGCGACGTCACCCTGCTTCGAATAAAGCAGCTCGCCGGTCTCAAAGTCCAAGATCGCGGCGTAGGTGGCGCGGGTCTCGAAATTCGATTGGGCGTGGGTGATGCTGGCGAACGCGAGCAGGCCGGCGAACACGGAAAGCAGACGCAAGAGCATAAAGACCTCAGTCAGGCGGATTCGATGGATGGCTGAACGTTAGCCTGAACACCACAATGGCGGAAGCATGGCGAGTGTGGTTTGTCGGGCGGCGCAGGCGAAGTGTGGGTTTCTTTTATCATCTCGGTATTGGCGCACCTTCATTGATGAATCAGCGGCCAGGTGCCGAGACCGGCTTGCCTTGTACGAGCAGTCGAGGGTAGAGACACTGCACCGCGGAGGAGTGGCTGAGTGGTCGAAAGCGGCGGTCTTGAAAACCGTTGAGCGTTGACGCGTTCCGGGGGTTCGAATCCCTCCTCCTCCGCCATCTCTCTGTCCTCAAGCCCGCCTCCGGGCTCTCCGACGCGAAGATAGCCCCCTCAGCGATTATCAACGGGTCCAGACCATCGCCAGGCTTTTGCATTGTTGGTGCTTTGCGACTCGCCGGTGCGATCTTTTTCTTGATCCCCGTCACCGACACCAACCACCATCGGTCTGCGAGCCGCACAACAAATCGGCCAAGCACTGCTGGGGGACTGCCTGTGACACCGATCCAAATCGCGCTGACACTCGTCAGCTGTGCCCTATTTATGGCTGTCGTGGCATGGTGGTCCTACCGGCAAGCCCGCGACGAGGTCAGCTCAAAAGACGGATATTTTCTGGCCGGCCGTCACCTCGGCGGACTATTTATCGCGGGCTCCTTGTTGTTGACCAATTTGTCCGCAGAACAGCTGATTGGCCTTAATGGCTCAGCCTATGGCTTTGATATGTCGAGCATGGCCTGGGAGGTCACCGCGGCCTTGGCCACGGTCGCCATGGCGCTCATCTTCCTGCCCCGCTATCTGAAGAGTGCTTTCACCACCCTGCCAGAGTTTTTGAAAGACCGTTTCGACGCCGATGTTCAGCGTCTATCGGTGCTTTTATTCTTGCTGGGGTATGGCCTCGTGACCATTCCCTCGATTCTGTATTCCGGGTCGGTTGCGGTCATCCGGCTGTTCGATATTCCCGGCCTGTTTGGACTCTCACAGTTTGAAGCGCTTGTTCTGACTGTGTTGGTAATTGGTGTTGCAGGCGCAGCCTATGCGGTGTTTGGCGGCCTGAAAGCCGTTGCGGTCTCCGATACGCTAAACGGGGTTGGCCTATTAATTGTCGGTGTTCTGGTCCCCTTTCTAGGGCTGATCACCCTGGGCGGTGGGAGTTTTCTTACCGGTCTCAACACGCTGATCAGCAACCATCCAGACAAGCTCAACGCGATAGGAGGCGCGCAATCGCCGATCCCGTTCGGGACGATCTTCACGGGGATGATTTTCGCCAATCTTTTCTACTGGTGTGCCAATCAATATGTCATCCAGCGGACGCTCGCCGCCCGCAATCTTGCAGAAGGTCAAAAGGGCGTTCTTCTCTCGGGCTTCTTTAAAGTCCTGGTGCCCTTTTTCATGATGATACCGGGCGTGATCGCCTTTCATCTTTACGGCCCGGAGCTGGCCAGCATTGACCAAGCCTACCCGGCCCTGATCCGTGACGTTTTTCCAATCTGGATGATGGGGTTTTTCCTCGCAGTGCTGTTTGGTGCCGTCTTCTCCTCGTTCAACTCGCTCGTGAACAGCGCGGCAACCATGTTCACGCTGGACATCTATGCGCCGTCTCGGAAGACACCGATGACGGATAAACAGACGGTCCGCGTGGCCATGATCGCGAGTATTGTCGTGGCCTTATTTTCCTTCGCCGTGGCACCGCTTCTGTCCTTTGCGCCCGAAGGGCTTTGGCAGATTATCCGCATCTTCACGGGGTTTTATAATATCCCGATCGTTGTCATTGTGATTGTTGGGCTTTTCGCGCGGCGCACTCCGGCCATCGCAGCGAAGATCGTCATCGTCTTCCACGTCATTTCCTACGGCCTGTTGAAGTTCGTTTTTGATGATGTCGTCACACTTCACTTCCTGCATATCTACGCCATCCTTTTTGCGATCGAAGTGGTCATCATGCTGCTTGCGGGCCGGCTTTCACCCCGCGCAGAACCGTGGCACCTCAAGGACCACCACCAGGTTGAGATGACACCATGGCGCTTTGCCCGACCGGTCGCCTTCACCTTGCTGTCCATGGTCGTGGGCCTTTATGTCCTCTTCTCGCCAGTCGGCCTGGCCAATGGGAAGCTCGGTATCGGGTTCCAGGCCTCAATGATGCTTTTAGCTTTCCTCAATCTCATTGTTTGGTTACGGGCCCGACCAAAGCGAGAACGCGTTCGAAATCCGTAGCGTCGTCTGGCTCATTGGACTACGCTAAAGCATAGACATGACAGCGGCTGGAGACCTTTTGATGTTCCGCAGTGCATTGCGGCTTTCAGCACTCGTATCAATCATCATCGGACTTGTGCTGACCGCCACCGGACTGGCTCAGCAATCCAGTTCCGGTTCAGCAGTCCATGTTGCACCGATAACGGGTGCGATTGGCCCGGCCACCACCAGCTTTTTGACCCGATCAATCCAAGACGCGGGGGCGGCCGATGCCCAAGCGCTCATTGTCGAGATGGACACGCCTGGGGGTCTGGTCACGTCAACTCGCGATATAAACCGGGCCATCCTGGCCGCTGAGCTACCCGTTGTCGTTTATGTATCGCCGCCTGGATCTCGCGCAGCGAGTGCAGGCGCGTTTATTACCTATGCCAGCCACATCGCGGCCATGGCCCCGGGCACAAGTATTGGAGCCGCCACTCCTGTTGATATGAGTGGATCTGATGGCGGCGAACCGGCGGCTCCGGAAGGAACAGAGCCAGCCATCGAAGACGCGGTCGACGATCAGGAGCGTGAGGCCTCTCCGGCCAACGCGCCCAGCAGCTCTGAAGCCATGCGCAACAAGGTGGTCAACGATTCTGTGGCTTATATCCGTTCGCTGGCAGAGCTTCGCGGACGAAATGCCGACTGGGCCGAAGACGCTGTGAGAGACGCGGTCAGCGTCTCAGCCTCCGAAGCGCTTGAGCTCGGCGTTGTGGAAATTGTCGCGCCTAATCTGGACGCGCTTTTGGCTGAATTGGATGGCCGAGAGATTGAACTTCAGTCCGGAAGGGTCGTGACGCTTTCGACACTGGATGCAGATATCGTCCGCGTTGAAAAAAGTGTGGCTGAAGAAGTTCTGCTGATCATCACCGACCCGAACATTGCCTTCCTTTTACTCAACCTCGGTTTCGTCGGGCTCTTGGTCTCTTTCTATAATGGGCTCGAACCCATTACCGCTGTAGCGGGTGTCATTTGTATGATTGTTGGGCTCTATGCGCTCAATACGCTGCCGGTCAACTACGCCGGTGCTGCCTTGATCCTGCTGGGGTTGGCGCTGCTGGTGGCCGAGGCCTTCATTGCCTCTGGAGGGTTGCTGGCATTGGGCGGGCTGGCGGCCTTTGCGATTGGGGCGCTGATGCTGGTGGATACTGACGTTGAAGCCTTCCGGGTGGATTGGTGGCTGGTCGCCGGGGCCACGGGCGTTCTTGGCGTCACAACCTTCCTGCTTCTGAGCTATGGCCTGGCGGCCCAAGGGCGCAAAGTGACCACCGGAGCCAAAGGATTGATTGGGATGACCGGGCGGGTCCTCGACTGGCACAATGGCGAAGGTCATGTCCAAGTCGACGGAGAGCGCTGGCACGCGACCTCAAAGGATGACCTGGCAGAAGGCGACACCATCAAAGTGAAGGGCATTGATGGGCTCACCCTGATTGTGAAATCTGCCTGATTACAATCGCTGAACAGGCCTTGGACGCTGTGTGTTCAAGGCAGAACTCAAAGGAAGCATCATGTTGGAATCGATTGGACTTGATATTGGCCTCTGGCTCGCCCTTGGTGTCCTGGCGATCTCGATCCTGTCCTCCGCCGTTAAAATCTTGCGAGAGTATGAGCGAGCGGTGATTTTTACGCTTGGCCGTTACACTGCCACATCCGGGCCTGGCCTGATCCTGCTCATCCCCTTCCTGCAACAAATGGTCAAAGTCGATATCCGCACCGTGGCCGAAGACGTCCCCAGCCAGGATGTGATCAGCCAGGACAATGTCTCGGTGAAGGTCAACGCGGTGCTGTATTACCGGATTATCGATCCAAACAAAGCCATCAACCAGGTCGAAGACTTCCGGATGGCCACCAGCCAGCTGGCCCAAACGACACTGCGTAGCGTGCTCGGCAAGCATGATCTCGACGAGATGCTGGCCGAACGCGATAAACTCAATGTAGATGTTCAGAAAATCCTGGATGAGCAGACCGAGGCCTGGGGAATCAAGGTGGCCAATGTCGAGATCAAGCATGTCGACCTTGACCCATCGATGATCCGTGCGATCGCGCGCCAGGCGGAAGCGGAACGCGAACGGCGAGCAAAAATCATCTCCGCTGAGGGCGAACAGCAGGCCGCTCAAAAGCTGGCCGAAGCCGCAGAGGTCCTCAGCGAGCAGGAAGGCTCGCTACAGCTGCGCTATCTTGGCACGCTGACGGAGCTGGGTAATGAGGGCACCTCGACCATCATCTTCCCAATGCCAATTGATCTCCTGCATCGCTTTTCAGGCATGATGGCGGATCACCAAAAGGACACCGGCAAGCCGGTAAGCGGCGACTGACGGCTGACAAATCGAGCGGCGCGGGCTAAGCCACGAGCCCTGCGCCACTTTTTGGGAGCCTAGCCATGTCCGACTCCGTTATCGCGCCACCGCCCATGGTTACGGTGCCGGTTGTGGGCGGCGGGCATTTTCCGGTTCGGCGGGTGTATTGTGTCGGCCGCAATTATGCCGATCACGCTCGTGAAATGGGAGCGGATCCGAGCCGTGAGCCGCCCTTCTTTTTTTCCAAGCCTCGCGACGCGCTGACACTGAGTTCTGAAGTGCCCTACCCGCCTGCGACCTCGGACCTTCACCACGAAGTCGAACTTGTCCTGGCCCTCAAAGCCGGCGGATCAAATCTCTCTCCGGACCACACGCCAGACCTGATTTACGGTGCGGCACCGGGTGTTGATTTAACCCGACGTGATCTCCAGGCCATTGCGAAAAAGTCAGGCCGTCCCTGGGACATGGCCAAAGGTTTTGATGCGTCCGCGCCGATTGGAATGATCACGCGCGGCGCGTCGGTTGACGCGGGCTCCATCAGCTTGAGCGTCAATGGCCAGGTCCGCCAATCCGGTGATTTGGACCAGATGACCTGGAGTGCCGCTGAAATTCTTAGTCACCTGTCCAGCCTTGTGACACTAGAGCCCGGCGACCTCATCTTCACCGGCACGCCCGCCGGAGTTGGGCCCCTGGTGGTTGGCGATCAGGTCGATGTTCAGATTGCCGGGCTGACGCCCCTCTCCTTCACTCTGGCCGATCGGAGCCCGCAATGAGCGATCCCATCCGTACAGCCGTCGATCTCGAGGGCGAAGATATCCACTGGGATCCGGCGGAGGGACTATCCTATGGCCGGTATCTTAAGCTCGACACCCTTATGGCTGGACAAACCCCGCTGACCGATGAGCATGACGAGATGATGTTCATCATCATCCACCAAGCCAGCGAGCTTTGGATGAAGCTGTGTCTGCACGAGCTTGAAGCGGCGGTCGCGCTGGTTCAACGCGACCAGACCCGTCCGGCGATGAAGATGCTGGCCCGGATAGCCCGCATTCAAGAACAACTGACCCAGTCCTGGGCCGTATTGGCAACCATGACACCGTCTGACTATCTGAGTTTCCGTGACAAGCTTGGACAGAGTTCTGGGTTTCAATCGTGGCAATATCGCTGCCTTGAATACCGGCTCGGCAATAAGAATGCGAAGATGGCCCGGGTTTTTGACAAAGAACCCGCAGCCAAGGCGCGCGTCATGGCTGCACTGAATGCGCCCAGCCTCTATGATGAGACGCTGCGCTTCGCCGCTCGCCATGACATGGCGCTGCCGACGTCGGTCGTCGAGCGCGAATGGTCCAACGCTTATGTCCCCTGTGATGAAGTCGAGGCCATGTGGCGTGAGGTTTATCTCAACACCGAACGCCATTGGGAGCTGTATGAGTTTGCCGAAAAGCTCGTAGATCTGGAACAGAAATTCCAGCAATGGCGGTTTAATCACATGAAAACGGTCGAACGCATAATTGGCTTCCGCCGCGGAACCGGCGGTTCAGGTGGCGTAAGCTATCTGGTTAAGGCCCTTGAGCTTCGACTGTTTCCTGAGCTGTGGACCGTTCGAACCGCGTTATAACATCGCCAAAATCCAAGGGAGTCGCGCGATGCGCCAGTTTTACATCTTCATCAAATGCGAGCTGGGTCAAACCTATGAGGTGGCCTCTACGATCGTGGACGAGGTGGAAGAGACCCGTCAGGTCCATTCGGTGTCAGGGGCCTTTGATTTATTGGCGCAGTTCTCGGTCGCGTCGGAAGACGATATCGGACGGTTCGTGAATCAGAAAATCCAGACCATCCAGGGTGTCAAAGACACGCAAACCATCATTTGTTTCAACGCGTTTACGTCCGACCGCGGCCTTGGTGATAGCTAATGCATTTTGGGGTCTTCGACCTATTTAAGCTTGGCGTTGGACCATCGAGTTCCCACACGGTGGGCCCGATGAAAGCGGCCCGGCTGTTTTTGGAAAAAGTCCAGGCCGAATCTGGGCTCCACGCGGTCGCCCGAGTGAAGGCCGAAGCCTATGGCTCATTGGCTTTGACAGGCACGGGACACGCCACCGATAAAGCGATCCTTTGGGGCCTGGAAGGCGTGGCCCCCGAAACCGCCGATCCTGACGCCCTGCCAGAGCGGATTGACCGGATCTATGAAACTCAAACCCTTCGACTGCTGGACCAGCACGAGATCGAATTTGATCCGACCAGTCAGCTGGTTCTCGAGGGTGGAACCCGCCTTCCCTTTCACTCAAATGCTATGAAATTCAGCGCCTTCAGCTCCGAAGGCGACATGCTACGTGAAGAGATTTGGTATTCGATTGGTGGAGGCTTCGTGATCAGCGAAGCCGAAGCTGGTCGAAACTCCGCCGCTGAGGCTCGAACCGGCGAACCCTACCCCTTTAACTCTTGTGACGAGCTCTTGGAGATAGGAGAGCGCGAAGGCCTGTCCATTCCCGAAATCATGCTGGCCAATGAAACGGCCTTTCGGTCAGAAGCGGACGTGCGCGATCGCGTGAATGAGGTGGCCACGGCCATGGAAGCGTGTATCGAGCGCGGCACGCGCATGGATGGCGAGCTTCCAGGCGGCCTTAATGTGAAGCGGCGCGCCCCTGGCCTGCGCCGTAAGCTGATGGACGAAGCGGCGCGCGCCGAGACGGACCCGCTCGCAGCCATGGAATGGGTCAATCTTTGGGCCATGGCGGTCAATGAAGAGAACGCGGCCGGCGGGTGCGTGGTTACAGCACCGACCAATGGCGCGGCCGGTATCATTCCGGCTGTTGCGCGATACTTCGACCGTCATCACCGCAGGTCTGATGATCGCGATGCC
>JANQMI010000108.1 GCA_028280165.1 Oceanicaulis sp. | reverse complement strand
AGAGGCATCCCTGGCCCATCACGGGGTTTTGTTTCTGGACGAGTTGCCAGAATTTCACCCGCAAGTGCTCGATAGTCTCAGGCAGCCGCTGGAGACCGGTGAAATCGCGATTGCGCGGGCCAATGCCCGCATCACCTTTCCCGCCCGTTTTCAGCTGATCGCCGCGATGAATCCCTGCCGGTGCGGCTGGGCGGGCGAGAACGGCAAGGCGTGCGCGCGCGGTCCCAAATGCGCCCAAAGCTATCAGGCCCGCGTTTCGGGTCCGATGATGGACCGCATTGATCTGCAGATCGACGTGCCACCCGTCACACCGGCGGATCTGGCGCTACCTCCGGCCCCTGAAGGCAGCGCGGAAGCCGCCGCGCGGGTGGCCGCCGCGCGCGCCGTCCAGGCCGAGCGCGGCCAGCTCAACACCCGGCTCAGTGGCGATGCGCTGGACCGGGTCGCCGCACCAGACGCCGACGGCCTGGCCTTGATGACCAAAGCCAGCGAAGCGCTGGGGCTGACCGCGCGGGCCTATCACCGAATCCTGAAGGTTGCCCGCACCATCGCCGATCTGGATGGGTCAGACGGTGTGCGCCGCATTCACGTGGCCGAAGCCCTGAGCGCGCGCAAATCCGCCACCGCAGGGCAGCAAGCCATTGCACGCCCCCAAGCGATCTCGACTTTTCCTTAACGCGACACCGTCTAGACCAGACAGATGACGGGAGATCTGCCCCCCACCTCACGCCCGCCAGGCTTCGCAGACGCTGAAATCGGGGCGGCTCGGGCCGCGCTGGACGCGATGGCCGAGCTGGTCATTATGCGCGATGCCCAGGGGCGGATTATCGAGGTCAACGCCGCCTTTTTGACCGCCTTCGGTGGCAGCCGCACCGACTGGATTGGATGCTGGTTCGCGGTGGCCCCCGCTAAGACCGAAGGCGGCGAGGCCCAGCGCTATGATGTGGCGATGCGCACCCAGGAGGGCCCGCTCTGGATTGAGTGGTCGGAGACGCTGACCCAAGACGGGTCGAGCGTTTCGGTGGGGCGCGATGTCAGTGAAGAGCGCCAGGCCCGCGCCGAACAGAGCGAGGCGGCGCGCGGCAAATCGGTCTTCTTTGCCGCGGTGACCCATGAGCTCAGAACCCCCCTGTCGGGTGCGCTCGGAGCCGCCGATCTGCTGGCCGACACCGCGCTCGCCTCCGACCAGAAGGCCTATTTGCAGGCCGTGCGCGACAGCGCGGCCCACGCCCTGGGGCTAATCGACGATATTCTCGACCTGACCCGCCTGGAAGCCGGTCGGCTGGAGCTGCGTCCCGGGCCGGTCGATTTGCGTCAGCTTGTGGAGCAGGTTGGCGAAGTGCTTGCGCCCAGGGCGGCGGACCAGGGCCTGACCGTGACCCATGTGATTGATCGCGATCTGCCAGCCCTGATTGAGGCCGACGAAGCCCGCCTGAAGCAGATTGTGTTCAACCTGGCGGGCAATGCGGTGAAATTCACCGAAGCCGGCGGTATTTTGATTTCAGTGCACACGCTCGGCGACAGCTTCCGCCTATCGGTGCGCGATAGCGGACCAGGGATTAGCGCCCAGGATCAAAAGCGTCTTTTCCAGCATTTCGAGCGCGGAGCGGCGGAACGTAAGGCGGCCCCTGGGGCCGGCCTGGGACTGGCCATGGTCAAACGCCTTGCCGAAGCCATGGGCGGCGCGGTCGGCGTGCAATCGGATCTAGGGGCGGGGGCCCATTTCTGGGTTGATGTCCCGATCACGGCGCTGAAGCCCGCCCCGGCCAGCCGGCCGCTGACGGGTCGGACGCTGATTGTTGTCACGCCAGACCCGCTTCAGCGCGACGGCCTGCGCACCCAGGCCGAGGCGCTCGGAGCCGTCGCCCTGGAAGCGGAGACGCCAGACGAGGCGATACACCGGCTTGAAGCGCGCACAGGCGCGGTGACCGCCATTCTGGATGAAGACTGGGCCGATCAAGCGCCGCGCCTGAAAGCGACCGGGTTCCAGGTGCGGGTGCTGGCCTTGGCTGAGCCCCGCACCAAAGACTTATTCTCCGGGGCCGATCGCCCAGCCAGCGTGGATGGATGGTTAGTGGCCCCGGTGCGCGCCAGCTCGCTGGCGGCCTGGGCAGTTGGGAACGAGGAGTCGGGCCCGGCTGAAGCCGCCCCAGCCCCATCGCGACCGCAGCCGCTGGAGGGCGTTTGCCTGCTGTTGGCCGAAGACGATCCGGTCAATGCCATGATCGCAAAGACGGTCCTGAAAAAGCTGGGCGCAGACGTCGACCATGTCGAAAGCGGGCGCGCCGCTGTGGAGCTGGCCGCCACCGGGCGCTTCGATGCCGCCCTGCTGGACTTGCGCATGCCGGAGATGAGCGGGTTGGAAGCCGCCGCAGCCATCCGCACCCTGCCCAGCGCGGCCGCCCTGCCGCTGATCGCGCTCACCGCGAACGCCACCGAAGCCGACCGCACCGCCTGCCTGGCTGCCGGCATGGACGCCTTTATGACCAAACCTTTAGATCCGGTCGCCCTGGCTGACCGCTTGACCGCCTTGTGCGCGCCACAAAACCGCGCGAACGTCGGATAAGCGCCCGACAACGAACGGCTTATTGCATGACCGACGCAACTCAGACGCCCTCCAAACGCACCTGGCGAGAGACCGTGACGGTCTACTTCACCCCCGTGATGCTTTCCATGCTGGTGCTTGGATTTGCGTCGGGCCTGCCGCTCTACATGGTGTTTCAGAAGCTCAGCTTCTGGCTGCGCGACGCGGGCATTGAGCGCTCCACCATCGGGTTCTTCTATTGGGTGACGCTGGCCTACACGCTCAAAGTCTTGTGGGCACCGGTGATCGACCGCGTTCAAATCCCCGGCCTTCATAAGCTGCTGGGCGCGCGCCGCTCCTGGATTGTGACGGCGATTACCGGCACGGTGATTGCCTTAGTCTTGATCTCCCAAACCGACCCCTCACAGGGCCTGTTACCGGTGCTGATCGCGGCGGTCTTGCTGGCTTATTCCAGCGCAACGCTCGACACCGCCATTGATGCCTGGCGCATTGAGAGCGCCCCCAATGATATGCAGGCCAATATGGCTGCGGCCTACTCGCTAGGCTATCGCGTGGCGTATATGACGTCGGGCCTGGGCCTGGCGATTTCGGAATGGGCGAATTGGAGCTGGTCTTTCCTGGCTATGGCCTTCGCCATGGTCATCAGTGCGGGCCTGGTGTTCTTGATGAAAGAGCCCCCTGCCGGCCTTAAAAAGCAGGCTCTGCAGGGTGGCCTACCTGAAAAAATGGTACGCGCCGTCGTTGAGCCCTTCTGGCAATTCTTCAAGCGGCTGGGCTGGTGGATCGTTCCGGTTTTGATGTTTGTCACCCTGTATCGCATCAGTGATTTCACGATGGGGGTGATGGCCGCCCCTCTCTATTCCGATCTGGATTTTGACCGGGCGGCGGTGGGGGCCATCCAGGGCGGGCCGGGCCTGGCCGCGACGATTTTTGGTCTCTTTTTGGGCGGGCTGTCGGCGATGAAGTTCGGCCTGATGCGATCGCTGGTCATTGGCCTGACGATCACTCTGATCACCAACGGGGCCTATGCCTGGCTCGCGGCCACAGCGCAATCTGATGATTTGTGGAAGCTGACCATTGCCATTGTGGGCGACAATGTCGCCGGCGGCTTCGTGACCACCTGCTTCATCGCCTATCTGTCGAGCCTGGTGGATCCGGAAAACGCCGCGACCCAGTACGCACTTTTAAGCTCGTTTTACGCCATCCTGCCCAAATTCATGGCCGGGTTCTCCGGCGTCCTGGCGGACGCGGTGGAGTGGGTCTGGTTCTTCATCCTGACCGCGGCCTGGACCATCCCCGCTGGCGGATTGCTGGCGCTGATCCTGATCGCGGGGCCGCCGGCCTCCAAAGGCTTGTTCAAATTCGCCGAGCGACGCACGGCGGATACAGCCCAGTCCTAGCCCGTCTAGCCTATATTATTTGCGTGCGCTTCCTGGGACAGATCGTGCGCAGCCAGCGCCGCCAGGCTGAGGATTTCGCTGACACTGGCCCCCAGGCGGGCAATCTGCACGGGCTTTTCAAGGCCCAGCAACATGGGCCCCAGCACCGTCGCGCCCCCAGCCGCTCCCATCAGCTTGGTGGCAATCGAGGCGGAGTGGATGGCCGGCATGATTAGCACATTGGCTGGGCCCGACAGGCGCGAGAAGGGGTAAAGCCGGCGATGGTCCGCATCCAGCGCCACATCAGCATTCATTTCACCTTCGTATTCAAAGTCGACACCGCGCGCATCCAGCGCTGCAACGGCGGCCTGGATCTTGTCGGCCCGCTCGCCGGCTGGGTTGCCAAAGGTGGAGTAAGACAAAAAGGCGACGCGCGGCTCGACCCCAAAGCGCCGGGCGGCGGCGGCAGTTTCGCAGGCCATGTCGGCCAAGCCGTCCGGCTCAGGGAATTCGGTGACATTGGTGTCGGCAATAAACAGGGTGTGGCCGCGTGACAGCACAAGGCTCATACCCATGACGCGCTCGCCTTCGGCTGGATCCAGAACCAGCTTCACATCGTCCAGCGCCTGGGCATAGCTGCGGGTCACACCGGTCACCATGCCGTGGGCATGGCCATGGGCCACCATGCAGGCGGCAAACACATTGCGGTCCTGATTGACCAGGCGCTGCACATCCCGGCGCAAATAGCCCCGGCGCTGCAGGCGGTCATACAGAAAGTCGGCATAGTCCGCGTTCTCGTCCGACAAGCGCGCATTGACGATCTCAATGGCGTCCGACGGCACGCCCAGCAAGCGCATATTGGCGTGCACAGTCTCTTCGCGGCCGATCAGGATGGCCTTGCCCAAATCCTGGTTCTGGAAGGCGAAGGCGGCGCGAATGACGCTGGGTTCTTCCCCTTCGGCAAACACGATGGTTTTGCGGTTGGCGGCCCGCACCTCGTCCTGAATGCCCTGCAGGATCGCCGCTGTCGGATCCAGGCGCTGCGCCAGCGAGGCCTTGTATTGATCCATATCGGCGATGGGCTTGCGCGCCACGCCGGTATCCATCGCGGCCTGGGCCACATAGGGCGGCACATGGCTAATCAGGCGCGGATCAAAGGGGGCGGGGATGATGTAGTTTTTCCCAAAGGTCGGGCGCGAGCCGTGATAGGCGGCGGCCACTTCATCGGGCACATCTTCGCGCGCCAGATCGGCGATCGCGCGGGCGGCCGCGACTTTCATCTCTTCATTGATGGTGCGCGCACGCACATCCAGCGCCCCGCGGAAGATATAGGGGAAACCCAGTACATTATTGACCTGATTGGGATAATCAGACCGGCCGGTGGCCATGATCGCATCAGAGCGCGCTTCGCGGACCTCTTCAGGGGTGATTTCCGGATCCGGGTTGGCCATGGCAAAGATGATCGGATCAGCCGCCATGGATTTGACCATGGCCTTGGTCACAGCCCCCTTCACCGAAAGACCGATGAAGCAATCTGACCCGTCCAGCGCCTCTTCCAGCGTGCGCGCATCGGTATCTGCCGCATGGGCGGATTTCCACTGATTCATGCCTTGTTCGCGGCCCTTATAGATCACGCCGCGGCTGTCACACAGGATTGCGTTATTATGGGCCACGCCCAAGGCCTTGATCAGCTCCAGCACCGCAATCCCGGCTGCGCCGGCCCCATTGACCACGACTTTCAGCTTGGAGATGTCCCGCCCGGTCAATTCACAGGCATTCAAAATGCCCGCCGCAGAAATGATCGCCGTGCCGTGCTGATCATCATGGAAAACTGGAATATCGAGCGCTTCACGCAATCTTTCCTCAATGATGAAGCAGTCCGGACCCTTAATGTCCTCCAGATTGATCCCGCCAAAGCTGTTGCCGAAGCGGCGGACACATTCGATGAAGGCTTCAGGATCGGATTCTTCGACCTCCACATCAATCGCATCGACATCGGCAAAGCGCTTGAACAGCACGGCCTTGCCTTCCATCACCGGCTTGGAGGCGGCCGCGCCCAGATCACCCAGCCCCAGGATCGCCGTGCCGTTGGAGATCACCGCAACGAAATTGCCCTTCGAGGTGAAGTCATAGGCCGCATCGATATTGTCCGCGATCGCTTTGACCGGAGCGGCCACGCCCGGGGAGTATGCCAGCGACAAATCACGCTGCGTCGCCATGGGCTTAGTGGCCTGCAAAGCGATTTTGCCCGGCTGAGGATAGCGATGGAAATCAAGCGCTTCGTCGTCGTCCACACGGGGGCGATTGGTGGTCATGGTCAGTCCGGCCTTTAAACGGTGAGGGGCGCAGGCGCGCTCAAGGTTTGCGCTAACCTAACTGCTTTGCCGAAGGCGGCAAATTGCAATGCTGTGAAAGCCTTGCCGCAGGTGCTTCTCACACGCGGCGAGCCTGTTTACCTTTCGGTCATGACCACCGCCCTCGCCCCCGATCAGATGATGCAGCGCGCCTTCCCGACCCCGGACGGCGGCACGCCCATGATGGTCCAATTCCTGGAGCTGCGCGCCGAGGCCCCGATCGATGCGCTGCTCTTCTACCGCATGGGCGATTTTTATGAGCTCTTTTTCGATGATGCAGTGCGGGCATCCGAAGCCCTTGATATTGCTCTGACTAAGCGCGGCGAACACCAGGGCGAGAAAGTGCCCATGTGTGGTGTGCCGGTCCACAATGCGCCGGTTTACTTGTCCCGCCTGATCAAGGCCGGGTTCAAGGTCGCGGTGGGCGAGCAGATGGAAGACCCGGCGCAGGCCAAAAAGCGGGGCGGCTCGAAAGCCGTGGTCCGCCGGGCCATCACGCGCATCGTCACACCGGGCACGCTGACCGAAGACGATTTGCTGGACGCGCGCTCCGCCAACCGCATTGCCGCGCTGGCCCAGCTGGCCTCCGGCGAATATGCCGTGGCCTGGGCGGATGTCTCCGATGGCGAATTTGGCTCCAGTCCGGTCGGGCTGACCGATCTGGACGCTGAGCTGGCCGCGCTCAACCCGTCTGAATTGCTCTGCTTGGACGAGGCCGCCAAGGCGGCTGAAACCCTTGCCCCCCATGCTGTGGTCACACCCCGCGCCCGGGCCAAGTTTGACGTCGGGTCCGGCGAGCGACGGCTGAAATCTCACTTCGAGGTTCAAAGCCTGGAGGCCTTTGGTGATTTCAGCAAAGCTGAGATCGCCGCTCTGGGCTGTATCCTGGACTATCTGGAGTTATCGCAAGCCGGCGCACCGGCCCGCCTGCGCCCGCCGGCCAGCCACGCCCCCGGTGCGGTGATGGCGATCGATCCCGCAGCCCGCACCAGCCTGGAAATCGAACGCACGCTCCAAGGCGCGCGCAAAGGCTCGCTGGTGGACGCCATTGATCGCACGCTCACCGCGCCCGGTGCCCGCCTGCTCACCGAGCGCCTGGCCCGCCCCAGCCTGAACCTTGATGAGATCAATGCACGCCTGGATGCGGCCAGCTGGTTTGCGGACGATCGGGCGCTGCGCTCTGGCGTGCGCGAACGTTTGAAGGCGGCCGGTGACCCCGCCCGCTGCCTGTCGCGCTTGCTGCTGCGCCGAGGGGGGCCACGCGATCTGGCCGCGCTCGCTCGCGCCCTTAAAGAAGGCGAACGCCTGATCGCCGGGCTCATCAAGGAGCGGCTAAACCCGCCCCCGCCGCGGATTGAAGACGATCTGAAGGCCCTATCGCTCGCAGATCGCGCCGAGCTCGCCGCCCTGGTTGAAGACATTGCGCGAGCTTTGGTGGAGGAACCGCCGCTGTTGTCGCGCGATGGCGGCTTTATCGCAACAGGCTGGTCCGGCCCACTTGATGAAGCCCGCGCACTGCGGGATGAAAGCCGCAAAATCGTCGCCGGCCTGCAAGCCACCTATGCCGAGGCCAGCGGGGTCAGCGCCCTGAAGGTCAAGCACAACAATGTGCTGGGCTATTTCATTGAGGTGAGCGCCAAAAATGCCGATGCGCTGATGGCCAATGATGCCTTCATTCATCGCCAGACCCTGGCCAATGCGGTGCGCTTCTCCACCCCGGAGCTGGGCGAACTGGAAGCCAAGATCGCCAAGGCCGGTGAGCGATCGCTAGCCTTAGAACTTGAAATCTTTGAAGGGCTTCGCGCGCGGATCGAAACGCAGGCCAGCGATATCCGCAGTGCAGCCCTGGCCTTGGCCGATCTTGATGTCGCCGCGGCCACGGGCGAGTGGGCGGTGGACGCCAATGCCGCCCGGCCTGTGGTGGATGACAGCTGCGCGTTCGAGATTGAGCAAGGCCGCCATCCCGTGGTCGAAGCCGCGTTGGCGCGCACGGGCGAAGGCCGCTTCACCCCCAATGCCTGCAGCCTGGACGGCTCCGGCGATAGCGCGCCGCGCCTCACCCTGGTCTCCGGGCCCAACATGGCCGGTAAGTCGACCTTCCTGCGCCAGAACGCGGTGATTGCCCTCCTGGCCCAGGCCGGGCTTTACGTGCCCGCGAAATCGGCGCACATCGGCCTGGTGGATCGTCTGTTCTCCCGCGTTGGGGCCGCCGATGATCTGGCGCGCGGCCGCTCCACCTTCATGGCGGAAATGATCGAAACCGCGGCGATCCACAACCAGGCTGGGCCGCGCGCGCTGGTGAT
>JANQMI010000079.1 GCA_028280165.1 Oceanicaulis sp. | reverse complement strand
GCTGGCGCAGGCGCGACACGACATAGCGCCGATTATGCAAACCCGTCAGGGCGTCGGTAACCGCCATCTCCAGGCTTTCTTCCAATCGGTCACGCAGGGCATCAGCATAGGCCTTGCGGCGCACTTGAGTGCGCGCGCGAGCCTGCAGCTCCCCCGGGTCGACGGGACGCAGAATCACATCGGTCACGCCCAAGTCGAGCGCGCGTACCATGGCGGCGCGATCATCGGATTCCACAATGCCCAGGATTGGAATTTGACGCGTATCCGCATCCGACCGGATACGGGCGGCGAGGCGCAATCCATCAAACCGGGCATGGGTCAGATCAATCACAACCAGGTCGGAGGCCCGCGCATGGCGTAGCGCGTTGAGTGGCTCAGAACAGGCTTTCGCGCGGAACGGATCGGCAAACATGGACGCCACACGCTCAGCCGAGGCCTCGTCAGCCGCCGCGACAACGACGCGCCCCCCCGCTGAGTCCGCTTCAGCGCCCAGGCTGTCGCCGGATTCGCGCAGGCGAAGCTCATCCATGACGACCTTTAGCCGGAGCAAAGAGCGCACCCGGGCAAACAAGGCCACATCATCGACCGGCTTGGTCAGAAACTCATCAGCCCCAACCTCTAAGCCTTTGATGCGATCCTGGCGCTGGTCCAGGGCCGTGACCATCACAACCGGGATATGACGCAGCGCTGGATCAGCCTTCAGCTGGCGACAGGTCTCAAACCCATCAATCCCCGGCATCATGATATCCAGGAGAATCAGATCAGGGGATTGGGTGCGTGCAGCCTCAATAGCCTGTTGGCCATCTTCAGCTTCAATGACGTCGAAATACTCAGCCGACAACCGGGCTTCCAAAAGCCGCCGGTTCGTCTCGATATCATCGACGACCAGGATACGAGCGCTCATCGCCTTCTCCCCCTAGCCGAGGAATTTGCGAACGGTTTCGATGAAGGTAGACACAGTGATGGGCTTTGACAGATATCCCTCACATCCACCCTGGAGAATGCGCTCTTCATCGCCTTTCATGGCGAAGGCGGTCACGGCCACAACGGGGATTTCAGACAGCGCGGTATCGTTCTTGATCCATTTGGTCACATCCAGGCCGGAAACCTCCGGAAGCTGGATATCCATCAAAATGAGATCAGGCTTATGTTCACGAGCCATATCGAGCGCCTTCAGCCCCTCGCGGGTCTGGACGGTTTCGTAACCGTGGGCTTCGAGCAGATCACGAAAAAGCTTCATGTTCAGCTCGTTGTCTTCAACGATCAGAACTTTTTTGGACATGACCTGCAGCATGCAATCGCGCCTTCCCCACCAGCTCCACCATTTTTGGCGTGAGCTCAATGACCATCCGAGTTTTTTCTACCACGGGACTTGTTAATGACCGGTGAGTCGCGCCTTCGTAATTGGGTAAGAAGCGTCGTAAATTGGAAAACTGAGCCAGCGGGATAAGGGCGAATGGCACGCATTGGTGTCGACTTAGGCGGAACAAAGACTGAAATCGCGGTGCTGGGCGATGACGGCGCGTTCCTGCTGCGCGAGCGCACGCCAACGCCCAAAGCCTATACCGACAAAATCGCAACCATCGCCGCCTTGGTGGCGACTGCTGAGCAAAGAATTGGCCAGGCGAATCTACCGGTTGGGGTCGGTCACCCCGGCTCCCATAACCCGCGCACGGGATTGATGCGCAACGCCAACTCCACCGAGCTCAATGGCCACCCCTTGCGAGCAGATCTGGAGGCCGCACTATCTCGTCCTGTGCGCTGCGCCAATGATGCCAATTGCTTCGCCCTGTCCGAAGCAATCGATGGTGCTGGTGCAGGCGCACGTCGGGTTTTTGGCGTGATCCTTGGGACCGGCGTCGGCGGTGGACTTGTTATGGATGGCCAGCTGATTGAAGGCCAGGACGGCAATGCCGGCGAATGGGGCCATATGGGTTTGCCTTGGGCCCGCCCAGACGAAGTCCCTGGACCTCAAAGCACCTGTGGTCGGCAAGGCTGTGTGGAGGCCTGGTGTTCGGGCCCTGCGCTGGCTGCCGACCACGCGCGGGTCACAGGCGACGTTCTAACCGCCGCTGAGATCGCGGCCCAGGCGGCGCAGGGCCACCACGCCGCTCGCGCAACACTGGACCGGCATGCGGACCGCTTGGCTCGGGCTCTGGCCAGCGTCATCAATCT
>JANQMI010000051.1 GCA_028280165.1 Oceanicaulis sp. | reverse complement strand
CAGTTTCGCACCAGTGACGGGGCGGGAGGCTATGAGCCCGGCACTCTGACCCTGCATCAGATCGGCAATCTGACCACAACGGCAACTAGCCGCATCTCCCAAGAGATTTCGCGAGCCAATCTGTGTGGCTCCCACCCGATGGATGAGCGGGGATACAAAGTCCCCGCCGACGCCGCAGAGTCAGATGAATCCGTCCTTTTGGTCACGGCAGATGGCACGCTTCGGGTTTTCGAATGGGTGAGCGAAGAAGGGTATTGCCTGCGCGACGCTCTCGCCCGCCCCAATGACCAGATGAGCAAGCTGGACTTCTGGCTTCTTGAGACTCTCGACCAGCTGGATCAGGCCGGAGGGATGAGCGCGGCGAAGCGGAATGCGCGCAGCTAAGGCAGATTGTTTTTTCAATCCATAACCTCTTCCCCGGCGAAGGCCGGGGCCCAGAGCCACAAAGCACAGCGATTGGGCCTTTCTGGGTCCCGGCCTTCGCCGGGAAAGAGAGGGCGAAGGAAAGCGGGCAACCCATGACAGCCCCACCACCCTCTGATTTATTGAAAGCGATTTCAGCCAGGATTCTTGAATGCGTACCCTCTTTTTGCCCGCCACCCTCCTTCTCGCCGCTTGCAGCCCGGAGGCCTTGTCCGACATGGCCGACCTACCCACCGTCGAAACCCTGACCGCCAATGACCCCTATGCTGCCGAACGTCCCATCGGGTGGCAGCCTTTGCTGGAGCGTGAGCGGGAGCCCGCCGACCACCGCATGCCTTACGGCGAGGGTGAGGAGCAATATGGCGAGCTGTGGCTGCCGGAAGGTGCAGGCCTACATCCGCTGGTGATCATGGTCCATGGCGGCTGCTGGCAGGCGTCGATCCCAGGCACCATCCTGCAGGACCAGCTGAACGCCGATCTGCGCCAGCGTGGCTTTGCGGTGTGGAACATCACCTATCCGCGCGTGGGGCATGAGACCGGCACCTATCCAGGCACCTTCACGTCGGTGGCGATGGCGGTGGACCATGTCCGTGCGTTGGCTGAAACCTATCCGATCGATCTGGATCGCTCGGTCATCATGGGGCATTCCGCAGGCGGTCATCTGGCGCTGTGGGCGGGAGCCCGCACCCAGCTTCCCGACGGCGGTGAATCCCTGGCGAGCCAAGACCCCTTCCTGCCGGGCGGTGTGATCACGCTGGCCGGGATCAATGACCTGCAGCGCTACAACGCCGAAGGGCCCGGCCGCTGCGGCGAGCCGGCGACGGTCAACACGCTGATTAGAGCTGACGCGCGCACGGGCGACCCCTTCGCTGACACCAGCCCCGCAGCCATGCTGCCGCTGGGGATCGAACAGGTGATCATCTCCGCGGAGCTCGATCCCATCGTCCCGGCCAGCCTGGGCCAGGCCTACGCGCAGGACGCGATCACCGCCGGCGATACAGTGCGAGAGATTACGCTGGACGACGCCGGTCACTTTGAGCTGATCGACCCTACCGCGCCCGCCTGGGCGGTGATCCTGGCAGAGATTGCACGGCTGACGGCAGAGTAGGTCGCCCTACCCCGTCGCCTTAATCCAGCCGCCGCCCAGCACCCGGTCATGGTCAGGTGTTGAGTAAAAGACGCAGGCCTGGCCCGGCGCGACCCCTTCCTCGCCTTCATCCAGCAGGACAAACACGCCTTCGTCGCTGACCTCAAGGACCGCCGGCGCGGGTGGGCGCGTAGAGCGAACCTTGACGCCAATGGCGGTGCCATCGGCCTCAGCCAGATCACCATCGCCGATCCAGTTCGGCTCGATCAGGGTAATGCGGCGTACTTTCAGCGCCTCGCGCGGGCCGACAATGACCTGCGCGTTTTCCGCATCCAGCCTGATCACGTAGAGCGGGTCACCCGCCGCAATGCCCAGACCGCGACGTTGGCCCACCGTGTAGCGCAAGACCCCTTCATGGGTGCCCAGCACGCGGCCATCGATGTGAACGATCTCTCCTGAACGCGAGGCTCCCGGGCGCACTTTCTCCACGACGCTGGCATAATCGCCATCGGGCACAAAGCAGATGTCCTGGCTGTCCGGCTTTGCCGCGACCACGAGACCCATGGCGGCGGCCAGCTGGCGCACCTGGTCTTTTTCCAAATGACCCAGCGGGAAGCGCAGATAATCGAGCTGCTCGTCAGTGGTCGCGAATAGGAAGTAAGACTGGTCCTTGCCTGCGTCGGCAGCGCGGCGCAGCTCGGCGCGATTACCGGACTTTTCGCGGCGGATATAGTGACCGGTGACCAATGCGTCGGCCCCCAGCTGCTTGGAAGTCGCCAACAGATCGGCAAACTTCACCGACTGGTTACAGCGCACGCAGGGGATCGGCGTGGAGCCTGCCAGATAGGTATCGGCAAAGTCCTCGATCACCGCTTCGCGAAAGCGCGTTTCATAGTCAAGCACATAGTGGGCAAAGCCCATGGCTTCGGCCACGCGGCGGGCATCGTGGATGTCCTGACCGGCACAGCACGCCCCTTTGCGATGGATCGCTTGGCCATGGTCGTAAAGCTGCAGCGTCATGCCCACGACTTCATAGCCCGCACGGTGCAGCACAGCGGCCACCACCGAGCTATCGACGCCGCCAGACATGGCCGCCACCACGCGGTGGTCTTCAGGCCTGCCGCCCAGCTCAAGGAATTCGCCCACCAGGCCGTATTCAGCCATCAGGGCATCCACACGGGCCGTGTCTAACGCATCCACGCCCGGCGCGGCCGGCACGGCGGCCGGCGCATTGGAAATCAAAGTCGCCATTTGTCCTCTCCCCCGCCGGTTCAAGGCCGACGGCGAATGAATGAGGGGCGCTACATAGGCCAGGGCCGGCGCAATTTCAATTTCTCTCTTTCCCGGCGAAGGCCGGGCCCCAGAGCCGGTATTCGCCGAGCTTTGCCACCGTCTGGGTCCCGGCCTTCGCCGGGAAAGAAAGCCTAGATCAAACTCACCACACCGTGATGCAGCGTGACTGGAGACTTCCGGCCTGGTGGCTAGTTATGGTCACACCACCGCTTCATGGAGTTTCAGCTGTGCTTGATCGCCGCGTCTTTCTTCTCTCCGGTTTATCCCTTGCGGCTTGCAGCGCGCAGAGCCAGGCCGACGAACCGGCCCAAGGCCTCAACCCGGATATTTTCGAAGCCGACGGCGTCGTACCCTGGGGGGAAGAGACGATTGATTACGCCAACCAGCCCAATAGCTGGTGGCGCGAGCGTTTGAGCGCAGACGCCTTCCGGGTCCTGCGCCAGGAAGGCACGGAGCGCCCCGGGTCCAGCCACCTAAACGGCGAAAATCGCCAGGGCCTCTATGTTTGCGCCGGCTGCGGCCTGCCGCTGTTCACCTCAGCGACCAAATATGAGAGCGGCACCGGGTGGCCCAGCTTCTGGGCACCGATCGAAGGCGCGCTGGATACCAAAGCGGATTACCGGCTCTGGACCCCGCGGGTGGAGTATCACTGCGCCCGCTGCAAGGGCCATCAAGGCCATGTCTTCGAGGACGGCCCCCGCCCGACCGGTCAGCGCTGGTGCAATAATGGTATTGCGCTGAGCTTCATCCCCGATCCGCGCGTTTAGGATAGCCGCCGCGCCACCGTGAAGCGATCCCTATCGCGGGTGTGAACCGCCGGCACCTATTTGGGATGGAAGACGGTCATCGTTGGACCTCGCCTGTGGCAACGACGCGAAGTTTCGGACCCTAAGCGCACCAAAACATATTCCAGCGTCGCCAAAATAAGGGCTATGCTCACCAAGAAATTGGGGAGATGCGCTATGGCCAGAGCCGAAAACAAGACCAAACCCACCGAAGTCACGCCGGCCGAGTTCATCGCGAGCGTTGAACCGGATCGCAAGCGTGAAGAAGCCCAAACCCTCGATCAGCTCTTCCAAAAAGTGACAGGCTGGAAACCGGTTATGTGGGGACCCAGCATCATTGGCTACGGATCCTATCACTACAAATATGAAAGCGGCCGCGAAGGCGATATGTGTGCCACAGGCTTTTCCCCGCGCAAGGCCAACCACTCGCTTTACATCATGCCCGGCTATGCCAATTTCGAAGAGGTCTTGAGCCGGCTGGGCAAGCACTCCATGGGCAAAAGCTGTCTTTACATCAAGAAATTGGATGATGTTGATCTGGACGTCGTCGCCGAATTGATTGAAGCAGGATTGAAAGATCTTGGGGAGACATACCCCGTTACCGCCAGCTAACACGAGGCGCTCATGCGCTCCCCCAAAAACACTGTCCGGTCCTGGGTCGACGCCTTCAATACTGGCAATGCCGATGCGGTTGCGGCCCACTATCATGACGACGCGGTCAATCATCAGATTGCCTATGGTCCCATGGAAGGCCGCGAGGCGATCCGCACGCTGTTCAAGACCGAATTTGAACGCGCCGAGATGGTCTGCGTCATCGAAAACCTGTTTGAAGACGGCGAGTGGGCAATCTTGGAGTGGAGCGATCCGCTGGGTCTGCGCGGTTGTGGATTCTTCCATGTCATCGATGGCCGCATCAAAACTCAGCGCGGCTATTTCGATAAGCTCAGCTTTTTCAAGGCCCAGGGCCTGCCTCTCGAAGATGCGCTAAAGGACGGCGTGTAAACCATGGCGCTGGTGACCATCCACACAGACGGGGCCTGTTCGGGCAATCCTGGGCCCGGCGGCTGGGGGGCGATCCTGGAATATAACGGCCACGAAAAAGAGCTGTCGGGGGCCGAGGCTAAGACCACCAATAACCGCATGGAATTGATGGCCGCCATCGCCGCTCTGGAAGCCTTGAAACGTCCGTCAGAGGTGCGGCTGGTCACAGACAGTGTCTATGTGCGCGATGGCGTAACCAAGTGGATCCATGGCTGGAAACGCAATGGCTGGAAAACCGCCAATAAAAAACCGGTGAAGAACGAGGATTTGTGGAAACGCCTCGATGAAGTCGCATCCAAGCATCGTGTCACCTGGGAATGGGTCAAAGGCCATGCCGGCCATCCGGAGAATGAGCGGGCTGATGCGTTGGCGCGTGAGGCGATCAGTACGCTTTAGGGTGCGCCATGGGTGTTGATTTCAGTCTCGATGACGTCACGCGCGATAAAGAGTTCGTCCTCTGCCGTTACAAGCATGTCGAAGTGTTTTTGAACCTCGCTTCTGCGCACCTGCCAGACAGCACCCGTATCTCAGTCTTCGACATCCAGGTCTCCGCCTATGACAGTAAGGACGACTGGCCCGTCGATGAAACCACTCTGCCGCGCGCTGGCGATCTAGCCGATGAGTTTGACCTGCTGGCAAAGGCGGCGCGCAAGCAGGAAACGGACGCCCGGGCGGTCCGCAACGCGCTTCAGACCCGGGCGCTTCTCATTTTTAGCAGTGAATCGCTGGTGCGGTGGCGAGATTATTGCCGCGCTCACCCCGGCAGCCGAATGCTGGGAAGGCTGGGGTGATTTGCCGGCATAACCGCTCCCTATCCCGGCCAAGGCGGAGCCGCTGATCCGCGACCTACTGGGTGCGCTTTTCGTCCACTGCAGAAATGCATCGGTAGATCCCGGATCGCTTCGCGTCCGGGACCGGGTGCACGCGATTAGGTGCCCCAAGCGCGTGGCGCTCGCAAGGCGAACCCCTGGCTTCACAGGGGCACGCAGCCGCCCGGAGCGAGCGGGGCTTGCCCCCGCATAGCAAGGACCGACCGGACGGAGGTCCGGGAGAACAAAAGAGCGCGCCCGCTTCCGCCGACGCGCCTTCATGTCTTCGGTCACGCAGCCTTACGAGGTGTGCGGCGCGATGGTGATCTCCACGCGGCGGTTGGCGGCCCGGCCCGCGTCAGTGGAGTTGTCGGCAATCGGCTGGCTTTCGCCCATGCCGGCGACGTAGAGGCGGTCGCGCATCACGCCGCGTGCAATCAGCTCCGCTGCAGCCGAGCTGGCCCGGCGTTCCGACAGGCGCTGGTTATATGCCGCATCACCGCGGCTGTCGGCGTGGCCCACCACGTTCACATAGGTCGCCGGATAGGTCTGCAGCACGTCCGCCACATCATCGAGCACCGGACCGAAGCGCGGGCTGATCTGAGCAGAATTGGTGGCGAAGGTCACATCGCCAGGCATGGTCAGAATGAGCTCATTCCCCACACGGCGCACCGAGACGCCCGAGCCCCGCAAACGATTGCGGAAGGCTTCTTCCTGGCGATCCATATAATTGCCGACGGCACCGCCAGCGAGCGCGCCAATACCGGCACCAATCAGCGCGTTGCGGCGATCATCACCGCCAGCCAGCGTGCCCAGCAGCGCCCCGGCGGCCGCACCAGCGAGAATGCCCCGCCCGGTATTGTTGGCATCTCGGTTGCCGTAAGCGTCGGTTGTCGTGCAAGCCGCTGTCAGGCCCAAAGCCATCCCAGCCACGATTACATTGCGAAAAATCATAGTCGTCGTCCCTTATGCTATGCCAACTGGCGATGGCTGTAGGTGTCCTACGTCATCAGCCCTCCCAGGCAGTCTAGCCTATCTCCTCAAATTGCACATGAATGTTTTCTGAATGGGGTTGTTTGTCCTCCTTCGCCTCCGCTCGGTCAGTCCTCGCTTACCACGAGCCAGCTCGCTCTCGCTGCGCTTGGTCCGCTCTGGGTCCCCGCCTTCGCGGGGATGACGATCGGTGCCAAGGCCACGCGGCAAGAGCTTAGCGACGGTCTGGACCGTTTGAGGACAGCTGAGGGGGCCAACGTCGCGCCCGACTGAGCGGACGCGAAGGAGGACGAGAAAAAAGAATCCACCGAACACACCGTCCAACCCCTTGACGCCTGGCTCTGTGACCCCTATCTCCGCGCTCGTTAGCAGCCGGGCTGGGTGAGTGCTAACGCACCCCACCCCCTCCAGCCTCGGCCTGCTGCACGACATTAATCCTTCAGAGAGCGGACCGCTCACTTACGGAGATAGGCAATGACTTTTCGTCCTCTGCATGACCGCGTGCTGGTAAAGCGCGTGGAAGAAGAGACCACCACCAAGGGCGGGATCATCATCCCCGACACCGCCAAGGAAAAGCCGCAGGAAGGCGAGATCGTCGCTGTGGGCGGCGGTGCCATCAAGGACGACGGCTCTGTGCGTCCGCTGGACGTCAAGGTTGGCGACCGCGTGCTGTTCGCCAAGTGGGGAGGCACCGAAGTTACGATCGACGGCCAGGAGCTGCTGATCATGAAAGAGTCCGACATCCTGGGCATTCTCTAAGGACCATCGAAGCGGCCGCAGCCATCCTGGCGCGCCGCTTTTTTTGATCCTGCCAAACACACACCAACTCACGAAAAGAGACGAGTTATGGCTGCAAAAGACGTGAAATTCGGCGCTTCTGCGCGCGAAAAAATGCTCACTGGCGTCGACATCCTGGCTGACGCTGTGAAAGTCACCCTCGGTCCGAAGGGCCGCAATGTGGTGATCGAAAAATCCTTCGGTGCCCCGCGCACCACGAAGGACGGCGTGTCTGTCGCCAAAGAGATCGAGCTGGAAGACAAGTTCGAGAATATGGGCGCTCAGATGGTCCGCGAAGTGGCTTCGCGCACCAACGACGAAGCCGGTGACGGTACCACCACCGCAACGGTACTGGCTCAGGCCATCGTTGGCGAAGGCATGAAGTCGGTCGCGGCCGGCATGAACCCGATGGACCTCAAGCGCGGCATCGATCTGGCCGTAAAGAAGGTGGTCGAGAACATCCAGTCGATCTCCACCCCGATCAAAGGCTCTGAGGAAATCGCTCAGGTCGGCACCATTTCCGCCAATGGCGAAAAAGAAATCGGTGACATGATCGCGCACGCGATGGAAAAAGTCGGCAACGAAGGCGTCATCACGGTTGAAGAAGCCAAGTCGCTGGAAACCGAGCTGGACGTTGTTGAAGGTATGCAGTTCGACCGCGGCTACCTGTCGCCTTACTTCATCACCGACGCCGACAAGATGGTCGCTGATCTGGAAGATCCGTTCATTCTGCTGTTCGAGAAGAAGCTGTCCTCGCTGCAGGCCATGCTGCCAATCCTGGAAGCTGTGGTTCAGTCCTCCCGTCCGCTGCTGATCATCGCAGAAGACGTTGAAGGCGAAGCGCTGGCCACCCTGGTGGTCAACAAGCTGCGCGGCGGCCTGAA
>JANQMI010000005.1 GCA_028280165.1 Oceanicaulis sp. | reverse complement strand
CGGGTCAGTGCGCAGCCGGTCCCAAGCCCCGGACAGGGTCATCAGGCCGTTGATCATGCCGCCCCAGCTGGGCATCCACAGCATGATGGAGAAGGTCATCCCCAGCGTCTGCGCCCACTCCGGCAAAGCCGTGTAATGCAGGTGGTGAGGCCCCGCCCAGATATAGATGAAGATCAATGCCCAGAAGTGAATGATCGACAGGCGGTAGGAGAAGACTGGCCGCTCAGCGCGCTTCGGAATGAAGTAATACATGATCGCCAGGAAGCCGGCGGTCAGGAAGAAGCCCACAGCATTATGGCCATACCACCACTGGGTCAGGGCGTCCTGAACCCCAGCGAAAGCGCCATAGCTGCGCGCCCCGATCAGCGAGACCGGCACAGCCAGATTATTGACCACGTGCAAGAGCGCCACGGTGACAATGAAGGCCAGGAAGAACCAGTTCGCCACATAGATATGCGGCTCCTTACGGCGCATCAGCGTGGCCATGAAGACCAGCAGATAGGCCACCCACACGATGGTGAGCCACAGGTCGGCATACCATTCAGGTTCGGCGTATTCCTTGCCCTGGGTGATCCCCAACAGATAGCCGGTGGCGGCCACAACGATGAAGAGCTGATAACCCCAGAACACGAACCAGGGCCAAACCCCGCCAGCCAGTCGCACCCGGCAGGTGCGCTGCACCACGTAGAAGCTGGTCGCTAGCAACACATTGCCGCCGAACGCGAAAATCACCGCACTGGTGTGCAACGGACGAAGGCGTCCGAAGTTCAGCTCAGGGATGGCGGGAAAGGACAAGAGGGCCGGAAAAGCCAGCTGGAAGGCGATGATCACCCCGACCAGGAGACCGGCCACGCCCCAGAACATCGAGGCGACGACACCGTATTTGACGATGGTTTCGTTATACTGGGTTTTATCAACGCTGACCCCGCCGCCGGAATAGACGCCGGCAATGCCAAACAGGCCGATCAGAAAGCCCAATCCGATCACCCAGGCATGGGTTCGAATGGCGGCATCAACGCCATTTGCAGCAGCGATCAGGGACCAGACGACCCCCAATGTGCAGATCGCCGTGACGATCATGGCTTGCGTATCAAATCCGGTTTTGAGTTTCACCGCGGCCGCGGACATGCGCCCCTCCCTTGTGCAAGGACTCAATGAGGTAAATCCGCACTCGTATTGCGGATAAATGGCCGCAATTGGAGTATGGCAATATGCCTCAGCGGCTAAAGTCGTACGCCTTCGCTAGGTTTCATTCATTGAGCGATCACCTGAGATTCGTAAGCCTGATGAGGGACTTCACGAGTCGATGCAGCAGCAGGCCGAAGGCAAGCGACACGTTGACACACCCGAATATGGACCTGTCCCCCTTTCTGGGCGGACGCATGGAGCTGGACCTTATGGCCGGCCTCATCGCGGGCTTGGCGTCCAGCCTGCATTGCCTGGCCATGTGCGGCGGTGTGGCGGCGGCGATCGGGGTGAATGCGGGACAGTCCGGCGGCAGGGGTGGAGCGGTGGCGCGCCGGGTCAGCGTGCTGTTGCAAGCCCAGCTTGCGCGCGTGGCGATCTATGTTGGCCTCGGGCTTGTGGCCGGCTCGATCGGGTGGGGGTTGATGGATATGCCTCTGGCCGGGGACCTGCATGTCCTGACCCGCTGGATCGCCGCCCTGGTGCTAGTGGTCGCTGCTTATACAGTCGCGGAGATCCCGCTGTTCGGCGGTGCCGCCGGGCGCTTCGGGGCCAAGCTCGCCAGTCCGGTCTATCGCCGCCTGCACCATCTGCACCGGCTTGGCCCGGTCGGTCTTGGCGCAGCCTGGGGATTGATGCCCTGCGCGATGGTGTATTTGACGACCTTCTATGCCGGGCTCACCGGCTCGGCCCTGCAGGGCGGGTTGGTGATGCTGGGCTTTGGTCTGGGCACGCTTCCGATGTTGACCCTTGTGGGCACAACAGCGGGCAGTCTGACTGAGCTTGCCTCGAAGGGCTGGCTCAAGGCGGTGGCCGCTGTGGCGCTGGTGATGCTGGCCGCGGTGACGGTGTCTGGGCTGATCTAAGCGCACTCGGGGCCGCCAATAGAGTGAATCGCGTCTCAACCAGTTTTCTTCACCGACAGGTCACCGATCGTCCGGGAGTATGGGGCCGTAGCGGCGGCTCTGACAGGTCCGCATGGTGCGAATTCGTGGGTGATCGAAATGGCCAAGTCTCTCAGCAAGGCAATGCTCGCCGTCGTGGCGGCAACTCTGCTATCGGCCTGTGGTGGAGGCGGTGACGGTGAAGGCGGCGGTGGCCAAGGCAGCGGCTCAACACCGCCACCCCCGCCCCCGGCCGGTCCAACCGGCCGCTTGGCCACGCCGGTTGAAACCGCGCTTTTCCTGACCCAGTCGACCTTTGGCCCAGACCGCGACGCGATTGAGAGCCAAACCGGCGGGTCCGCGTCGGATTGGTTCGTCTCTCAAGTCGAAACTCCGCCCACCTATCTGCTGCCGGCAGTGGACCAGTATCTGGCTCTGGTGCGCGACCCCGATGAGTTTTCAGGCTTTGCGCGCGATGCGGCGACCATTGCCTTCTGGCGTAATGCGGTTGGAGCCCCCGATCAGCTGCGCCAGCGCACGGCTTTTGCCTTGTCTCAAATCCTGGTGGTGTCTGGCGAAACCGGTGAGCTGGCCAGCAGCCCGGACGGCCTGGCGATCTATCAGGACATTTTGATTGAGCATGCCTTCGGCAATTATCGCGATCTGCTGGAGGCCATCACCTATTCGCCCGCCATGGGCAATTATCTGACCTATATCGGCTCGAAAAAGGCCAATCCTCAAACCGGTCGAATGCCCGATGAGAATTATGCCCGCGAGCTGCTCCAGCTGTTCACCATCGGTGTCGTGGAGATCGACCAGGGCGGCGAGACGGTGGGCGGCCAACCGGCTGAATTGTTCGACAATGACGACATTACCGGATTGGCCCGTGTGTTCACCGGCTTCACCTATGGCCGTGAGGTTCGAAACTATGAAGACTGGCGCGCGGCCATGCGCGAGCCGCTGGTCATCAATCCCGACGACCATTCGCTAGAGCCCAAATCCTTCCTCGGTTTCACCATCCCGGCCGGAATCCAGGGCGAGGACAGCGTTGATCGGGCGCTGGACCACATCATGGACCAGCCGACGCTGGCACCCTTCATCAGCCGCCAGCTGATCCAGCGCTTTACCACCAGCAACCCCGCGCCGGCCTATGTGCAGCGGGTGGCGAACGCGTTTGAAACCGGACGCTATCAATTGCCGAATTTTGTGACAGTGGGCGAGGGGCAGTGCGGTGACCTGACTGCAACCCTCGCCGCGATCTTGTTTGACGAAAGCGTCAGCGACATCGACGCCGCGCGCGCCAATACCGAGTTTGGCAAAATCCGCGAGCCGGTCTTACGGCTCGCCCATTGGGCCAGGGCCTTTGAGGTCCGCGCGACGGATGCGGTCTATGCCTTTGATATCCATCGGACCAATGGCACCGGACGTCTGAATCAGAACGCCTATCGCGCACCCTCGGTGTTCAATTTCTATCGTCCGGGCTTTGTGGCCCCGGGCACGCAGACCGGCGCGCAGGGGATGACCGTCCCCGAATTGCAGATTTTCAACTCCGCCTCGGCCGCAGGATATGTGAATTTCCTGGAGGATTTTGTCCTCGACGATGCCGATGACCGCCGGCTGGAGCGCTATGAACGGTTGATCGACAACCGCAATGTCGATCTGTCGGCCGAAGCTGCGCTAACCGCCTGGCTGCCGGACTATGACGATGAAATAGCGCTGGCGGATGATCATGAGGCCTTGCTGGATCATCTTGATCTGATCTTGACCCACAACACGCTGTCGGACGGGACCCGGGCCTTGGTTCTGGAACAGCTTGATGCCGACCGGGATGAAGGCGAGGACACACCCGCAGAGATCCGTGACCGGGTCCAGATGGCGATCCTTCTGATTATGACATCCCCCGACTATCTGGTTCAGCGGTGAGGCGAAAAACCATGGCTCAACCCACACTCTCTCGCCGCAGCCTGTTGGCGGCGCTCGGGGCCGGAACTGCGGTTCTGCCCACCTTCATGGGGGCCCAGGCCCAGGCGGCGGACACCAGCGGCTATAAAGCCCTGGTATGTGTCTTCCTGTTCGGGGGGCTGGATTGCCACGAGCTTCTCATCCCCTACGACACACCCAATCACGACATCTACACCCAGCTGCGTGGAGGCGCAGCGCCGGCGCAAAGCCGTACGCGCGCCGCGCTCCTCAATCTCAACCCGCGCAACGCGGCTCAATTTGGATCACGCGAATTTGCCCTGCCGCCGGAAATGGCGCGCACCAAAGCGCTGTTCGATCAAGGCCGCGCCAGCATCGTGGCCAATGTCGGCCCGCTCATCCGCCCCACCACGCGCAGTGATTATGAAAACCGCGTCGCAGATCTGCCGCCGCGCTTGTTTTCGCACAATGATCAGCAGGCGGTCTGGCAAGCCAATGCGCCCGAAGGCGCGCGCTTGGGATGGGGCGGCCTGTTCGCCGATGCCGCTTTGGGATCGGGGGCCAATGCCAATAGCGAAGCCTTCTCGGCGATCTCCACCAATGGCGATAATCTTTTCCTGACCGGGCGAGAGGCCCAGGCCTTCAGCCTGGGGAGCGGTGGCGGCAGTTCGGTGCAGCTGTTTGAACGCGCATCCAATCGGCGCGATCGCAATGAAGAGGCTGAAGCCCTCTATAATCGCCTGCGCCGCCATTTCACCGCTCAGGATTTTGACGGTGGCGGTCTGATTGCCAGCGATGCAGCGAACATCATGCGGGCCTCGCTTGAAAATAATGAAGCGATCGCCGCCGCACTGGAAGATCCGCCAGCGCTGGGCGTCAGCTTCCCGTCCTCTAACCTTGGCAATCAGCTGGCGCTGATCGCTGAGACGATTGCGGTGCGCGCCCGGCTGGGCGTGGGGCGTCAGGTCTTTTTTGCCGCGATGGGTGGCTTTGATACCCATTCAGGCCAGGCCCAGACCTTACCCGCCCTGCTGTCCCAGCTGGATGAAGCCATGGCCGCCTTCCAGGGCGCGATGGATTATCTGGGCGATAGCCGGGATGTGACTTTGTTTACCGCCTCTGACTTCGGACGCACCTTTGCCATCAATGGCGATGGAACCGACCATGGCTGGGGCAGCCACCAGATTGTTATGGGCGGCGATGTGGACGGGGGCCGGATCATCGGTGACCCGCCACCGCCCGGCTTGGATCACGCCTTTGATGCCGGATCGGGCCGTCTCATTCCCGAGATCAGTGTGGATCAATACGCCGCTGAGCTGGGGGCCTGGTTCGGGCTGAGTGATAGCGAGCTGAATCTGGCCTTCCCCAATCTGGGTAATTTCCCGCGCCTATCCGGTCTCGTGGCCTGATCTGACAGCGGAACTCAAAAAGCGCTTTACAGCATATAACGACATCTTTATATCCGCATGTGCGCCGATTTGAGCTTCAGCTTGCGGGCGCGAAACAAGTGCAGCTAAAGCGAGGCGATATGGGTGTTCTCAGCGGGTCAGCGACCCTGTGAGCAGTTCATATCTCTCCGATGTGGCGGCCTGGTTTCGATCTTCGCAAGCCCCCACAACGGAGAGACCGATGACCGCCCTTGCCCATGTCCTGCCCCCAAAGACTGACCTAAATACCCCGCCCCTGCGCGCGGTCCTGATGGGCTGTGGTGTTGTGGGTGGCGGGGTGTTGGACCTGTGCCCCGAAGGGGTACGCATTGACGCGATCCTGACCCAGACACCGCGCCCGCAAGGCCTGGGCGGTATTCCGGTTTTTACCCATCCGGACGCGCTGTTTGCGCTGAAGCCAGACCTGGTGATCGAGGCCCTGCCCGGTCATGGCGAAGCCGAAGCGCTGCTGGAGCGGGCGGTTCGGTCCGGCTGCCATATCGTCACCGCCAATAAGCGCACCACAGCGCGACGCCCAGACCTGGAAAAGCTGGCAAAGGCCCAGGGCACCGGCTTTGCCTATTCTTCAGCGGTCGGCGGTGGGGCCCCTGTGCTTGAGACCGCCCAACAGCTTGTGGCCGAAGGCCAGTCCATCACCCGGGTGCGCGGGGTTCTCAACGGCACGTCGAATTTTGTACTGGATCGTTTGAGCGCTGGCGAAACCTTGGATGACGCGGTCCACGCGGCTCAGGAGGCCGGCTTTGCCGAAGCCGACCCCAGCGCAGATCTCGATGGACTGGACGCCGCTCACAAGCTGGTCCTGATCGCCAGGACGGCCTGGGGCGTCACGCTCGACCCTGACGCCATCAAAACCGAATCCATCTCCCACCTGCCTCAAGGCACAGCGCGACGCGTCGCCCGCGGCGACCAGGTGCTCCGCCAGGTTGGCCGTCTATCGCGGACGGCCTCGGGTGTCTCTGCCTCGGTCCGCCTGGAGGCCCTGGACCGCGCTGATCCGCTGGCGCGCACGCGCAATGAAGGCAATGCCGTCCTGTTCACCACCGAGCGGGGTCCGGCCACCCTGGTCACCGGCAAGGGGGCAGGCCGCGTCCCGACCGCGTCAAGCCTCGTCGGCGACCTGGCGCGCCTATGCCAGAGCTGTCGGTCATGACCCAAACACTCACCTCGACCCGGTGGCCCGTCCGCGAGCTGGTGGCCGGCTTTGACCGTCCAGGCGGCGGCTGGCTGGAAGCGCGCGGGCGATTGACCGGACCGACTGACGGTGCGGCAACGCTTGTCCTGGGCGGCGTCTCGGCCGGTCGGCGATTATTTGCAGACGATGACGGGCCGGGCTGGTGGCCGGGCGTGGCGGAGGCGGGCGGCGCGCTTGATCCCAGCACGCGGGCGTTTCTCAGCCTCGACTTTCTGGGTGAAACGGCCCCGCCTTTCCCCAGCCTGGATGATCAGGCCAAGGCCGCCCTGGCGCTGGCGGACGCGGCGGGACTGGATCAATTCAACCTGGTGGGGGCAAGCATTGGCGGGACGGTGGCCCTGGAAATCGCCGCGCGTGCCCCAGAGCGGGTCCGCAAGGTCGACTGTCTGGTGGCTGCCGCCCGGCCCAATCCCATGGCGACGGCATGGCGCAGTGTTCAGCGTGATGTTGTCCGTCTGGCCTTGGCCTCAGGCGAAGGTGCGGCCGGGGTCGACATTGCCCGGCGCCTGGCTATGACCACCTATCGCACGGCAGAGGAATTTGATCAGCGCTTCACCGATCCAGAGCCCGGCTGCCGCGACGCCAATGGCGTTGAAAGCTATCTCGCCGCTGCGGGTCAGCGATATGCCCAGATCACAACGCCGGAGCGCTTCCTGGCATTGTCGCGCTGTATGGACAGCGCCGATATCGCGGTTGAACACATCACCGCGCCGGTGCGCTATCTGGCTGTCACGTCAGACCGTTTGGTGCCACCCAGCGATATCCGGCATACCACGGCGCGCATGCCCAAGGCTGAGCTGGTCGAGATTGACAGCCTTTTCGGCCATGACGGCTTCTTGAAAGAGGTCCAAGCGGTCAATGCCTTCCTGAGGGCTGAGCGATGAGCGACGCCATCGGGCTTGAAACCCGCGCCGTGCGCGCCGGGGTTAATCGCGACCCGGGCCATGGTGCCGTGATCGCGCCGATCGCGGTATCCTCGGCCTATCGCCGTGAAGACCCGGCCGCCCCAAGCGGATTTGATTATGCGCGCACCGGATCGCCGGGCCGCGATCTGTTGTGCGAGGCGATTGCCGACCTGGAAGGCGCACAGGGCGCGGTTGTGACCAGTTCAGGCATGGCGGCCATCGATCTGGTCCTCAATCTGGTTCCCTCCCAAGGCCGTGTGCTGTGTGCTCACGATGCCTATGGCGGCACGCGGCGGCTCATCGATGCGCGCGGCCAGCAGCGCGGCTGGACGGTTGAGTATGTCGATTGCACCGATCGGGAGGCGGCCGCGACCGCCTTGGCGCGCCCGGCCGACCTGATCTTTATCGAAACCCCGTCCAACCCGCGCCTGCGCCTGACCGACATCGCCGCGCTTTGCGAGCTGGCCGGAAAAGCCGGTGCCCTCAGCGTTGTAGACAACACGGTGTTGTCACCCGCGCTCCAAAGACCTTTGGCGTTGGGGGCGGATCTGACGGTCAACTCCATCACCAAAATGCTCAACGGGCATTCAGACATGGTGGGCGGTGTGGTGTGCGCCACATCCAAAGCCTATTTGGAAACCCTGCGCTGGTGGTCGAATGCAGCCGGTGCAACGGCCAGCGGCTTTGACGCCTTCCTGGCCTTGCGCGGATTGCGGACGCTGCCGTTACGCGCCAAGGCGCAAAGCGAAACCGCCCTGACGCTGGCCCAGCGCCTGGCGGCGCACGCCAAAGTGACCCAGGTGGATTATCCCGGCCTGACCACCCATCCCGGCCACGCCATCGCGCAGCGTCAGCAGACCGGCTTTGGCTGCTTGCTCAGCCTGGAGCTGAAAGGCGGGGAGAGCGCCGCGCGCAGCTTCGTCCAATCGCTGAAGCTTTTCACCCTCGCCCAATCGCTGGGCGGTGTAGAAAGCCTGTCTAACATCCCCGCAACCATGACCCACGCATCCATGAGCGCTGAGGCCCGCGCAGACGCCGGCGTTAGCGACGGCCTGGTTCGGCTCTCGGTGGGCCTGGAAGCGGTGGAGGATTTATGGCGCGACCTGGAGGCGGGGTTGGCGGCCGCCGTGGGGGATTAGCGCGACAGCCGCCGCAGCAGGTTTGAAAACACTTTCTGGGCCATC
>JANQMI010000066.1 GCA_028280165.1 Oceanicaulis sp. | reverse complement strand
TCCTCGAAGAGGACGAGGGGGGCTTTGCGACGTTGCAATGCCCCCTCCGCCCCTTTCAGGGGCACCTCCCCCGCAGAGCAGGGGAGGATATCGTCTTGTATCCCTCTCACTCTCCCCCAGCGAAAGCTGGGGCCCAGAGCCGTTGAACGCAGCGTTTCATGATCTCTGGATCCCGACTTTCGTCGGGAAAGAGAAAAGAGGGTATCGGGAAAGGGTGAAGAGGGAGAAGAATGACGAAAGGCAGAATTGAGCTAGCTTCATCCCCATGATCCGTCCCCAAGACCTTCTTCGCGAGACTGAGCGTGGCCTGTGGTGTGAGCCGGGCGGGTTTTTCATTGATCCGATGCGGCCGGCGGACAAAGCGGTGGTGACCCATGGCCATGCCGATCATGCGCGCGCTGGGCACACAGCTGTCGCCGCGACGCCGGAAACGCTGACCATCATGGCCGCGCGCTATGGCGCTGAGTTCTGCGCCACGCGCCTGCCCATGGCGTATGGCGAGCGGGTCAGGATCGGTGAGGTGGACGTCAGCTTTCATCCCGCCGGTCATGTGCTGGGCAGTGCCCAGGCGCGGCTGGAATGGAAGGGTCTCGTGATCACGGTGTCCGGCGACTATAAGCGCCGCCGTGACCCGACCTGTGCACTGTTTGAACCGGTGCCGAGCCATGTCTTCGTGTCCGAAGCGACCTTTGGCTTGCCGGTCTTCCGCCATCCCGACGATGCCGGTGAAATGCGCAAGCTGCTCGACAGCGTGGCGCGCTATCCCGGTCGCACGCATCTGGTGGGGGCCTATGCGCTGGGCAAGGCGCAACGCATAATCTGCTTGCTCCGCGAGGCGGGCTATCACGAACCCATCCATATCCATGGCGCTTTGAAAGCCTTGTGTGACCTCTATGAAAACCACGGGGTCGCGCTCGGTGAGCTGCGTGACGCGACCTTGAAAGACCAGGCCGGCACGCAGCAGGATTTCGCCGGCAAGGTCGTGATTGCGCCGCCCTCCAACTTCCACACCAAGTGGGCGCGTCGGTTCGCCGATCCTGTGACCGCTTTTGCCTCAGGCTGGATGCAGGTCAAAGCGCGAGCCCGTCAGCGCGGTGTGGAATTGCCTTTAATTCTGTCCGATCATGCCGATTGGGATGAATTGACAAACACGGCCAAAGAGGTGGTCAAAGAAGAGCTTTGGATCACCCATGGCCGCGATGATGCTCTGGCCCGCTGGGCGGAGCTGGAGGGCTTAAAAGCGCGTCCATTATCGCTTGTGGGCTATGAAGAGGAAGACGACTAATCCCTACCCGCCAGCTGGGATATGTAAAAATTTACCCTGAAGCGCACCGGTTTTGCTGGAAAAGATACGGCGCATTTTCTAAGACCAGCGACCAACGGACGCAGCGGGAAAACTCCGGGCGCATCTTCGTGGGAGATCAATGTGGGCCGAGGCCTCCTTTACGGCGTTATCTTAACTCTGGTTTTGGCGGTGCTATGGCTGCTGCTGTCAGGCATGTGGTGGCATGGAATCATCACCGGTCTGGGCGCAGCGTCCGTGATCATGTCGATCTATATGACCGCGCGCTTCGGACTGATCGACGGCGAAACCGTTCCGTTCAAATCCATTTTGCGCTTTGCCCGCTACTGGCTCTGGCTGGGTGGCGAAATCTTCAAGGCCAATATTGAAGTCGTGAAGCTGGCGCTCTCGCCCAAATTGAACATCAAGCCGGTGATCACTCATGTGGGCGTCAGCGAAGGCTCTGATCTGGCGCGCACCACCTATGCGAACTCCATCACGCTGACGCCAGGCACGGTGACGGTGGAGGTCGAAGAGGGCGGCTTCCTGATCCATGCCTTGGACGAAAGCTTTGCCGATACCGAAGCCTTCATCGACATGGGCAAGCGCGCCACGGCGGCTGCAGATGGGGGCGCAAGCTAATGTGGATGACGTTTGTAGACTTCGCCGTGGCCGGCATGGTCGCCATTGGCATGGCGCTCATTCTGGCGCGGCTCTTCGTCGGCCCGACCTTGTATGACCGCGTGCTGGCCGTGAATGCCTTTGGCACGAAGACGGTGCTGTTTCTCGTAGTGTTCGCGATGATGGTGGGCGAGCCCGCCGCAATCGATATTGCGCTGCTCTACGCGCTGATGAACTTCATCGCGACCATCGCAATCCTGAAATTCTTCCGCTACCGCTCGTTGGAAGTCGCGCTGTCCCAAATGGCGCTGCGCCGGGCCCTGGATGGGGAGGATGACGCATGAGTGTCGGCTTCTTTATCGAACTGGGTCTAGATCTGGCGTCTGCGGCTTTGATGTTGACCGGTGCGGTCTTCGTGCTGGCCGGGGCGCTGGGCATGCTGCGCCTGCCCGACTTCTACACCCGCCTGCATGCCGCCGGTGTGACCGATACGCTGGGCGCAGAGATGATCATTATCGGCCTGATGCTGCAGTCCGGCTGGTCGCTAGTCACGGTGAAGCTGGCCTTGCTGGGCCTGTTCGTCTTCCTGACCAGCCCAACCGCGACCCACGCAACCGCCAATGCTGCCTATAAATCCGGCCTGAAACCCATTCTGCAGCGCTTCAACCCGCGCGCGTCCGATGACGAAGGAGGGGCGTCATAATGGATGTCACCCAGTATTTCGACTACGCGCTGATGGCGATGCTGCTAGCGGTGGGCGTGGCGATTATCCGCCTGCGCAACCTGTTCGCGGTGGTCATGCTGACGGGCGTGTACTCGCTTTTGTCCGCGGCCTGGTTCACCTCGCTGGATGCGCTGGATGTGGGCTTTACCGAAGCGGCTGTGGGGGCCGGGATTTCCACCGTCCTGCTCCTGGCGGCCATGCTGCTGACCTCACGCGAGTGCGACAAGGTTACGGCGTCGCGCCATTGGGCTGCGCTGGCGGTGTGTGTGGCGGCCGGTGCGGCCTTGTTCTACGCCCTGCCGGACATGGCCCCCTATGGCGCTGCGGATTCGCCAGCCAATACAGGCCCGGGCATGGAGTATATGACCCGCACCGCCGAGGACATGAAGAATATCCCCAACGTGGTGACCGCGGTTCTGGGCTCTTACCGGGGCTTTGATACCATGGGCGAGGTCTTCGTGGTGTTCGCAGCGGGGGTGGGAGTCGCCCTACTGCTGGGTCTGTCCGGGCGTCGCCGGGAGGAGGACCAGTAATGTCACCGCACCTGATTTTACGCGTGGTCGCAAAACTGCTGATCCCGCTCATCCTGGTTTTCGGCTTCTATGTCCACTTCCACGCCAAATATGCGCCCGGTGGCGCGTTCCAGGCCGGCGTGATCCTGGCCTCGGCCCTGATCCTGTACGCCCTGATCTATGGCATGGATGCCGCGCGTAAGGCGGTCCCGCCCTGGGCGGCGCGGGTCGTGCTGGCGCTGGGGGCCTTCATCTTTGCCGCAGTCGGCTTTGTGTCCTTCTTCTTCGGGGAAAACTTCCTGGACTTCAATGTCCTGCTGCCAACGGATTATCGCGGCCAATATCTGGGCATTCTGCTGGTGGAGATCGGCGTGCTGATGACCGTGACTGCGGTGATCATTGCGATCTTCTACGCCTTTGCCGGGCGCACCCCTGAAATCACCGACGAGGACTGGTAGCCATGATTGAGATGCTGTCAGAGCGCTTTGTCTATGTGGTCATCATCATACTCATGATGACCGGCCTGTATGCGCTGATTGCCACCGGCAATCTGGTTAAGCGCATGGTCGGATTGACGATTTTCCAGACCTCGGTCTTCCTGCTCTACATCACTGTGGGCAAGGTGTTTGGCGGGGTTCCGCCGATCCTGAATTATGATGACCTGAAGGCCGGAACCCTCGATCCGAACCAGCTGTATTCCAACCCGCTACCGCATGTGTTGATCCTGACCGCCATTGTGGTGGGCGTGGCGACCCTGGCCATGGGCCTGGCGCTGGTGGTGCGCATCCGCGAAGCCTACGGGACCATCGAGGACGATGCGATCTCCGAGGCGGACTATTCGCTTGAACTTGAAAAGGGCGTGTAAGTCGTGACGGACGCCTATTTCCTTCCGGCCGCCCTGGCTGCGCAGGCCCCTGCGCTTCTGGTGGCTGTGCCCTTGATCCTGTCGACGATTGCCGCTGCCATTCCCAGCGGGCGGGCGGCCTGGGGCCTGGCTGTCGTCAGTGCCGCGGTGGCGCTGCTGTGCGCCATTGAGCTGTTTTTTGCGACCCGCGGCGAGTTGGCCATCGTCAGCTATGCCATGGGGGGCTGGGAGCCGCCGTTTGGCATTGAGTTTCGGATTGATGGCCTAAACGCCGCCATCCTGCTGCTGTTGTCGTCAACTGGCCTGCTGGCGCTGTTGTTTGCCCTGCCGAGCGTTGCCGACGAGATCGACAAGAATAAGCAGTCGCTCTTCTACGCCGCCTTCCTGTTGTGCTTCTCCGGCCTGTCCGGCGTGGCGATCACCGGTGACGCCTTCAACCTGTTCGTCTTCCTGGAGATCAGCTCGATCGGCACCTACGCCATCATCGCGATGGGCCATAAGAATGACCGCCGGGCCCTGACCGCGTCCTTCAACTATCTGGTGATGGGCACGATTGGCGCGACCTTCTTCGTGATCGGGATCGGCTTCCTGTATATGGCGACCGGCACGCTGAACATGGCCGATATGGCCCAGCTGATCGCGCAAATGCCGGGCAACCGGGTGGTCGAAGTCGGCTTCGCCTTCATCCTGGTGGGTATTGGCCTGAAGACCGCGCTCTTCCCGCTGCACCTGTGGCTGCCCAACGCCTATGCCTTTGCGCCGAATTTCGTGACCACCTTCCTGGCGGCCACCGCCACCAAGGTCGCTTTCTATGTGATCATCCGCTTTTCCTTCGATGTCTTTTCGATCGACAGCGGATTTGTCACCAATGCGCTGACCTATGTGGTCACCCCGCTGGCGATCACCGGCATGCTGGTGGCGTCGATGCAGGCGCTTTTCCAGGCGGATGCGCGCCGTCTTCTGGCCTACTCGTCCGTTGCACAGGTGGGCTATATGCTTCTGGGCCTGGGCATGGCGACCGCTGCGGGCGTCGCGGCCGGCTCGCTCCACCTTCTCAATCACGCGCTGATGAAGGGCGCCCTCTTCATCGCGCTGGGGGCCTTTGCCTACAGCTATGGCGTACGCCGGATCGACGATCTGAAGGGCTTGGGCCAGGCTATGCCGTTCACCTCAGCAGCCTTTACCATTGGGGCCTTGTCGCTGATCGGCGTGCCGTTTACGGCCGGCTTTGTATCGAAATTCTATCTGATCCAGGGTGCGCTGGATAAAGGCTGGTGGTGGGCTGTGGCCGCCATCCTCGCAGCCTCGGTGCTGGCGGTCTTCTACTGCTATCGCATGCTGGTGACGATCTGGGTCAACCCCGCGCCCACCGAAGGCTTGCTACCCAACGGACATATCCGCCGCGTGCCATGGATGGTTGTGGTGCCGCTGTGGCTCTTAGCCTTTGCCAATCTCTATTTCGGAACCAATGCAGGCTTCATGGTCGACATGGCTCAAACCGCAGCCCAGGCTGCGATTAACGGAGGCGTGGGCTCATGAGCTGGACGCCTGAAC
>JANQMI010000234.1 GCA_028280165.1 Oceanicaulis sp. | reverse complement strand
GCTGTTTCCGGAGATGGAGGAAGACGGCGATCCGCCTGAAATCACCACCGCTTGCTGGGACATCCTGGATGTTGATCCCAAGACGGTGATGTGTGCCTCTAGCCGCATGGTCGTGAAGCGCAAAGGGGCGGACAAAGCCGCCGTCCTGTCGTGCACGCTGCTGCCCTATGATGATGCGTTTGAACTGGCCGACACGCTGGCCGCGTCGCTCACGCCGATCAAGCTGAAGCATAAATTCTGCGCGCAATTCTGTGTGCTGGGCGGTGCCAGCTGCTCGGCTTAAGCCTTCGGGGCCGCGAAATGCTTGGACAGCTTCAGGCCCTGCGCCTGATAGTTGGAGCCTAAAGTGCCATAGGGCTGGTCCACCGCCCCGGCCATCGGTTCATAGACCAGCTTGGCCACCGCCTGACCGTGGTCGAGGATGAAAGGCACATCGCGCCCGCGCACTTCCAGCACGGCGCGCGAACCGGCCCCACCCGCAGCATCCACCCCAAAGCCTGGATCGAAGAAACCAGCATAGTGGGCCCGAAACTCGCCGATCTCAGGTGCGATCGGGGCCATTTCAGCGGCTTGGACCAGCGGCACACTGACCGCCTCCTGACTGGCCAGGATGTAGAACTCCCCGGGATCCAGCACAATGCGTCCCTGGGGGGCAAAGACCGGTTCCCAGAAGGCTTCGGGTGCATGACCGCCCACCTTAGTCAGGTCAACCAAGGGCGCGTGACGCTTGGCCCGCCAACCGGCTGGCGCGCCAGGCCGTAGGTCCACGGACAGGGTGATCGACTGCAGCGCCTGGTGTGCGCCCCGGCGTAAGCGAATCTGCACCAAGCGGTCACCGGGCCGAGCGAGCACCGAATAGGTGCGCGGCGCAATCTCCACATAGAGCGGACCGTCATAGCCCGCCGGTATCTGGTCAAAAGCTGTACAGCCATCACAGATCACGCGGGTGAACACATCCAGCCGCCCTGTGGAGCTTTTCGGGTTCGCTGCGGCGGCAAGGTTGGACGGCAGGCTCAAACTCTCATCAAGTTCGGCCAGATACACGCAGCCGGTCTCCAGCACCGCCCCGCCTTCAAGATCGAGCTGGTGCATGACCACGTCTTCGTCCAGGCGATCGGCCACCGTGTGCGTGGTGCCGGGCAGGAAGCTGGCCCGCAAGCGCCAGACCCGCCTTGCCAGGCGCAAATCCAGGCTCGCAGGCTGAATCTGCCCGTCAGCCAGGGGCGTGGCGGGATTGATCCAGCCGGCATCAACGCCGGCGCTTAATGCGCTATCAGGCAGAATTCCGGTGGGCTCGGTCATGGGTCCAGGATCAGAATCAATGAAATTCAGGCCGGTTGAGTGTCCATGCTCCACGCGGCCTGTCCAGCAATTCGGCTTGAGCGAAGTGCCTTTCAGGTGTCAGATACAGCTCAAGCCTTGCCCGCTACCCAAGGAGACCGGGCCATGTATGCGCAGGAAACCCAGGGCGTCGTTGTGCGCGTAGAGCCCCACTTCCTCGATGAGGAGTCGGAGCCAGATGATAATCGCTATTTCTGGACCTATTCGGTGGAGATCGAGAATAATGGCGCGGAGCCGGTTCAGCTGGTTGGCCGCGAATGGCGGATCACCGACGCCCAAAATCGCACTGAAATCGTGCGCGGCCGCGGCGTGGTGGGCGAAGAGCCAGTGATCGAACCGGGCGAAGCCTTCCGCTATACCTCCGCAGCGCCCTTAGCGACTGCCTCCGGTTTCATGGCGGGCAGCTACACCCTGGTCCGCCGGTCCGGCGACCAGTTCGAAGCGACGATCCCGGCCTTTGCGCTCGACAGCCCTTATGGAGCGGTGACGCGCCATTAGAGCGCGGCGTCAGAAGACCCGTGAGCGATTCTGCCCGTACAGTTCTGTTTGTGCTCGGCGTGCTTCTGGCCACCTTGTCCGTGGCCATGTTCGCGCCAGGGATTGTCGATCTCCAGATCGGCGGAGCTGCGGCCTATGCCTTTTTCGGGGCCGGTGTCGTGGGGGCGGTCGTTGGCCTGATCATGGCCATGCTCGGCAGCGGGGGCGATAAAACGCTCTCGGCGCGCGGTGCCATCATCCTGACCGGTGGAAGCTGGTTCATGTTGGCCTTGGCCGCCGCGGTTCCCCTGAAGCTCTCCGGGATCGACGTCAGTTGGACAGATGCGCTGTTCGAGGCCACGTCCGGCATCACCACGACCGGTGCAACCGTGCTCACCGGACTTCAGGATCTGCCGCCGGGTATCCTGCTGTGGCGTTCGATCCTGCAATGGATTGGCGGGGTCGGGATCATTGTCACCGCCATGGCGATTTGGCCGCTCCTGGGCATTGGCGGGATGCAGCTGTTTCGGCTGGAAAGCTCTGACGCGTCGGAAAAGGCGCTGCCGCGGGCCGGGCAAATCGCCAAGGCTGTCGGCTTCGTCTACCTCTTGCTGACCGGGGCGTGCGCCATCGCCTATATGGCCGCCGGAATGGGCGCGTTTGACGCGATCAACCACGCCATGACGACCGTCGCGACCGGCGGGTTCTCGACCCATGACGGCTCGATCGGTTATTTCGCAAGTGGCGGCGCGGACTTGGTCGCACTCCTATTCATGGTCCTGGCCGGACTGCCCTTCATTCTCTATGTGCGTGCGGCAGGCGGCCGCCCCGATGTCCTGGTCTCTGATCCGCAAGCGCGTGTCTTCCTGGTTGTTGCCTTTGTGGCCGCGATGCTGTTGACGCTGTGGCTGGCCGGCCATCCACCGCCGGAGGATCAAACCCTGCCCGGTTGGCGGATGGCGGCGGTGAATGCGGTCTCCATCCTGACCGGCACCGGCTATGCCTCAGCCAATTATGGCCTGTGGGGCGGCGCGGCCGTGGCGATGTTCTTTGTCTTGATGTTTGTCGGCGGCTGTGCCGGTTCAACGACCTGCTCGGTGAAGGTGTTTCGGTATCAGATCGCTGCCTCAGCCATGAAGGCCTATATCGCCCAATATGCCCGCCCCCATGCGGTCGTGCCGATCCGATATCGCGGCCAGGTGGTCCCCGACGACACGGTGCGGTCAGTCCTGGGCTTTTTCTTTTTGTTCTTCGCGACTTTTGCGGTCTCCGCCGCCCTGCTCGCCATGATCGGATTGGACACAGTGACCGCCATCTCCGGGGCTGCGACGACGCTGGCGAATGTGGGCCCGGGCCTCGGCGACATTATCGGTCCGGCAGGCACCTTCCAGACTCTGCCCGATGCCGCAAAATGGGTCATGATCGCCACCATGCTGATCGGGCGATTGGAGATCATGGTCGTCCTGGTGATGCTCGCCCCGGGGTTTTGGGCGCGCTAGAGGCCCAGCCGCTCGGCAATGAAGCGTGACTTCGCGGCGCGATAGGCCGCCATGGATTGGCCGTCATAGGTCTGCTTCATGGCGTTATAGGCGATGAGCAGCCCCGCATCGCTCAACAGTGCCTGGCGGAAGCTCTCGAACACATCCAGCCTTGATACTTTCACCACCAGCTGCACGCCCACCGCGCAGGCGAAGCCGTCAGCCTCATAGGCCGCGAACGTCTCATCACGAACCGATTTCAGGTTTTGGACATGGGTGCGATCAAGACCGTCTCGCGCAGCCTTGAAGGTGGCCGGCCCAACGCGCACGGCAATATCCAGATCGCCTTTGGTGAGCGCTCCGGGCACAGAGGTCGCTCCGACATGCTGGATATCGGTGCCTGTCGGCAGCTGATGCTGAAACGCCGCCCGCCATCGATCAAAGGCTTCGGCCGCGATCCGGTGGGCGGCGTCGGCTTCAGCCAACTTAAACAGGCCGTCGCTCAATCGTTCGCCTTGCCGGCCGCATCGATCTCCGCAGCCGTGAAGGTCCATTCTTTGTTGCAATACTCGCACGTCATCGCGACCGTGCCGTCTTCGCGGGCCATGTGATTGCGGTCATCGGACGGAAAGCGCGCCAGCAGCTTGGCCAGGCGCTCTTGCTCACACGCGCAACGACGCATGACGGGCGTGGCCTGCTCCACCCGCACACCTTCCTCATGGAAAAGCCGGAACAGAACGCGGCCAGATGTCAGGCCAGGATCGATCAGCTCGTCATCTCCAACGGTGTCAAACAGCGCACGCGCATGATCGAAATCGCCGTCGGTGTCGCCACGCGCATCGTCGCCTGCAATCCGTTGGATCAACATGCCGCCTGCGCGCCAAATCTGGCGACCGCCATCGACGACCTGCCGGCCAACGGCCAGCTTCAAACGCGTCGGCACCTGCTCAGATTGGACAAAGTAATGCTCCGCGCTTTCTGCCAGGCTCGTGCCGGTCACCTGAGTGACACCCTGATAGCGCTCCATGCCCTGTCCTGGATCGATCGTCATGGCGAAATTGCCGCCGCCGAGCAGGCGGTCTGCGCCCACCGGCCCCCCTTCGATCGTCTCCAGTCTTTTCACACGGTCAGCGTCATATTTGGCGTAGCCGCGCACGCCTTCACCGGGCACATAGTCGGCGACGACGAAACCCACCGGGCCTTCGCCTTCAATATTCTGGCCCTGCGCACTGGGTCCGCTGGCCTGAATGATCAGCTTGCCTTCAATCTTCAGGCTGTCGCCGACCAGGGCTGCGATCATCACCGCTTCACCCACCAGGCGCGCCACGCTTTCCGGATAATTGTGCGACCCCAGGATGGTGTCGGCAATCGCCCCTAAGCGCACAATACGCCCACGCACCGACCGCCCCTCCAGCTGGAAGGTGGAGATGGTGTCGTCAACAGCGCCCAGCGTGTCTGGTATCTGACTTCCGTCGCTCATACTCGATCCCGTGTCCCCAACGGGCCGAAGGCTCAAGCCTAGCTCGCCTCCGGCGTTAATTCGCCTAGCGCTTTGTCCAGCGCCCCAATTGCTTCGCGCACATGATCTTCGGTGATGATCAGCGGCGGTGCCATGCGCGCGACATTGTCGCCGGCCGCGCCCATAAGCAGATGGTGTCCGCGCGCCTTGGCGGCCAGTGTCTTATTCACATAGCCGTCTTTCAATTTCAGTCCGATCAACAGACCGCGGCCCCGCAGCTCTTCGATCTTGTCAGCATGTTCATCGGCAAGACCGGCCAGCTGTTGGCGCATTGTGTTTGAAATATCAACCACATGCTGAAGGAAACCGTCACTAGTCAGCTCGTCATAGACCACATTGCCAACCGCCATGGCCAGCGGATTACCCCCAAAGGTGGAGCCGTGCGTGCCGATCTTCATGTGATCGCCCGCCGCTTCGGTCGCCAGACACGCGCCCATCGGGAAGCCCCCGCCGACGCCCTTGGCGACGGCCATAATGTCAGGCTGGGCGGTTTCAGCCCATTCATGGGCCCAGAGTTTGCCAGTCCGCCCTGCTCCCGCCTGGACTTCATCATAGATGAGGAGCAAGCCATGCTCATCGCAGAGCTCGCGCAGGCCCCGCAAGCAAATGTCAGGGATCGCGCGCACCCCGCCTTCGCCTTGGACCGGCTCGACGATGATGGCGGCGGTTTCTTCGGTGACGGCCGCTTTCAGCGCGTCATGATCGCCGAACTCCACCTGATCGAAGCCTTCCATGGCCGGACCGAAGCCTTCGAGATATTTCGGATTACCGCCGGCATTGATCGCGCCATAGGTGCGCCCATGAAAGGCACCGGTGAAGGTAATGACCCGATAGCGGTCCGGGCGTCCGTGGGCAAAGTGATAATGGCGCGCCGTCTTGATCGCGCATTCCACGGCTTCCGCTCCGGAATTGGTAAAGAACACACGATCGGCAAAGCTGTCGCGGCAATATTTCTCCGCCAGCTCCAGCTGACCGGGAACCCGGAACATGTTGGACGTGTGCCAAAGCTTCTCAGCTTGGGCTTTCAGCGCGGCGACCGCCTTGGGATGGGCATGACCCAGGCCGTTCACGGCAATGCCGGAGATGAAGTCCAGATAGCGATCGCCACCCTGCTCATACAGGTACGCCCCTTCACCACGCTCAAAATTCAAATCCGGCGGGCTATAGGTGTCCATCAATGGTGCAGGCATAGGCTGTCCCCTATTGGCAAAGCGGTGAAAAAATCGAAGTGGTGCGATCTAGGACCAAGCGGCCTAGCTCTTCAAGCGCCAGCCCGACCTCAAAAGCATCAGGCACGCCACCAAAAGCACCCCGTTCAGAGCCAAGCAGACCAGCGCGCCCACCAATAAATTGCTGTCTCCAGCACCAATGAAGCCGTAGCGGAAACCGTCAATCATGAAAAAGACCGGGTTGATATGGCTGATCGTGTAGAAGGGCTCGGGCAGGATTTCCACCGAGTAGAAGGTCCCGGACAGGAAGGCGAGCGGCATAATGATGAAGTTGGTAATGACCGACAGGTGATCGAATTTCTCCGCCCACAATCCGGCAATCACCCCGATCAGGCCCATCATCACAGCCGCGGACAGGCCAAAATAGACCACCGCCCAGGGGTGGGCGATCGACATGTCGACGAAGGGCATGATGGCAAGGCCCGTGGCCAGCGCCACAAGCAGACCCCGCGTCACCGCCCCGCCAATGAAAGCGGCGGCCAACTCGGCTGGTGAAATTGGAGGCATCATCCAATCCACCGTATTGCCCATCATTTTTGCCGAAATCAGCGAACTGGACGAGTTCGCAAAGGCGTTGTTCAGCAGCCCCAGCATGACCAGACCTGGCGCTAAGAAGCTGGTGAAAGGCACGCCATTAATCGCTTCGCGATCGGTTCCAATCGCGAGCGAAAACACCATCATAAACAAAAGGCTCGTGGCGACTGGGGCAAGCACAGTCTGAAAGTGTACCTTCAGAAAGCGGCGCACTTCTTTGGAATAAAGCGTCCACAGACCGAGCCAGTTCACTGCGCCGATCGTACGCGGCGGCGGGGGAGTCGCGGTGCGGCGCGCCTCGGTTTCATCAATGGCCTGGTTGGTCATGGCGATACTCTTTTTATCCGTCATCACGCAGCCTTAGCACGCTTGCCCCTGCGAATTCGAATCAGCTTTCCACAGCAAATTGATTCGGCTTTCCACAGGCAACGTCACCACACGGCTTGTGCGTCGCGGCGTCTTAGCTACTGTATCTTGTGTCGGGCCCAAGATGTTGAGCCAAGCCCCATGGAGAGGGCCACCTATAGTAGGTGCGGTCAACGGATCCGACTCGATGTGGATGAGCGTAGCAGGCGAGGAGCGCACCGCCATGGCATGGACTGAAGACCGTGTGGAAACCCTGAAAAAACTTTGGGCTGATGGCTTGAGCGCCAGTCAGATCGCCAAACAGCTCGGCGGCGTGACGCGCAATGCTGTCATAGGCAAGGTCCATCGCTTGGGCCTGTCCGGCCGGGCAACGCCGTCGCGTCCGGCACGCCGCCCTGCCCCGCGCCCGGCTCAACCTCGGACGCCAAAACCCGCAGCAGCAAAGGTGGCCAAGCCTGCCGCCGCATCTGCGCCAACACCGCCAACACCGGTCAGGCCAGCACCAGAGCCCGTACTTCCAGCTCCGGTGGACGCGCAGAAGCTGCCGAGTGGCGAATACGCCACCGTACTGACCCTGCGCGAAGGCATGTGCAAATGGCCGATCGGCGACCCGGCCTCAACCGAGTTTCGGTTCTGCGGTCGAAAAACCGCCGCTGGAACGGCCTATTGTGACGCCCACTCGCAAGTGGCCTATCAGCCTCAGGCCAAGCGCCGTCGTAAGCCGAGTGATGATGCCAAAGCTGTGCTCGACAGCCTCCAAGCGGCCCGCCGCGTGAATTTCTAGGCTTCACCGGTTCATAAAATGAAAAACCCCGCACCAAGCCGTGCGGGGTTTTTTGTTTCGACGGGCTTAGGCGCTTAGCTCGCGTTCAGCGCATACCCCGCAGAGCGGACCGTTCGAATGGGGTCGCCCTCTCCGGCTTTGTTCAGGGCCTTACGCAGCCGACCAATATGAACGTCGACGGTGCGCGCTTCGACATAGACATCAGAGCCCCAAACCGCATCCAATAGCTGTTCGCGGGAGAAGACCCGGCCGGGGTGCTGAATAAGATAATCCAGCAGGCGGAATTCTGTCGGCCCGAGATGGACTTCGGTCTCAGAGCGGGTCACCCGGTGTGCAACCCGGTCAATGGAAATATCGCCAACCACAACCTTGTCTTCGGCCAGACCGGGACGGATGCGGCGCAGGACGGCGCGAACCCGAGCAAACAATTCCTTCATCAAGAAGGGTTTGACGACATAGTCGTCAGCACCGGTATCGAGCCCGCGGATCCGATCGGCTTCTTCACCGCGTGCGGTCAACATGATGATGGGCAGGTTGCGGCTGTCCTGCCGGCTGCGCAGACGGCGGCAAACCTCAATACCTGAGACCTTGGGCAGCATCCAGTCGAGCACCACCACATCGGGCTGGCGCTCTTCGACCAGCATCAGAGCTTCCTCGCCATCGGCGGCCATGGACACCCTGAAACCTTCTTTCTTCAGATTGTACTGGAGGAGTTCCGACAGAGCGTCTTCATCCTCAACGACCAGAATATGCGGCTGCATGACTATTCCCCACCCTGGTAGGTTGGCCGGGTTCCCCGCGGCCGAGTTTCGGCGATATCCGCCCCTGTTACGAGATAGTGGACGACCTCTGCGATATTGGTCGCGTGGTCGCCGATCCGTTCGAGATTCTTGGCAATGAAAAGTAAGTGTGCGCCGGGCTCGATCATCGATTTTTCATCTGCCATCGCGTTGACGAGTTCGCGGAAAAGCGCGTTGTAGTGTTCGTCGACATTATCGTCGCGCTCCCACACCGCGATGGCCTTTTCGGCATTGCCAGTGGCGTAGGCATCCAGCACCTCATTCAGGTGGCTTTGCACCAATCGCCCCATGCCATCGACAGCGGCGGCGAATTCCGTTGGTTCACTCTCGATCAGGGTCGGGACGCGTCGCGCGATGGATTTGGCAAGGTCTCCAACCCGTTCGACATCATTGACGATTTTCAGCGCGGCGATGCAGGTCCGTAAGTCCTGTGCGATGGGCTGTCGCAGGGCGAGCAAGCGAATGATCTTCTTTTCGATGGTGCGCTCATACTCATCAACTTCGGCATCGCGCGCCATGACGATGCCAGCCAATTCCGCATCACGGGTACTCGCGGCCTCCAAAGCATCGGTGACCATGCTTTCAGCGAGTCCGCCCATGGCCGAGACATCAGCGGAGAGCTGTTCAAGTTCTTCAGAGAAAGCTTTGACGATATGCGCGCTTACAGGGGTGACCATAGCGGTCGCCTTTCGCGGTTAGAGGAAAGCGAGGCTGGAGCATTCATCATCCAAACCTGCCTGTGATGTAATCCTGGGTGCGCTGGTCGCGCGGATTGGTGAAAATCTCCTCGGTCGGCCCGTACTCAACCAGGGCCCCGAGGTGGAAAAACGCTGTCATTTGAGACACACGCGCGGCCTGAGCCATCGAGTGGGTCACAATGATCAGCGTGTAGTTCTCGCGCAGCTCGTCAATGAGCTCTTCGATGCGCGCAGTTGCGATGGGATCCAGCGCCGAACACGGCTCGTCCATCAAAATGACTTCCGGATTGACCGCGATGGCACGGGCAATCACGAGGCGCTGCTGCTGACCGCCGGACAAAGACGTGCCTGGATGGGTTAAGCGATCGGCCACCTCATCCCAGAGCCCCGCCTTCTTCAGGCTGGTCTCCACGATCCCATCAAGCTGATCGCGATCGCCGGCCAATCCATGAATTTTCGGTCCATAGGCCACATTCTCATAGATTGTCTTCGGAAACGGGTTGGGCTTCTGGAACACCATGCCCACTCTGGCTCGCAGGACGACCGGATCGACAGAGCGGTCATTGACTTCCTCACCGTCGATCAGCACCGAGCCAGACACCTGGGCATTGTCGATCGTATCATTCATCCGATTGATCGCCCGCAGAAATGTCGACTTCCCGCAGCCTGACGGACCGATACAGGCGGTAACGGCGCGCGACGGGATGTCCATCGTCACGTCTTTTAAGGCCACTTTTTCGCCGTAGCGCACCGACACACCTTGCGTGGCCACCTTGGTCTCATACCCAACGGTCACCGGGTGATAGAGCGTGTCGCCGCGCGGTTCAGAGCTGGTGTCTAAGAACTCAATATCGGCCATGTCACCACCTCCGCTCATACCGGCGGCGCAGGTAAATCGCGACCGCGTTGAAGACTATCATTAAGGTCAAAAGGACCAGGATGGCGGCCGCGGTGCGCGCTTCAAAAGCCCGCTCGGCGCTTGTCGACCAGATAAAGATCTGCACCGGCATGACGGTCGCCGGCTCAGTAAAGCCAGACAGCCCAAAAAAGGGCGGATCGGCCACAAAGGCGACCATGCCAATCATCAGCAAGGGCGCGGTCTCTCCAAGCGCCTGAGCCAGGCCAATGATGGAGCCCGTCAGCATGCCGGGCAAGGCGAGCGGCAAGACGTGATGGAAAACCGCCTGGGTCTTTGATGCGCCAACCCCCAGCGCCGCCTCCCGGATGGACGGCGGGACAGCTTTCAGCGCGGCCCGCGAGGAAATGATGACCGTGGGCAGGGTCATGATCGCCAGAACCATGCCGCCCACCAGAGGGGTCGATCGCGGTAGACCGAAGATGTTGATATATACCGCCAATCCCAGCAGTCCGAACACGATGGACGGCACAGCGGCCAAGTTATTGATGTTGACTTCAATAAAGGCCGTCACCGGGTTTTTCGGCGCGAATTCCTCAAGATAGATGGCCGCGCCCACGCCAATCGGAACGGCTAGGAGCATGGTCACAACCATCGTCAGGATTGACCCCACGAACGCCCCGCGAACCCCCGCAAGCTCCGGTTCCCGGCTGTCGGCGTTGACAAATAGCAGCGTGTTAAAGCCGTTTCGCACAAGGCCGCGATCACGCAGAGTCCGGGTGAAAACGATTTGGCGGTCTGTGATGAGCCGTGTCGCCGCCGGGGTCTCAATCTCCCACAACACCCAATCGCTCACCCGCCGCGGACCCAGGCCTGCAGGCAATAGGATCTCGCCCTGCGCAGTTTGACCGTCGGAGGAAATCGAACGGATCGCTATCACCGTCTCGCCCGCACGAACAAGAAGGCTTGGATCGCGCGGCCCCAACTGCAGACCCGACGCATCGGCGAGCTGCAATCGCAAGCGTTCAGCCCGGCGTTGCGCGCGTTCAATCTGAGCGTCTGTGACTTCACGCTCGTCGCGGTCAATAATCCGGTCGAGTGTGGCGATAAGGCGTGCGGCTTCGGCCTCATCGGCTTCAGCGCGCTGGGTCATGGCCTGGCGCAATCGATCTGAAAACACCGCAAAAACAGGCTCATCACCCCTCAGCGTCACCGTTTCACCGTCGACAGTCAGCGTAATCGGTGCGCGCCCCGCCTCGCGGCGTTCATCAACCGTTTGGCCTTTCAGATACAGATCGGCGTCGTCGGAAATCGGAAACTCAAATTCAATCGTCTGACCAACAAGGTCAGGATCCTCCACCACCTGAGACAACAGGCGGGCTGAGTTGATCGCGCTGTATAGCCCAAACAATTCACGCAGTTCGGTGCGGCTTTCAATGCCTGGGAATTGCTCACGCAACGCCGCTTGCATGGCAGAGTTATAGCTGCCACGGCGCAGGCTAGCCTCGCTGCGATCTCCCCGCGGATCGACCAGATCCTCAGTCAGCATGACAGGCAGGGTCAATCGGTGCGCGGTGAAGGCGGGTACCGATTGAATAATGATCGAACCGACCAGGAAGGCGAGAAAAATCACCGCCATAACGATGGCCGCCAGGCCATAGGCCTGGAAACGCCGTTCCGCCCTGTGCCGGCGTGGCAGGCGCGCACTAACCGCGTCACGGATGCTGGTCGCTTTACTCATAGCGTTCCCGGAACCGTTCTACGACGCGCAAAGCGACAATGTTTAAAAGCAAGGTCAGAGTGAACAGGACGAGCGCCAGCGCGAAGGCAGACAACGTCTTAGCGCTTGAAAACTCCTGATCGCCTGTAATCAGCATAACGATCTGAACGGTAATGGTGGTTACCGATTCAAGGGGGTTGGCCGTCAAGTTGGCCCCTGGACCAGCCGCCATGACGACGATCATGGTCTCACCGATGGCCCGACTGACCGCCAGCAGGATGGCACCGACGATGCCCGGCAAAGCGGCTGGCAGCACGACCTGTCGCACCGCCTCAGACTTGGTCGCCCCCATGGCATACGCGCCGTCGCGCAGCGACTGAGGCACCGCATTGATCACGTCATCAGATAGTGAGGACACAAAGGGGATGATCATCACCCCCATGACCAGGCCGGCCGAAAGCGCGCTTTGGGTGACAGCATCCTCATAGCCCAAAAAGATCGCGAATTCGCGCAGGAAGGGCCCCACGGTCAAAAGCGCGAAAAAGCCGTAGACCACCGTTGGCACACCGGCGAGAATTTCTAGGACCGGCTTAGCGACCGATCGGAATTTCGGACTGGCGTATTCTGACAGATAGATCGCCGAAAACAGGCCGACGGGCACCGCCACACACATGGCGATCACCGTGATCAGCGCGGTGCCGGCGAACAAGGGGACCGCGCCAAACGCGCCGGTCTGTCCCACCTGATCGGCGCGGATACCAATTTGCGGGCTCCATTGCAGGCCAAACAGGAATTCATGAATGCGCCATTCGATGGCCGCAAAGAAGCGGATCGATTCAAAGACCAACGACAGGACGATGCCGAGCGTCGTTAAGATGGCGATCACCGACGTGGCAAACAGGACGATGGAGATTACGCCCTCAACCCGATTGCGCGCCCTAAAGCCGGCAGAGACTTGGCCACGCGCCCAGGTCAATCCACCAACCGCCAGTGCAAGCGCTGCGCCGGCAAACGACCAACGAAACAAGGACTCCCACGGGACCATGGCCGCACCCGCCGCGTTTAAGGTCGGCGTTACACGACTGGGAAAGCCCTCCTGAAACGCGATGGCCCTGGCATCCGCAATGAAAAGATCCCGGCGGTCCGGCCGGGCGCGCCAGTACTCAAATCCAGCCCGGGCGCGATGTCCCGCTACGCTATCTGGAGCCCGCGCTGCCACGGCGAAGGCGATCTGCTCGCGCAGATTTTCTATGGCATCGGACACGTCATTGCGATCCAGCGTCAACTCGCCCAAATCGCGCTGATACCCATCCACGGGCCCGCGCGCCTGCCTGGCCTGCTCCAACGCATTGCGGGTCGCCTCAATCTCGGTCTCAATCTGCCCAAGCGCCTCGTTGAGAGTCTGGTAGTCCGGACTTTCGCTTAGATCGGCTTCATAGGCCCTGATGAGAGGGGCGGCTTCGCGTTCCAGCTCCCCCATTGTCAGGATGTTGACCAGAGATGAACCGAAGCTGCCATACGCGAACAACAAGGTCAGCGCCGGAAGCCCGGTCCAGATCGCAATATAGTATCCGTAATAGCTCGGCAGAGAATGCAGCGCCGATGGTTGACCCGACGCAACCCGCGTGGCTCGGCGGCGACCGACTAAAAAGCCGATCGCCGTCAGCACCAGCAAGGCGAGCGCGACGATAACCGTAATCTGCATAAGTGCTCCAGCGGATGAGCCAGGTCCGATTGCTCCATCGGGTTACCCCGAATGAACGGGCCGGAAACTGCGCCGGATCAGTCACCCCTATATGACAGCTTTACGACAGTTTTGTAACACGCCGGGCTTGGCGTAACCGCCCTCATGCGTCGGTGCTGGTTGCAACCTTCGATTCAACTGTTGAATTGGCCTCAGCCCCGCTGTCCGATACGGGGAAAAAGACAGAAAAAACTGTGCCAATGCCAGGCGCGCTTTCAACCGAGAATCCGCCGCGGTGCCGATTGACGATATGCTTCACGATGGCGAGGCCCAGGCCCGTCCCAGACCTTGGGCCACTCTTCTGTCCGTCAACGCGAAAAAAGCGTTCCGCAAGCCGGGGCAGAAAGCGCCGCTCAATACCGGCCCCGGCATCGCGCACCCGAACGACGCCATAGCGTTGGTCCGCATCGAGCACCGGTGATGTCAGCGTCAATCGGCCCGAATCAGGTGTCAGGCGTTCGTGGGCCTGCTCCGCGGAGTCCCGGGTCCGATCATGATAGACACAGACACAGACCTCCGCCTCGTCGCTGGAATACTTGATGGCATTGCCGAGCAGATTCTCCACGACCTCAAACAGCTGGTCGCGATCACCGCGGACGACCGTCTTGGTGTCACATTGCCCAATGGACAGCTTAATGGAGCGTCGCAAAGCCACGGGCGACAGCGATTCTACGACTTCTTGAACCAATAGGCTGAGATCAACATCGCCCGTGGGTGGAACATGCTCATTCATCTCCACGCGCGACAACGACAGCAGATCATTGATCAATCGGCGCATGCGATCTGTCTGCACCTGCATAATTCCCAAGAAACGCTCGCGCGCTTCTTCATCATCCCGAGCGGGACCATTGAGTGTCTCGATAAAGCCTGAAAGAGACGCGAGCGGTGTGCGCAATTCGTGGCTCGCATTGGCCAGGAAGTCTGCCCGCATCCGTTCGGCCCGTTTTGAAGAGGTGTCGTCTGCCAGGACCATCATAGCCCGGAAGGGCATAGGTCCAGTGACATCCAGCCGGATCGGTTCAATGAAGGCACGCACATGGCTCTCCAGCGGAGCCACGGTTGAGTATTCCACGGTCGCTCCGCGTTCGCCCCGCAAAGCCACGCTGACAGCTTCCAGAACACGAGGCTGGCGCAGGACCGTCGACAGGAGCCCGCGCTCAGCACCAAGCCCCAGGAAAGCTCTGGCGGCTGGGTTGGCCCGCTCAATCCGCCCTCCCGGTCCGATGAGCAGCACTGGGATCGGCAATCGCTCGACCAGGATTTCACTGGTCTGGGGGACGGCCTCATGACGCACTGGAGCGATCTGCGGCATCGGGCTTGGGTCAGAACCGCTCGCCGCGATGAGGAAATACACCACGCCCAGCGCCGCCAGAGCGAGAGCACCAGCAAGGAAGGCGGGCGCTGACAACTCACCGCTAAAGGCCAGGACCGCGAGCACCGCGATTCCAAGCAACGCCATTAGCACGACATCGCGCCGACGTGGCTCTCCCGCAGCTTGCCCTTGAGGCTGGTTTTGGCGGTCGCGGTCCATGGTCTTTCCTACCATGCCATTGTGACAGGCCGGTTGTAACCCGCGTCTTCACGCGGCTCACCGGGACTGTCAACCAAACATAACCTTTTGCACCCTGCATCCAGTTGAGGTCTGTCCTGCATCCTTACTCCTATGCGAGGCAGACCGCACCTCGTTATGGAAGGTTACACAGACCCGACCGGCCCATGAACTTTTCGTAATTCGAGAAAAATTTGTCGTTTTTCGATAAGTTTTGATTGACTTTCAAGAAGCCCCCAGTAGGTTGCGGTCATTCTTGAACCATTCGATTGGAGCGTATGGACGTGCTTCGCAGAGTTTCGCCTTTCATTGCCGTGATTTGTGTCGCGGCCTGCACCCCGACCCCCTCGCTCGAGGTGACTGCCCCCATCGACACGCCGATCGGCTACACCGCGCTGAGTGCTGAAACCGGCCCGTCCGCATCTGATTGGGTCGCCGGTTTTAGCGATGCGCGTCTGCAGTTATTGGTGGCTGAGGCGCTTGAGGCGAATCCGACAATCCTGGCTGCCCGCGCAAGCCTGGACGCCGCTGAAGCCAGCGCCCGCTCATCCAATGCAGGTCGCCTGCCCACGCTAGACGCCGGCCTTGGCGTTACAGAGCGCGATGGAGGCGCGAGCGCAGGCACCTCTTATTCCCTCGGTCTGGATGCAGCCTGGCAGGCCGATATTTGGGGCCGCCTCTCGGACAATGCCCGCTCCGGAGCCCTCAGCGCGGAAGCAGCGCGGGCAGACTGGTATGGCGCACGTTTGACGATTGCGGCTTCCACTGCCCGTGCCTGGTATGCGCTGAATGAAGCCGCCCTTCAGACCGAACTGGCCCGTCAGGACGTGGCAACGCGGACCCGCCAGCTTGAGATTGTTGTGCGCCGGTTTAATCGAGGTGTTTCGCGTTCTTCTGATGTGCGAACCGCCCGCTCCGCGCTGGCCTCCAGCCAAGCCAGCCTGGCAACACGCGAACAGGTCGAAGCCTCGGCTGCGCGCTCCTTAGAAACTTTCCTGGGCAATTATCCAGCCGGTGCGATCGCCGGCGATGTTGGCTTGCCTGAACTCAACGCGGTCCCAAACCCTGGATCACCAGAAGCCTTGTTTGAACGCCGCCCGGATCTGACAGCCGCCGCAGCGCGCGTTGCCGCTGCGGGCTTCTCCGCCGAAGCCGCGCGCAAGGCGCTCTATCCCAGCCTGAGCCTATCCGCGTCGACCGGTGATGGCGGTACGACGCTGGAAGACGCGTTCGATCTGGACGGGCTAGTCACCACGGTTGCAGCCAATCTAGCAGCTCCGATTTTCCGCGGGGGTGCGTTGCGCGCCGAGCGCGATCGCACGGAAGCCAATGCGCGCCGCTTGGCGGCTCAATATGTCGAGACCGCGCTGACGGCGCTGCGTGAGACAGAAAACGCAATCGACGCCGACGCACGCTTGGCCGAGCGCGTAAGCGCCCTCACCACCGCCGTCAATGAAGCCGAAGAGGCTCTAGAGCTGGTGGAACGCCAGTACGCCTCTGGTGTCGCAACGATTTTTGAACTGATCGACGCCCAGTCGCGTCTGATCAATGCAAACGCTCAATTGATTACCGCGCGGGGAGACCGCGTGGACAATCGCATCGCTCTGCATTTGGCAATTGCGGGCGATTTCGCAGCTGGCGGCGGCATTGCGCCGAACGCCGAATAACAAGGGAAGAGCCGGACAAACCGGTCAGGGACAAAAAATATCAGAGGTTGGTCATGAATTTCGGACGTATCATCTTAAGCATCGTCATCCTTTTCGGGGTCGTCGGGGTCATCGGCGGAACCGCCACAGTCTTGTTAGCAACGGCCGCTGAGCCAGAGCGCGCAGAAGTGGTGGCCCGCCCGACAGCCGTCTTTGTCGCCAACGCCGAGCCAACACCCATCCAGCTCGCAGTTCGCACACAAGGTGAAGTCGCCCCACTCACGGAAATCGATCTGGTCACCCAGGTCTCGGGGCGCATCACTTATGTGAACCCCAACTTCGTCAATGGCGGCTTTTTTGAAGCCGGCGAGACGCTGGTTCAATTGGAAGACGCCGATTATCGCCTTGCGGTAACCCGCGCTTCGGCTCTGGTCGCGCAACGCCGCCAGCAATTGATCCGCGAACAAGCCGAAGCGGACCTCGCCCGCGAGGAATGGGAAGCGCTTGGCGACGGCGAAGCCAGTGCGTTGACCCTGCGCGAACCGCAAATGGCCGAAGCCCAGGCTCAACTGGCCGCTGCCGAAGCCAGCCTTGCTGAAGCGCGGTTGAACCTGTCGCGCACGCGCATCTCCGCGCCGTTTGACGGGCGTGTCCGTGCGAAGGCTGCTGACGTCGGTCAGTTTGTCGGCCCAGGGGCCCGCGTGGGACGGGTGTTTTCCACTGACCGCGTGGAAATCCGCCTGCCGCTGACCAATACCGAACTGGCCACGCTGGCCATGCCGCTGGCCTTCCAGGCGAATGGCCAAGACCTTGGCCCAGTGGTGCGCCTGTCTGCCTCATTGGCCGGTCAGGAACATGTTTGGGAAGGTCGCGTTGTGCGCACCGATAGCGCCATTGATCCGCAAACCCGCACCATGAGCGCGATCGTGGAAGTCGATGATCCTTACGGGGCTGCAGCCCAGGCGACCGGCGCGCCGCTGGCAATCGGTCTGTTCGTCAATGCTGAGATCCAGGGACGGTCCATTGATTATGCCTACGCGTTGCCGCGGAGCGCGCTGCGCGGTGCATCGCAAGTCTTTGTCGCTGAGCTCGACGGCACGCTGTCAGTGCGTGAGGTGACCGTGGCGGACTCCAATTCTGAGCGCGTGATCATCACCTCCGGCGTGACCGCGGGTGAGCGCGTTGTGACTTCGCCGCTGCGCGGCGCAGCCACCGGTATGCTGATCCGGGCCCTGGGGCCGGACGGCGAGCCGCTCGATCCTGAGCCCGAGGAAGACAATGCGGACGCTGAAGACGACGTTGAAGCCGTCGCGTCACAAACCGCAGGGGCGCGCACTCGCTAAGAGTGCGACCTGAGACACAGGAGAGACCAAAATGGTCCAACGTCCAGATGAACAAGAGCACCGCGGAATCCTGGCCTGGTGGGCCAAGAACTCCGTAGCCGCCAACCTGCTGATGATTATCGCCCTGATCGGCGGTGTGGTCGGCTTCGCCTCCATGCAGCGCGAGAACAACCCCGGTGCTGTATTCCCAGGGGCCTCGGTCAGCGTGTCCTGGCCGGGCGCGTCGCCCCAGGAGATTGAAGAACAGATTATCGTGCGCATCGAAGAGGCGATCTCTGACCTTGACGGCGTCGACGAACTGACCGCCGCCGCCCGTGAAGGCAGCGGCACGGTTTGGATTTCCGGCGAACCGGTGCTCGACGCGAACGAATTCGTCAATGAGATCAAGCTGCGGGTGGATTCCATCAATAACCTGCCTCGGGCCGCGTTCCGACCTCAGGTTTTCCGGTGGCAGAACTCTGACCAGATCGCCGGTTTCGCCCTGCATGGTGAAATCCCGCGGCGTGACCTTCAGCGGATTGCACGCGAGATTCGCAACGAAATCGCTTCGACAATTCCCGATGTGTCGCTGGTCGACATGATGGGTACCCTGTCCGAAGAAGTGTCTATCGAGGTCTCTGAGGAAGCCATGCGCCGCTATGGCGTGACTTTCTCCGACATCTCTCGCGCCATCTCAAACTCGTCGATGAATACCTCAGCCGGTTCGGTCCGCTCTGAAGTGGGTGATGTGCGTATCACGGCCCGCGAGCTTGCCGATACGGCAGCCGACTTTGAAAACATCATCGTGCGCCAGACAGCTGGTGGTGGTGTCGTCACGGTGGGCGACGTCGCAACCGTCTATGACGGGCTGTCCGACTTCAATCTCAATGCCACCTTCAATGGCGAGCAAATGGTCATTATTGCCGTGCGCTCGACGGGCAACTCCGACATCATCGACGTGTCGAACGCGCTGAAGGCTTATGCCGCTGAAAAGAACGAGGAACTGCCCTCCACGGTCCGCCTGTCGGAATGGTGGGATGGCGCTGACCAATTCAACTCCCAGCTGACCGTCATTGGTAGCTCCGCCCTTCTGGGTTTGGCGCTGGTGCTCGGCATTCTGGTGCTGTTCCTGCGTCCGATCGTGGCCTTTTGGGTGACCATTGGTATCGCGACGGCCTTCGCCGGAGCTTTCATGCTCTTGCCGCTGATGGGGGTCACACTGAACTTCCTGTCGCTGTTTGCCTTCCTGATCGTGATTGGGGTGGTGGTCGATGACGCGATCATCGTGGGAGAGAATATCCACGCCCGCGTTGAACGTGGAGAGCACGGGATCACGGCCGCCGTGGTCGGTACGCAGATGGTGGCCAAGCCGGTTATCTTCGCCGTGATCACGACCATGATGGCATTCGCCCCATGGATGCTTTTGACCGGCCCAACCGTTCAGTTCACCGCTCAGATCTCTCTGGTGGTGATCGCAGCCCTGGTCTTCTCGCTGATCGAGGCCCTCCTGATCCTGCCGGCTCACCTGGCCCATATCGGCCCGCAGAAAACCGGTGGGTTCTTTGGCCCGTTCGTGCGCTTCCAGTCCATGTTGGCCAATAGCCTGCTGACCTTTGCACGGGTGGTGTACGCGCCAATCCTGAGCTTTGCGATTAAGCAGCGCTACGCGACGCTGGTGTCCTTCCTGGGCATGTTCTTCGTGGCCGTCCTGCTGATGAGCACGGGCCGGGTTGGGTTTTCCTTCATGCCGCAGATCGAAAGCGATCTGATCCGGGTGAATATCCAGCTGGCCGAAGGTACGCCCTGGGCCCGCACCGACGACATTCGGGCACGCCTGGATGAAGCCGAACTGCGGATCCAGGAAGAGTATCGCGAAGAGTTTCCAGGCGAGATTGATATGATCCAAAGCCGCTCAACCCTGGCCACGGATGGCTCGGTGCGGGCTTGGATCAACATCGCTCCCCCGGAAATCCGCCCCGGTCGCACACCGACGGCTGATGTCGCCCAGCGCATCCGTGAAGCCCTGGGCCCAATCCCAGATGCCGAAGAGATCCGCTTTGACGCCACGATCAATGACAATGGCCCTGCCATCCAGTTTGCGATCAATCACCCGGATCTGGACGTGCTGCGAGCGGCTTCGGCGGAACTGCAGGACTATCTGCGGACTTATGAGACGGCCTACGACATCGTGGACAATCTCCAGTCCTCTGCCGATGAGCTCCAGCTCACCCTGCGTCCAGACGCCCAGGCCCTGGGCCTGACGCTGGCTGACGTCACCCGTCAGATGCGCCAAGCCTTCTACGGTGAAGAAGTCCAGCGCCTGCCGCGGGGCGGCGAAGACGTCCGGGTGATGGTGCGCTACCCGCGTGAAGCCCGGAACAGCCTGGATGCGGTGAATAATCTGCGCATCCGAACTGCAGATGGCCGCGAAGTTCCGCTGTCCTCTGTCGCAGAAGCGCGGTTCGCACCGGGTATCAACCGGATCAACCGTCGTGAGCGCCAACGCACCGTGACTGTCAGTGCAGAGCTGTCGGACCGCGATGCGGCGGACTCCATCCGCGAGGACCTGGAAGAGAACTTCTTCCCGGAATGGCGTGAACGCTATCCGGGTATCTCGACCGGGGCGATTGGTGAAGCCGAAGGCCAGCAGGAATTCCTGCAGGAAATCATGGGCCTTCAGCTGACCATGTTCGGCATGATGTACGTCCTGCTGGCGATTGCCTTCCGCTCCTACTGGCAGCCGATCGCCATCATGTCGGCGATCTGGTTTGCCTTTGCCGGTGCGGTCTTCGGACATTTCCTTCTGGGTGTACCCCTGGCCCTGTTCTCCTTCTTCGGAATGGGCGCTGCGGCCGGGATCGTGATCAACGACAACCTGGTGCTGGTGGACTTCGTGAACCGGCTGCGCGAACGCGGTGTCGGAGCCTTCCAGGCTTTGGTGGATGCGGGTGTGCAGCGTTTCCGCCCGATCTTGTTGACCACGGTGACCACCTTCATCGGCGTCCTGCCAATGATCGCCGAACGGTCCACCTCGGCCCAGTTCCTGAAGCCAATGGTGATCTCATTGGGCTTTGCTGTGGTGTTCGCCCTGTTCCTGACCCTGCTGCTGGTCCCGGCGCTGTATGCCATCGGGGTGGATATCCGCCGCCTCATCCTGTCCATGTGGACCGGCCAGTGGCATCCGATGATCGGCTCGACCTATTCAGGCCACGAAAGCGGCGATGACGCCATTGACGTGGGTCATCCTGAAGGTTGGGTCCCGCCGGAGGAAGACGGTCCGGACACCGATCCTTCACCCTCTCCGCTTGGCAGACCCACACCAGGGCCTGCAGAGTAGAGCCAACCTCTTACGCGGCGCAGGGCCTGTCGCCCTGCGCCGTATTTTTTCACTGCAAGTGTGCTGACGAGCAGACTTGCCAAATCCGGTCCGGTGCGGCGACGGTTCGCCCGGCCAAACTCTAAGCCTCTGATGTCGGGACCAACCGGCACAGGGGTATCGCTGTTTATGGGGAGTAGACCAGATGAAACAGTTATTGATGTCATGCGCCGGACTTGCTGCGCTGACACTTGCATCCTGTGCGCCACCGGCAGATGCACCTTCCGAAGACACTAATGCCGCACCAGCGGCTGTGGAAACTGCGGCCGCACCAACCGCTGAACCGCGCTACGGGTCGTTCGGCATGGACGTGGCAGGCATGGATTCGAACGTCCACCCAGGTGACGACTTTAACAGATTTGCCAACGGTACGTGGCTGGTTGACACCGAGCTGCCATCGGATCGCTCACGCTACGGCACCTTCTCCATTCTGGCTGAAGAAGCTGAAGAGCACGTTCAGGCCATCATTGCCGACGCCATGGCCGAAGGCGGCGAACCGGGCTCGAATTCGCAACTGGTTGGCGCGCTATACTCCAGCTGGATGAACGCCGACGCCATCGAAGCGGCGGGTACCGCCGGCCTCGAGCCTTTCCTGGCCGAGATCGCGGCGGTCGAAACCCATGACGATGCTGCGGCCCTGTTTGCCAGCGTCCACCACCAATCGCCCTTTGGCATTGGCATCTGGGCGGACCCGGATGATCCCACCGTGAACGTGATGCGCCTGTTCCAAGGCGGTCTGGGCATGGGCAACCGGGATTATTATCTCGACGAGTCGGAGCGTTTCGCCGAATACCGCCAGGCCTATCTGGCCTATATCGCTCAGATCTTTGATCTGGCCGGCATAAGCGGTGGCAGCGAAGCCGCTCAAGCCATCCTCGACTTTGAAACCCAGCTGGCCGACGTCCACTGGACCCGCGAGGACAGCCGTGACGTCACGCTCACCTATAATCCGATGAGCCCGGCCGAGCTGGATGCGCTGGCCCCGAACCTGAACATGTCTCAGGGCATGGCTTCGATGGGTATTAATGTGGACCGCCTGATCGTGGTTCAGCCGACCGCCATTTCGGGAACCTCGGAGCTGTTCACGAACACCGATATCGAGACAATCAAATCGTGGATGACCTTCCACTTCATCTCTAGTCGCGCCAGCTGGCTGCCGGCCGCCTTTGATGAAGCCAGCTTCGGCTTCTTCGGTCAGACCTTGCGGGGTCAGGCGGAACAGCGCCCGCGCGACCGCCGCGGCGTGAACCTGGTGGGCGGGGCCCTCGGCCACGCTGTGGGTCAGATCTATGTCGATCGCCACTTCCCGCCGACATCCAAGGATTTAATGGATGATCTGGTCCAACGCCTGACGGTCGCCTTCCGTGGCCGTTTGGAGAATCTGGAATGGATGGACGATGAGACGCGCGCCGAAGCGCTGACTAAGCTGTCCACCTTCGAGCCGCGCATCGGCTATCCGGAGATCTGGACCGAATATGACGGCCTGGTTCTGGCTGAGGATGATTATTTCGGCAACCGCATTCGCATGGCCGAAAAGGGCTGGGCGGATCAGCTGGAAGACCTCTACTCGGAGGTGGACCCACGCGAATGGACCTGGCCGCCGCAAATCGTCAATGCGAGCTATAATCCGCTGCAGAACCAGATCACCTTCCCCGCTGGCATTCTGCAGGCTCCGTTCTTCGACCCGAATGCCGATCCTGCGATGAATTTCGGAGCCATTGGTGGGGTGATCGGTCACGAGATCGGCCACGGCTTTGACGATAATGGCCGTCGCTATGACGCTGAAGGCCGTCTGCGCATGTGGTGGACCGATGCCACCAATGAGCGCTTCATGGAACGCGCCGCCATGCTGGGAGCCCAGTACGATACCTATTGCCCAATCGATGATCAGTGCGTCTCTGGGCGCTTGTCGATGGGCGAGAATATCGGTGATCTGGGCGGCCTGCAGATGGCCTATACCGCCTGGCGTGAATATGTCGACGAAGTCTATGGCGGTGAAGCGCCTGTGATTGATGGCTTTACCGGCGACCAGCGCTTCTTCCTGGCTTGGGCTCAGGTCTGGCGGAATCTGTACACCGATGATGCGCTGCGCGGTCAGCTGGTGCGCGGGCCGCACTCGCCGCCGCGCTACCGCATCAATGGCGTCGTGCGCAATCTCGACGCCTGGTATGACGCCTTCGGCATTACCGAAGAGCATGAGCTCTACCTACCACCAGACCAGCGCGTGCGCATCTGGTAAGCGGTCGAAAACCAATTTGACTTATCTGACCCCGGGCGTGCATCGCCCGGGGTTTTTTATTAGTCGAAGCACATCCTGGTTAAGCCAAGTGGACCATAGAAATGGTTGGGAATCCGCGCCTCTCCTCGCAGTTTCTCCTTTCCCATGCACAAACTGGATTGGCTACCAAGGGCCCACTCAGATGAATCAGAACGGACTAGGTTGGGCATGATCGCCGTCGAGTTCGCTTCATGACAACTTTTCTCTGGGGAAAGGATATAAACCTGTGGTAGTTATGGGGTGGGTAATATCGCTCTGGAGTGTAAGATGAATGATTTCCAAGAATTAGAAGTGAACGAGTTGTTCTTCGCAAGGGCCGGAACCGTTGAATTGAAGGATTTAGAAACCCATTCGTATGATGACATAGTCGACTGGAAAATAGTCGAAGATTTCAAATTCAATGTTGGAAGTGCAATTGCAATCGTAAATCTTGCAGAAATCGAATTCGATGATCGATCGGATGCACAGGGTATGAAAAGGTTCGCAGTGTTCAACACCGCGACAAATACTAGCGGCAATCAGGTCAAGATAACAGGCAGCGTTCGTGTGCGCGGAGCGCACTCGAATGTGATCAAGTTGTCCTATCTGTGTATGGCAGTGCCCGGCTATTAGAGATCACACGTTCCGATCATGCCAGCCGTTCCACGTCGACAATACACTGGCTAGGCGATCGAAGACCAATCTGACTTATCTGACCCCGGGCGTGCATCGCCCAGGGTTTTTTCTGTGTTGCCGGTTTGAACCGTCACCGGGACGGGCTAAGTGTGCGCGCAAGATGTCTGCCATTCTTTGAGGTTCCTGCCATGGCCCGCTCCCTCTTCACCGTCCTGACGGCTGGCGTCGCCAGCATCGCGCTTACCGGCTGTCTGATTGTTGATGTACCGGCCGACCGCATCTCCGTTGAGGTGAACACCAACGTTCAACCGAAACACGTCATCCTGATGGTCTCTGATGGCATTGGGTTTAATGGCTGGCTGGCCGCGGACTATTATCAAGGCTTGGCCGGTGAGCAATCCTATCAGGTCACCCGCCCGGACGGCACCGAGCCGGTCGTTTACGGCCTCGCACACACCGCGCTTAACCTCGTTGACCAAGACGGCAATGTGCTTCCGCTGGGAACCGACCCTGCCACCGCTGCTGGGGCCGTCGAGCAGCTCTATGACCCCAGCACCCGCTGGGCCCGGTTTGAAAACGCAATGCTCAATGATTTTGCGCCCGTCGAGCAGCGCTACACCTCCTACACCGATAGCGCAGCGGCGGGCACCGCGCTCCTGAGCGGACGCAAAACTGCTGTTGGCCGGGTCAACATGGACTGGTCGGCCAGTGAGGAGTTCGCCACCATTGCCGAGATTGCGATGGAGGAAGGCTTGTCCGCCGGCGCGGTGTCCTCGGTCATGGTGTCCCACGCCACCCCGGCGGCGGTCATCGCGCACAATGTCTCGCGCAACAACTATGTCGAGATCTTCAATGAGATGGTCGCCAGCGATCTGGATGTCATCATGGGTGCCGGCCACCCGCTCTATGGCAATAGCGGCGACGCGGTCACTGGTGAGGACATCGATTACCGTTATCTGGGCGGCGAAGAGACCTTTGCCGCAATGCAAGATGCGAGCGGTCTCAATGGTTTTGACTTCATCGACGCCAGAGTTGATTTCGAAGCCTTGGCCGAAGGCCGCGACATCCCTGAGCGGGTGGTTGGCATTGCGCGCTCCGGCTCAACCCTACAGGCCAACCGTCAGGGCTTGGATCAGGACGACACCGCCTCTGGCATGGCCTTCAATGCGGACGTGCCCGACCTTGCCACCATGAGTGTTGGCGCTCTGAACGTGCTGGCTCAGAACGACGACGGTTTCTTCGTCATGATCGAAGGCGGTGCCGTGGACTGGATGGGGCACGGCAATAATATGGAGCGCTTTATTGAAGAACAGATCGACTTCAATGCAGCGGTTGATGCCGTCATTGAATGGGTGGAAACCCATTCCAGCTGGGATGAGACACTGCTGATCATCACCTCTGATCACGAGTGTGGCGGCATATGGGGCGAAGGCACGTGGACCAACAGCGTCGGCGGTCCTGTCGCCACCGATCGTAGCCGTGAAGCGCTTTCCGCGGCGCGCTTTGATCCAGCTGAAGATACGTTCAATGCCTTCATCGCCGTTCAGGATCGCGGGGCCGGCACCCTGCCCGGCTATCAGTGGGCGTCCCCCAACCATACCAATGACCTGGTCCCTTTGTGGGCCCTTGGCGCTGGATCGGATCAGTTTGCGGCATTCTCACGAACCGATCTGAAAGCCGCTGAGCTCTGGGGTGAGCCTTATGACTGGAATGGCCGCTATGTCGACAACACCGTGGTGTTCCAAGTGATGGACGCAGCGGTGCGCGATTAGGCACAATGATGGAGCTGCTGACCCAGATCGCCTGGGTGATAATTGAGGCCTGGCGCGTCTAGTCGCGCCTGAGTGCATCAACGGCAAAGTCGATAAAGGCTCGCAGCTTCAACATCACTTGAGACCGGCTGGGGAAATAGATGTGAAACCCTGGAATCTCAGGCAGGTAGGGCTGAAGGACATGGATAAGCTGGCCCGCCTCGACATCCTCTCGAACGATCGGCTCAATCTCGTAAGCCAGCCCCAAACCAGCACGCGCGGCGTCAAGCTTGGCCGTAGAGTCATTAAAAATCAGCCCGCCCTCGACGGGCAGGCGCAGCTCTCGGCCATCCTCAATAAAGCGCCAGTGATACAGCGTCTTGCGCGTTGGGCGGCGGAAATTGAGGCAGGCATGCTGCGCCAGGTCGGCAGGCCTCCGCGGCGTGCCGTTGCGCGCCAGATAGTCGGGTGACGCGACGACTGCCATGCGTGAGGTTGGGGTCAGAGCCCGGGAGACCATATCCTCCTGCACCAGCTGGCCAAGGCGTATCCCGGCGTCAAACCCGTCTGCGGCAATGTCTGCAATGCCGTCATCGAGAAAAACCTCCACCTCCACCTTCGGGTGGGCCCGTCGAAAGGGCTCAAGGATGGGCGCGAGTACAACGGGCCAGGCAATACGCGGTGCGTTGATCCGTAAAAGTCCCGTCGGCTCTTCACCGAAGTCGCGCACGCCTTCAAGTGCATCTCCAAGCTCCGCAAGGGCCGGCCGGCACCTGGCTGCGAATTGAGCGCCGGCCTCGGTCAGGCCAAGGCTGCGCGTGGTGCGGGTTAGCAGCGGTACGCCTAACCGCCCCTCCAGGGCTTTGACCGCCTGACTCACCGCCGAAGGCGAGACGCCGAGCTGGCTCGCCGCCGCGCGAAAACTGCCCGCCTCCACGACGGCCAGGAACGGCAAGATTCCGTCGATGTCACCCCGCTTCATTGTTAAGCTCAGCTAACTATTAGATATCGATATATGCACCTTATCGAACACCGCTCCTGAGGTCATCCTTATTTCACGACGAACAGCCAACACCAGAAATAAGGACAAGGACATGACCCGCGACACGCAACTCAATCGCCGCCACCTGCTCACCGGAGCCGCCGCTGCTGGTGCGGCCGGGGCCACCTTCGCTTCAACGGCGGCAGCTGACCAGGACGGCTCAGCCGGATTGGCCAGTCTGTCAGGAAAAGTCGCACTCGTGACCGGAGCGGCCCGAGGCATCGGCCTGGCAATCTCGAAAGCATATGCCGCAGCCGGGGCCTCAGTCGTGATGCTGGACCTGGCCGATCCAGAGGCGGTCCCGGCGGTTGACGGATTTCGCATCGCCAACGCCGAGGAATTTGAGGCCGCCTACCAGGCGGTTCGCAATGTCACGCCGAATGTCCTGAAAGTCACAGCAGACGTCAGGTCTCCCAGTCAGCTCGACGAGGCGGTGGCGCAAGCTGAATCCCGGTTCGGCGGCCTGGACATTGTGGTCGCCAATGCCGGCTATGTGCGCTGGCATGGCTTTGCCGACGGCACCGAGATGGACTGGAAGAGCGTCTATGACATCAATCTTCACGGCGTCTTCAATACCTTCAAAGCTGCGATCCCAGCCCTGAGACGCCGTGGGGGTGGCCGTCTGATTTCGCTCAGCTCAATTGGCGGTCGGCAAGGCGTACCTGGGAACGGGGCCTATACCTCATCAAAATGGGCCGTGATTGGCCTGACCAAACAGGCTGCAATCGAGCTCGGACCCGACCACATCACCGCCAACGCAATAGCGCCTGGCCCGGTCGACACACCGATGTATCGCTCAGTTGCCCAGCGCCGTTCCATGGGCGTTGAAACGATCGAACAGCAAGATGCCATGATCGCGCCGTTGCTGCCGCTTGGCGACAAGCCGGTGATGGATCCTGCTGATATCGCCGACGCGGCCCTGTTTTTGGCCGGGCCCGGGGGCGGAGCCATTTCCGGTGCGGTGATCGATTCCGCGTTCGGATACAACGCCTTTTACACAGGCTAGAACCCCGACCAAGGAAAAAGGCGGCGGGATTTCCCGCCGCCTTTTCAACCTTTGGGGAAGATATACCTACAGCACTTCAAACAGACCCGCAGCGCCCATGCCGCCACCGATACACATGGTGGACACGACATATTTTACACCGCGGCGCTTACCCTCGATCAGGGCATGGCCGACCATGCGGGCCCCGCTCATGCCATAGGGATGGCCCACCGAGATCGCGCCACCATTGACGTTGAGATTCTCATTCGGGATGCCGAGCGTGTCGCGGCAGTAGAGGACCTGCACTGCGAAGGCCTCATTGAGTTCCCACAGACCGATATCGTCCATGGTCAGACCGTTGGCTTTCAGAAGCTTCGGGACGGCGTGGATCGGACCAATGCCCATTTCATCGGGATCAAGGCCGGCCACAGCAATCCCGCGATACGCCCCCAACGGTTCCAAGCCACGCTTCTCGGCTTCTTTCGCTTCCATGAGAACGGAGGCCGAGGCCCCGTCCGACAGTTGGGAGGCGTTACCAGCGGTGATGAATTTGCCTTCCTTGATGGCCATGCCATTGGCGAAGACCGGGTTCAGGCCCTGCAGGTTTTCAAGCGTTGTGGATGGCCGATTGCCTTCGTCCTTTTCCAGTGTCACCTCATGGGAGGAAATCTCGCCGGTGGCCCTGTCCTTGACGAGCTGGACGCTCGGCAGCGGGACGATCTCATCATCGAATTTGCCAGCGGCCTGAGCCGCAGCGGTCCGCTGCTGAGATTGAAGCGCGTACTCGTCCTGGGCCTCGCGGCTGACCCCATAACGCTCAGCCACCACTTCGGCGGTCTCCAGCATCGACATGTAGAGATCTGGGCGGTGCTCATTGATCCACGGGTCGAAGGCCTTGTGGATATTCATATGCTCATTCTGAACCAGCGAGATGGATTCCAAACCACCGCCCACAGCCACCGTCATTCCGTCAGAGATGATCTGTTTGGCCGCGGTCGCGATGGCCATCATGCCAGACGCACACTGGCGGTCGACGGTCATGCCGGATACTGCGGTCGGCAGGCCAGCGCGGATCGCGCACTGACGTGCGGTATTCTGGAAGGTCGAGCCCTGCTGCATGGCCGCCCCCATGATCACATCATCGATCTCAGCGGGATCGACCTTGGAACGCTCGACGGCATGCTTGATGGCATGGCCCCCCAGCGCCTGGGCCTGGGTATCATTGAAAGCACCACGATAAGCCTTGCCGATCGGGGTGCGGGCGGTGGAGACGATAAGCGCTTCACGCATGGGGAAGCTCCTTTTTGGAAGAACCGGTTGAGGGGTGAGTGGCCTAGCCCAGGGTCAGGTCGAAATGGGCGGCTGCATATTTGAGGAATTTAAAGGTTTGGCTGGAGCCTTCTTCATAGAGCTCCTGGCCGTCTGCGGCGGTGATCTTGTCCAGATTAGCCAAGACATTCTCTGCTGTCTGCTCTTCGGGCGGCAGATAAATGCCGGGCGTCTCGTAGATCCGCGTTGCAGCATAGCCCCCTGCCCCAGCCGCCAGGATCGTGCGTTCGGGTGCCTGTTCCGACGCGAGAACAATAAGCCCTGCGGTGACGCTTTCCGGTGTCATCAATTCGAGCGCAGGCTCGGGGATCAGACCTTCAGTCATGCGCGTGTGGGCAGTCGGGGCCAGCGCATTGACCTTGATGTTGTTCTTGCGCCCTTCCAGGTGCAGCACATTCATCAGGCCCACGACACCCATCTTCGCCGCGCCATAATTGGCCTGGCCAAAATTGCCGTAGATCCCCGATGAAGAGCTGGTCATCACCACGCGGCCATACTGCGCCTCACGCATGGGCTCCCAGACGGCCTTTGTGCAGATGACCGAGCCTGTCAGATGAACGTCTAGGACCAGCTGGAAATCTTCCAGCGACATCTTTGCAAAGCTCTTATCGCGCAGAATCCCAGCATTATTGACCAGGATGTCGACCTTGCCCCACGCTTTCAACGCCTGACCGACCATGTCAGCGACATCGTCGGCTTTGGTGACATTCGCCCCATGGGCAATCGCTTCACCGCCCGCGGCGCGAATCTCATCGGCCACCGCCTCGGCGGCCGAAGCCGAAGCGCCGGAGCCATCGACGCTGCCGCCTAGATCGTTGACGACCACCCTGGCCCCGCGCCGAGCCAGTTCCAATGCATGGCTGCGGCCAAGGCCCGCACCAGCACCGGTCACAATGGCCACCCGGCCATCAAAGCGAATGTTGGACATGTATCGGTCAGCCTCCCAAATCCAAATATCAGGGAGTATGCCAACCGGTTTTCAGTCAGATTGCAATCACCAAGCGCGGTGATCCGTCTTGTCTAAAACATCACAGCAGGAATGTCGGCTGCTCGGTTTGACCTAGATTATTGCGCCCCACAAATGCTTCCACAGACGCCTCAGCAAACTTCATCAGAGCATCGCAATCGCTCAGGAGCTGATCCGACTGAATCGCCAGCGCCGCTTCACTGCGCCGGTCTTCGGCATTGCCCACATGGCGCTCCCAATCTTCGACCACGTCAGTCAGCAGTTGAGGGCATTGCGCAAATGCGTCAACGCAAGCTGCAAGCCTTGCCCCCGTGGCCGCGCGTAAATCAAGAACGGCCTGGGCTTTAAGAACGTCGGTAAGCGGCCAAAGGCGCATGCGCCCGCCTTGTGCACGCACCCCATGAACAGCGCGAATTTGGCCCAGGCGCTGGAGATGCCGCAGCACGCCCGTGCTCACGGTCTGATCGATCGCCTGATCGAGGACTTCTGCATCGGTGAGCACACCGCGCATGCGCCAGTCATAAACGAGCAAAGCTCCCAACGCGCTTGGCTCGCGCAGAGTGAAATCCGAACGCATGGCTGTCGCTAACATGGCAGCTTCCCCAGATAAAATTGAACACGTATAATGAGCATATATAGCCACCTGAGTTTGAGACCGAATGGTTAATGCAAAATTAAGAATTGATATGCGCTCACTAAACGGATTTATTTTTAAATCGATCTGCGGTTTAGCGGTCTGCGTGCGGATATCCTAACGCGTTGCACCGCCACGACATCTGCACCAGGCGAACAGACAGGCTGAACACCTGACAACGGGTTTGGGTTGGACCTGCCCTCTAACCTTCGAGTTGTTGAAAGTCCATCCACTCGCGATCTGGGTGTTTCACCTAAAAAGTGAGCGATCTTTGCATCTGCGACAAACTTGCCCAGAAAAACGTCTCAATGCCGGTTACATGGGCGGAATTCTGGCTACCAATGAGCCATTTACGCTCGCAGGCCCATCTTGAGATCAAACCGCACCGGCTTTGATTCGGCAGGGCCCGATGACCAAGTCTAGTCGGCAGGCGCGTCATTGCGGTCGCAAAATCTCAAGATTTTGGATCTTGGAACGGTGCGCGGAACCAAGGAGGCGTGAGCGCACTAGGAAAGCTCTCTGCTATACTCTTTACGCTGCGCGTAGGACGCAACGACAAGCTTTGCCTCATCCTCAGCCTCTATCTCAGTGTCGGGATCCCCGAATTTCGCTTGCCAGTCATCAAAGAAATTGACCATCGCGCGAACACGCTGGCGGGTCGTGTCGAGTTCGTTTCTGGTGGAAGACAACAGTCTTGGCCAGGCCGCACGATCACCCGCACTCATATCGGACAGATTGTCTGAGATACGGTCCAGCGGGTCGAGATAATCGGCTTGCACCATGGAAATGAAGCGCTGCTTTGATTCACTCATCGCTTCTTCCAACCGCAGCGCGTCCTCAGCCTGTTTGCGGGCCTGGATTTCCTTCATCATGGACGAGACCAGCTTGCGCGTGAGCGGCCAGAAAATGAACAGCGCCTCGCCCACCAGAACCAGAATGATCAAGACAAGCTGGATCATGTGAGCCGCAGCAATGCTCGCCAAACCTCTTTCCGCGTCCTCTTGAAACAGGCTCACGGCATCATCAAGCCCCTCAAATACAGGGCCGTAGGCGAGGCCTTCCAGCCGCGTGAGCTCATTGGACATAAGGGCCCGCTCTCCTGCTGGTTCAGCGAGCGCCACAAAGTCGGACACCAATGCATCCAACCCCTGCGCGCCGGCAAAGCGAGCCTCAAAGGCTTGCGTTAATTCCGAGCTCATCGGATGGCTGAATGCGTAGGCTCTCAATTCCGTATGCGCTGACTGGAACCGGTTCAGCGTGACGGCCAAACGCTCAACGCGGCCCTCGGTCCGCCCATCGGGCTGGCTCAAGGCCTGCGCAAGGGCCAGCGTGCGCTGGCTTAACATGCGTTGGGCCCCGCTCAGATTGACCATGTTCGCAGCCTGACGCTCCTCCGCCAGCGCGCGTTCGATAAACACGTGGGCGATCAAGGACACAGCCACGAGAAGGCAAAGCGCGACCCCGTAGCTGGCAAGAAAACGTCGTTTTAGAGTTTCTGGGCTGATATCGGCCATAAAGTCGCGTCCAATCTGCAAAGATTTCGCTTATCTGTATCCATTCACTTTATGCATTCATCCACAGATATAGTTATGAAGACATGAATGGTGATGATGACACTGCCGATGTCTCCCATCGCGGTCGATCGACAGATCCAGACCCGCGGCGACTTTGTCGCTAAAGTGCTTGGGTCATCAGGTGCAGTCTCGACCTGACCGGCCCGCTCAGATGACGCATTTGACCTTGGGAAGGAATGCCCCGTGACTTTCAACCGACGCGATCTGATCACTGGTACGTCAGCCAGCGCCGCATCGCTTTTTTTCCCACCCGGAGTTCAGGCAAAATCCGCCACACCCGCCCCGCTTCTCGGAGCCTTGATTACGCGATGGCGGCGGGATGAATGGGCCTTCGGCAGCTATTCCTTTCAAGCTGTTGGCTCGACACGCGAGGACCGGCTTGCGCTGGCCGCGCCCATGGGCAACCGCTTGTTTTTTGCCGGCGAAGCCACCGAACCCGACAAGCCGTCGACCGTGCATGGAGCCTTTATGTCTGGCCGCCGTGCTGCTCAGGAAATAGCGGCGCTGGGGTCCGGAGACTGCCTGATTATTGGAGCCGGCTTTGCAGGCCTGGCTGCAGCCCAGGCCCTGACACAGGCTGGCCATCGCGTGACGGTTCTGGAAGCGCGAAACCGGCTCGGCGGCCGTGTCTGGAGTGATCGGTCGCTGGGCCCTGCCCTGGACCTCGGGGCCAGCTGGATTCACGGCGTGGATGGCAACCCGCTTACCACTCTGGCCGATCAGGTTGGCGCACCGCGTGTTGTAACACCCTGGAGGGACATTCGGATTTTCGATGCCCATGGTCGCCGCCGACGCTATCTGTTCCTGCCCGAGCGATATCGCCAATTTATTGATTATGAATGGGGGTTCGGAGCGGATTATGACAGCCTGGCTCAAGACGCCCTTGAGGCCTCAGACAGCTTTCCAGGCGATGAAGTGATCTTCCCAGGGGGATATGATCTGCTCCTGCCGGCGCTCGATGGGCCGTATGACGTCCGGTTGGACAGCCCGGTGACCGAAATTGACGTTGCCAATAACGGCGTCGGCGTGGCGACCCGAAGCGGGGCAACCCTGGTCGCCGACCGCGTGCTGCTGACTGTACCGCTTGGCGTCCTTAAAGCCGGCCGCATCGGCTTCACTGCGGCACTGCCCACTGCAAAGCAACACGCCATCCACCGGCTGGGGATGGGGGTGCTGGACAAGGTCTACTTGCGGTTTGAAGACGCGTTCTGGCCCGCTCAAGCCGATGCCTTCGGCTTCATGGGAGAGACCCATGGCCAGCTGGCCGGTTGGCTCAACCTGCATAAGTACACCGGTGAACCGGTCCTCCTGGCCTTCTCCGCCGGCTCGGCCGCCGATACCCTGGCCGCGAAATCAGATGAGGCCATCGTTGATCAAGCCCTGGATGCGGTGAACACGATGTTTGCCCGCTAGTGCGGTTCAGGGATCTTACCGTTTTGATCGGCCGATCCAGATTAAGATCGAGGCATTGAGCAACAAAATTATGGAGCCAATAAGCCAGTACACAATCACCAAGCCCAGAGCTCCAAAATCATTGATACCGCCTATTCTTAACATAATGCCCGTCGCCAGAAATGCCGGCGGAGCCGTTACAAGGACAACCAGAACCGATCTCTTGACCTCAGGTCCGCGCGACACGCGCACCATTTGTATGTATGAGAACAAGAAACAAACCGGCGCAATAATCCAAAATGCTGTAAACTGATACAATAACGCAGCAAAACAATACAAAACCAGCGCAGCAAACGCTAAAATCAAAGCTAAATACTTGATTATCAGCATTTTATTTCACCTAGAAGATGGCCACCACTAGGCCCTAGCCTTTTGCACCTGCTAGGCCGCCTCCCGATGGCTTCGCCATCAAGGGTCAAATCCGGATCACGGCCCCTCAAGAAACTCCACCTCATATAGGCAAATCGGAAGTTCGGTCTGGTCCCATTCGCTGGCGGACTTCGCCGTCAATGTCTGATCCACGACCCCACCCGAAAAGAAGATCCCAGGTTGGGTCGGGACAAGTTGGAAGGCGTCAGCGTTCGCTTCGATACCGCCGCGATAGCCAAGCTCGTATCCAGGAATTTCAGACACGCCGTCAACGACACAGAGCTTGTATTCAAAGCGGGAGTATAAAGGCCCCGTCTGCCGATAGGTGTCACACTCAAGCCGAGTGGGAGAAGTCAGCGAACAGGCGATCCAATGTCCGCCATCCATGCCGCCGCGCCAGACAGCATCCATGGGGACGCTTGAAGGCCGCTCCGGGTCAGCGCCTGAGACCGGTGCCCCACACCCCAGAACCGCGAATGCGAGAAGCCAGACGGCTAAGAATCCTATGGCTTTAACCACCGGTTTGCCCCGTTTCCATTGCATGTTCCAACCAACATTCGCCCGTGGATCTATTTGCCTGACACGGCGTAGTGCTCCCGACAAGCCGCGACTTTTTCGGCCTCCGTCGCTCCATGGAAGTCCGCCACCTCCTGACGCTCACACCAGCAATCCTGCGTGGCTTCATCCCACATGCCACCACGATCATTGCACACCTCATTCGGCGCACATGAAGCGATGAGGACGCAGATCCAAAGGACATGTGATCGCTTTTTCAAAAGCCAGCTCCACGCAAAGGTCGACAACTCTCAACCCTCCGAAACGAAGACCAAAGGCGCGCTGCCGGGTTGGCTTCGCATCTGGCCAATCGCTCGGGGTTTTATGGCGGCCAAAGCACCAGGGACGCGAATGCAACGCCCCACCAAAGTAATCCAAGAGTTGCGACATAACTCAAAAAGGTCAAAAGCACGCCACGCCGCAAGGTGAATATCCAGACGCACAAAAAGGCGACGCTGAACAACAGGCATAATCCCCACGAGATTTGCGCGAAGACAAGTAAGTCACCCCAGTCGGCGGCCGGCTGAACCATCGCATAACCTGTCACCAGGAATGGAGCGGTGACGCCGGCGTTACAAACGCCGACCAAAATCCAGAATACGGTCCGCCCCAGCAAGTTCATTGCAAGCCCAGATTATAAAGGCGTTGTGCCAAGGCATCCCTTCGGCTCACTCCCGCCGAATCCTCGCCCAAGTAGTAGAAATGGCCGGCTTTTTTGGCATTTCATTTGGCACCCCGCCTGAACAAATCGAAGAGCACGATACAAGCCCAAATTAAGATTAGAATTAAAGGCGATATATATGTAAACAAAAAATCATAAAATCCACGGGTTAAGCCAATATTCATCATGGCCTCGTCGCTAGCAACCCTTTCTATATTGTGACTGAATATCATGAAATGGATACGCCCCAAGAGCACGACAATTAACAATGAAGAGGCAAGCGCGATCCAATTACTAAGAAACGCCCTCGACCAGATCACACTGCAAATCGGCATGATAATCGCAACGATGATGGATCCATTAATACCGGCATCAAATCCCGAAACCACGAGCATATATTGAGCGGCCGCTAAAGCGCCGACCCAAGCGGCTAGGGATCCAATTGCTCTAACCACCGGTTCGGCCAGTTTCCATTGCATGTGCCACTCCTACAGAAATCGCGGACCATCTCCGAGGTGGGCTCATGCCTTCGGTAAGGCCTAGTTGAATGTCGGAGCTCCGTATTGGGTCCGCTCAAAGGACTCATCCGGGAAGTTCGTGCTGGTCACATAGCGTTCGACGAGCCAAACACCTTCGAACCGAAGCTGAGCTGTCCAGCCGCCCAATGCACTGCCGCTGCCGCGCAGATGCGCAATGACACCGATGTCAGCCTCCTCCAACGTGATGGCGAACCCCGAAGTCGAAATAAGATCTCCAAATGCGGACACAGGGATGTCCGCACCGTCGCCATCGACCGTAAAGGACAGCGCGTCAATGAAGGCGTATTGCGCTGCAGCCTCAAATCGGGCGGGCACACCCGTCCAATGCGATCCCGTCATCCGAGGATAGGTTTGGGTGTCGAGGCACGCATAAACAAGGCTTAGCTCAACGACCTCACCGGTCGAAAGCGCCATCAGGGCCCGCTCCTCGCCGAGGGACTGCGCATCGTCTGCACGGCACGGATGATCTGAACCCTGAGCCCCATCTTCAAGCCGGCCATCAGCCGCCTGAGGGTCATTCGAACCATGACACGCCGCCAACACGGCAGCCAGGAAGGGGATGAATGCAGACACTCTAGACACCGCCAATCTCTGATTGCGCCTTTTGGCCCGGCAGGCTTAGTCCTTCAGCCGAGTATCACTAGTCAGGCCCCGAGTTCGGTGTCGCGCTGTCCAACAACAGGCGGTTTTCGCAAGGTTGAAGTTGGCGCAACTGCCAGTCACTCGGTGAATCCCAATCCCGGCGCGCCTCTTCGGTTAGAGTAGGGCTTATCTGCCCGTCCCGATACAGCGTCGGCGGTTGTGTTGGAACCAAGACAATGGGAGGGCTCACAGCTTCCACCGAAAGCATATTCGCGAATCCGTAACCGTGAAGGCTCTCCAGACTGCCGTTTAGACAGATATCATAGTCAACCTGCCCGTAAATCTCTCCGGTTTGCCAATAAAGGCTGCAGCGCAGGCCCCCATCGACGGCTTCGCAGCTCACCCAATCACCGCCATCAAGCCCGCCTCGCCATTCTGCACTTTCAGGCAGACTGGCGGGACGCTCTGGCTCTGTATCCTCAACAGCGTTTTCACTGCAGGCTGCAACCCACAATCCGAGCGCCATAAGGGCTGTTCGTCTAACGCCGGGCATAAGCGTCTCGAATGCGATCGGCCACCTGGCCCAAGTCGGTGTCATTACGAAGATCAAAATCTGGCCCCATCAACGATCGCACGCTCCTATTTGGGATGGGCGATAACGGACTATGGCGGCCACAGCAGAAAGACCCGCCACCCCCAACATATGTCATGTATAGGGCAAAATCTGCACAATTAGAGCTATATAAATACCACCATAATCATTTCTTATCCTAAATATCATGTGAATATCTAGCATTATGCCGATTGGGTATTGTGATAATCGCAATCAAAAAGACGATGTACATCAAAACCAACGTCGCCAACACATTCAGAATATATTCTAACGTGAATAGTATTATCAAATACTCTAGATTGAATAGCATCCAATCATCTGAAAATTGGAACAAAATAGAAATCAATACTAGCACGAATACTGATAATAAGCTATAAAAAATTGATTTTTTGTTGAATGTTCCCGTCATTCCCCAAAAATATGTAAACATTATACAAGATATTGATAAAACAGCTCCAACAATCACATAAAAATACTCAACATATGAATACGTATATGAATACAATAATACAAATATTATTGATATAAAAAATCCACAAATATATCTAAATATAATCATTGAGGTGCACCGTATCCCTCGTGCTGATTATATGTAGCGCCCCAGTATTGGTTACGCTGCGTCATCCAAATGCCTCTCTCCATATACCTCGCAATGAAGTTATAGTTGCTTTGGTTGATGTGTGCGCCCTCTCCAGCGACATGCAACGTGGTTCCACCCGTCAGCGGATCAACATCAACAAATTGAACAATGTATCCGGGAAAGAGTTCGTGGCCTGGAAGCGTAACATTCACAATCATCAATCGACTCGGATCACGCGGATTTGGCATGACGTAACTCATGACTGGATTGTAGCATTGAAACGCGATGCGACCGACATCGTTCCATGTACCTGAGGATGTTGCCGGATCATCTTCACGACCAGGCGTCGGATTACCAATCGCAGCTCCTTCGATCATGGCTGCCGCGGCCGCACCTCCGTTGCCCGGCCAGGGGTAAGGGTAGTCGTAGCCATGATAGCGTAAGGGCTGGTCGTCCGGGCTGATTCTGTCGGGCCAGTTGTCCGGTCTAGGAAACGAGACATTCGGAACATCTGAGTCAGGATGGTTACAATGGACCGTGTTTCCAGTCGCAACGCAGTCCAACCCAGTCGGATCGATCGCGTTGAGCGGGTTGGCACCGACATAGGCGTAGACATTTGGCCCGGCGGCCAGGCCCAGCGGATCGGTCTGGACATAGCGGCCCAGCTGCGGGTCGTAATCTCGGAACCAGTTCTGATAGAGACCGCCGGTCTCTGATTGCGCCCATTGGCCTGGCAGGCGCAGGTCCAGGGAATAGGCCCCGGACAGAATGCCTTGCAGGCCATAGGGCTGCATATAGGATTCCAGCACCGTCGCACCGGTCGCGTCGGTGACGGCCAGCACCTCATGCACTTGACCGGTATGGACATAATAGGTCTCCGGCAGGGGGCCGGAATAATCTACGATCGCCACCAGGTCATAGCCCAGCCAGATATATTCCCGCGCCACGGCACCGGTGGACGCCTCGTGCAAGGACAATAATCGGCCCATCCCGTCAAAGACATAGTCCAGGGAGGCTGTTGCCCCGCCATTGACGTCGCGCCAGACCCGATGGCCAAACGCGTCATAGCCGTAATCTCCCACGGCGACGCCGTTCAGCTCCACCTGAACCAGGCGGCCCGAAGTGTTGTAGAAATAGCGATACGTGTCCGCACCGCGGTCTTCGCGCACCAATTCGCCATTGGCCCCGTAGAAAAACTCGCGGATCAACGCCCAGCCCGTATCGCGCACCTCATCAACCCGGTTGGTCGTGGTGTCGACGATGGCGAATTCAAAATCCGCGGGGCCACCGCCGACAACGATCCGCGTTTCAGTTCGATTTCCATTGGCGTCATAGGTGAAGCCGCGATCGCCCCAAGGCCCGTTCGCCCAATCCAGACGCCCCGAATTCGTATAGCCAAACCCGGCCGATCGCCGATCGGGAATCAGCAGATCGGACTGATAGGTCAAGGCCCCCGTGCCATCGCGGGTGAAGGACAAATCCAGGATTGCCGGGCCGCCATTGTCCACAATGATATCGGTCAGCCAGCCGTTATTGTCATAGCTGCGCGTGAGAGACTGCCCATTGGCATAATCCATCTGGGTCAGGCCGGAGCCGGCGCGCCAGACCAGGTTGGAGACCACTGGGGTGGGTGTGCCACTGGATCCAGGCCGCATGCGAATGCCGGTGAGGCGCCCATCGCTGGCGCGATCGTAGAAGACCTCGCGCCCAGACGGCAGCGTCAGACGGGTCTGCGCGCCGTTGGCGTCATATTGATAATCCGTCATATAGCTGTTGGCACCGATCGTCTTAACCCGCTGGACGGGCCGGCCTTGCGCATCGTAGCGGAAGGTGGTCGAGCCGGTCTGATCGTCCACCCGGGTCAGACGCCCCAGACCTACATTCCCGCCCGAAATATCGTCATAGGAGAGTGTGACATTTTCCGCCGGCGCTGAAGCGAAGGTCATGGTGAGCTGGCGGCCCGCATCATCATAGGTGAATTCGCGCTCCACCAGGCCCCCATCGCGCGCGCGGATCAGGCGACCGGCCGCATCATACCAATAGGTGCGAAGGCCGCGATCCGGGCTGTTTTCTTCGATCACATGGCCAAAGCCATCCACTTTGCGGGTCGTGACGATGGTGCGTGCATCTTCGAACCGGGTCAGATTGTTCGCGCTGTCATACTCAAAGGACTGGGTTTGCAAATCTGGATTGGTGTCTGTGATGACGCGATCCAAGGCATCGAACGCGGCAGTAAAGGTTTGACTGCGCCCATCATTCACCGTCACCAGATTGCTGACTTTGTCATAGCCGAACCCGGTCGACTGCGCGCCAGCCCCGATCGATTCAATCACGCGGCCAAGCTCGTCGAACTCAAAGCTGCGCAAGAAGAGCGTTGCAGCCAAGCTGTCTTCGATCTCGACCGAGGTGACCCCGCTGGCCGCGTTATAGGTGTAGCGCACCACCTCGCCTCGATCATTGGTCGCGCTGACGACCCGGCGATTGGCGTCATAGCCATAGTCGATCCAGGCCCCGCCCGGCGCGGTCAGCCGCTCGATATCGCCCGCCAGCGTATAGGTCAGTTGGTATCGCGACTGGGCGGGACCAGGATCAATAATAACCTCCTCTACCCGGCCCATGGCATCATAGGCGAAGGTGGTGATCACCCCGTTCGGATCGGTCATGGACAGGGGCGCACCGCGGCCGTCTACCGATGTGATGGTCGTGACATGTCCAACCTGGTTGGTGACCGTCGCCAAATAGCCGGACGCATCATAGGTGTAGGCCACCGTGTCACCAGCACCGGTTAGCGGGCCGTCGATCGCCGTCACCAGCCCTGCGGTGTTGTAGGAGTAGTCCCAAGTCCGTACGCGGCCCGCCGTGACATAAGGCGTGGTGTGGGCAGTCTGATCGACCAGGCTGACCTGATCCAGACGGCCTTGTATATCATAGGTGAAATCTGTTCTCAGCTCCGCCGTCTCGATGCGAGTCGGCGCGTTGTGGGTCGAGTGCCAGGTGATATCGGTTGTCCGCGCAAGGGGCGTCCCAAAGGCTTCCACAATCTGGGTCGGCCGTCCGGCCACATCACGCGTATAGCTTGTGGTGCGTGCCTCGGCATCGACTGTGGTCGCCAGCAGGCCGTTGGAGGCATAGGTCATCGATGTGGAGCTTGCCGGACAATTGGTGCTGGCTTCGCCGTCCACGCCCACCAGGCGCAAATCATTGGCTCCGGTCCCGAATTGGTCGAAATCGAAGTTGGACGCTTTGCCCAGAGGATTGACCACCCGCCGGCGCACGCCCGACGCGGTCGTCGAATACGCAACGGTAAACCGGTTCTCGCCCGCAGCCCCTTCGGTTGAAATTGCGCGCCCTTCGCCATCGTAAGCATAGGTCGCAACGCGCTGATTTCGATGGCCGGTCACGCCTGTCAGATGCCACCCAAAGCGCACATCCTCATAGTGATATGTGGTTGAATCGATGACCGCGCCGAGGGCGTCCACCCGCTCAACGCCAACCAGGCGCTCAATGGTCGTTGTTGAAGGCGCACTTGTGGACGCGGCGGGATCGTAGGCGTATTCGACACCGGTTCCATCGGGGAAGGTAATCTCGGAAACCGCTTCAGGCTCAGGCTCTGCGTAAGAGAGCGATCCGCTGACCAGGTAATAATAATTCCACGCAAAGGTCGCCTGGCGTCCAAAGCTATCGGTGATCGAAGCGAGTGTATCGTCGGCGTTATAGGCCAGCGTCCATGTATAGCCTGATTGACGCTCGATCGAGGTGGGCCTGGCGACTCGGTAATCAGTTGTGTTGGGCAGCGGGAAGGTGTCGAACGTCACCGTTTTGCCTTGCTCGTCCGTGAAGCGCCATGTGCTGACGGAGTCATGGACATCACTCAGATCCGCCGGCAGAGCCCCGACAAATTCCAGCTCAACCCCCACCGCATCATACGAGGACCCGCTGGTCGTCCACGGCTCCCATTCCCCCGTCGAGGTGAGGCGAAAATCGTAGGCATATCCCTGGGGTGAGACGATCGCCAAGCGCGCGGTTGGGCTGCTGGGCGACCCGCTGAAGGGAAGCAGGTGAAGCTCATAAGCAAAGTTAAAGGCCCAGGCTTTCGGCAGCCCGAGCGGGGTGTATTGATAGGCACGTGATCGCCCGATCGGCAGGCTTCTGTAATGCCTGGCAATCACGAAGAGACCATCGTCCGTCGCAAAATCGACCGCGTGATAGGTCTTCGCCCCGGTCCCAAGAATGATGGGGTTCCCCACCGACGGGTTCAGCGCCGCACCATTATTGCTGGAGCATTCCGCTCTCTCCGGGATGAGCTGATCAACGGGGACGCAATAGCCTACCGGCGAGAAGGTATATCCAAGTTCGCAGGTGAGCGAGGTGGTCGATGGCAGGATTGTCCCACAATAATTGATGCTCCCACCCAGATCGCCACAGATGTATTGGAAGCTTCTCCAGTTGCAGTTGTACGTTGGAACTGGATTATGACTGACCGGAGTCCGCGGTGTCGGGGGCAGAAGCAAACCTCCCGGAAAGCTATTCATGCCAACGCCAGCCCATTGGGCTGCACAGGCTTGACCCGGGCTTTCGTGGAAGCCGCCAAAACCATCAGACCAGCCTTTGGTCCCATCGCTTCCAAAACGGGCCATGGCATTGATACGCTGCGCATCCGCAAGCGAGGCAAGCACCAGGCTGATAGCGATGGCGGAGAAAAGGCGAAGAGGCGTCATCATTGCCGCACCCATGGGGAGAGTTCACACTAGAAAATCGCCTATGACGAATCCATAATCGCCACTTATGGGCAAGTGAAATAATGCCGCAGCGCGATATTTCCTTATGGAATAAACTTATGATTTCGCGGCGTCGCCTGGGTGATCGGGTTTAAGGTCACAGCGAAGCTGCCGCCAAAACGCGAACAGCCGTCCGCAGCTTTGTCGAGGTGCGAAAACTCGGATGGGTTTGAGTGTTTTGAAGAAGTGGCACGCCTCTGCGGACCAGTCTCGAACCGCTCAATGCCCCCTCCATCCGCTTCGCAGCCCTTGGTCCGTTTCACGGCCCAAGCCCCCGCAAGCAGGGGAGGACATCGTTCTCCCGAGGTGGATCGCGCTTAGCGACGGTCTCGAGCGGTCGATGACGGCTGAGAGGGCTAATATCGCGCCCGTACGAACGGATGGGAGTGAAGATCAGGAAAGAATGGCGCGCCGGGGAGGATTCGAACCCCCGACCCCCAGATTCGTAGTCTGGTGCTCTATCCAGCTGAGCTACCGGCGCCTTTG
>JANQMI010000102.1 GCA_028280165.1 Oceanicaulis sp. | reverse complement strand
GACCTGATGGAACGCGAGCATGCCTTTGGCACGGTCGGCGTTGTGGCGCTGGATCAGTCTGGTGAGCTTGTGGCGGGCACGTCGACCGGTGGGACCACGGCGAAACGCTGGGGCCGGGTCGGCGACAGCCCCATCATTGGGGCCGGCACCTATGCCACCGCGATGTGTGGCGTCTCAGCGACCGGGACCGGCGAGTATTTCATCCGGCTCAATGTCTCTGCGCGCATCTGCACAGAGCTGGAAATCCTGGCGCGCGATGGCGAAGATCAGGACAATCCGGGCCAGCTGGCCGCAGACAGCGTTATCCAAGACGCTCTCACCGACATGGGCGGAGATGGCGGTATTGTGATGCTGGCCCATGGGGTCCCGGTGTGGAGCTTTAATACCGCCGGAATGTATCGCGCCAGCCTTGTCGAAGGCGGCGAGCCTGTGGTGTCGATTTTTGGCGATGAGCCCTAGGAGCGGGGCCAGAATAAGCGCCAGGCCCCTCGACGCAGGACAATACAGACCAAGGCGACCAAGACGCTGGCGTGGGCTTTCAGGCCAATAATCCAAAGCGCGGCGGCAATGGACACAAAGAGCGCCACATCCAAGGCCGCCGCAGCGACAGCTTGGCCATTGAAATTCAGCTTGGCAGGGGTCATCGCGATCTCCTCATGCTCAGCCTAGCACGCGATACTGGCCGGTGCCGAGGGGCGGGGCGATTTGCCGCCACCGAGGCTCAGTCGGCCTCGGACTTGGAGGCTTTGCCTTGGCCGGCGCGCTGCGCGGCTTCGCCGCCGCCTGCAAACAGAAGACCCACCAACAGACCCAGGGCCATATTGTCGAACACCAGCCAGACAAACAGGAACGCAACTACGAAGGCTCCAAAATTGAGGCCGGCGCGTTTAAGGGGCTGCGAAGGCTTGTCTGTGGGTGTCTCGCTCATTAGCGCCCTCCTTGGCGAGGTTTTCAATATAGGGGGCATTGCGACGATGTCTCGAGGACAAAGCCTCAAGCAGCGCTTCCATTTAGTTACAAATGTAACTAAATTGGCCATAAGCTGAGGTTCGACGTATCAAGGGAGGCGCCCATGGCGCGCAAGTGGATTTATTCATCGCGTGTGGAAGGCCATGCCTCGCGCCAGGCCCATGCCGACATGCCTGAAGGCACCTATGAGCGGGAGATGAGTAAGGAAGGCTTCTTTGGTCCCGCCGCCTTCCTGCACCATAAGCGTCCGCCCACGGGGTGGGTGGATTTTGACGGTCCGCTACAGCCGCGCGCCTTCGATCTCACCAAGCTGAATATCGCCGAAACCTCGCCCTGGGGCGCGGCCTCGGTGCTTTACAACGCAGCCTGCGACGTGCGCTTTTGGAAGCTGGACCGCGCCATGGATACGCTCGTGCGCAATGGGGATGGCGATCAGCTGCTCTTCATTCACCGTGGAGCCGGATCGCTCTTCTCTGACTTCGGCCATCTAACCTATGAGCAAGGCGACTATATCGTCCTGCCGCGCGGCACGATGTGGCGTCTGGCTCCAAGCTCGGAAACCGCAGTGCTGATGGTCGAGGCGACCAACACGCACTACACGCTTCCCGAAAAGGGGCTGGTGGGCCCGCACGCGGTGTTTGATCCGGCGATGCTGGATGTCCCGGCCATGGACGAGGCATTCCGCGCCCAACAGGCCGATCAGGACCATGAGTGGACCGTGGAGGTGAAAAAGCGCGGCGAGGTCAGCCGTATCACCTATCCGTTCAATCCGCTGGACGCTGTTGGCTGGCATGGCGAGCTGCACCCGGTGCGGATCAATGTGAAGCATATCCGCCCGCTGATGAGCCATCGCTATCATCTGCCCCCGAGCGCCCACACCACCTTCCTGTCGGACCGCTTTGTAGTCTGCACCTTTGCGCCAAGGCCATTCGAGACCGATCCGGGTGCACTTAAGGTGCCGTTTTTCCACAATAATGACGATTATGACGAGGTGCTCTTCTACCACGCGGGCGACTTCTTCAGCCGCGACAATATCGATGCCGGCATGATGACCTTCCACCCGTCTGGATTCACCCATGGCCCGCATCCCAAAGCGCTGAACAATATGCTGGAGCAGAAAAAGCCGGCCACGGACGAGTACGCCGTGATGATCGACACCCGCGACCCGCTTGAAGTGGGAGAGGGTGCGGCGTCGGTGGAGAATGTCGACTACGTCAACAGCTGGAAGCCGAAGGCGGCGGAGTAGGCCATTTCCCCTTCTTTCTCTTCCCCGGCGAAGGCCGGGGCCCAGACGGTTTCGAACGCAGCGCCTGAAGGCTCTGGATCCCGGCCTTCGCCGGGAAAGAGGTCGGGGAAAACAACGATTAGGGCGCTCACCCTCTATGCCGGGCGCAAGTCCGGCTGCACCCAGTCTCGGCGCGCTTCAACCGAGAACAGGCGCTCCTGGGTGTAGGCCTTCAAGGCGTGGTCCCGGGCTGCGACCGGGCTCGCCAGGAGGCGGGTCACCGCTGCCTCCAGCGACACACCGGTCTGTGCCTGCCGAAACGCCTCCAGCTCACCGAGATAAAACTGAGTGATCGTTTCATGATAGCCGTCAGTATCAGTATTGGGTGTGTTGGTCGCCTCGTTATAGCGGCGGATCAGTCCCGGCATTTGTGCGCGCGCGGTGTCCAGATCGTGCCGGGTCAGAAAAGTAAGGCCGAAGACCAGATGCGCAGCGTGCGTCCAGCATGGTTTGGGCAGGCTGCGATCGAGCACCGCAGCATAGAGTGTCTCAATCTCGTCCAGACCGGGTGTATCGCTAAGATCAATGCGCGGAAATCCTTCAAATTCACCCGTCATGCGGTCCTCTGTTGATCCAGTGTGCGCGTGCATGATTGAACCATCTTCGCCAAAGGCCTAGTCCTTAATCACCCTCAACCAGACCTGAGAGCGACCCCATGAAACTCGCCAGCTTGAAAAACAACACACGAGACGGCCGCCTGGTGGTGGTCTCCAAGGATTTGAACTGGTGTGCAGACGCCGCCCATATCGCACCGACGATGCAGTCTGCGTTAGATGATTGGGCTGAGGTCGAGCCAAAACTGCGCACGCTGGCTGACGAGCTGGAGCGTGAAACAATCCCGCGCGAGCGGTTCCATGAGCGCGATGCGCTATCCCCGCTGCCGCGTGCGTTCCAGTGGGCCGATGGCTCAGCCTATGTCAATCATGTGGAATTGGTGCGCAAAGCCCGCGGGGCAGAGCTGCCGGATAGCTTCTGGACCGATCCGCTGATGTACCAGGGTGGCTCTGACAAATTCCTGGCACCGCGTGAGGATATCCCTCTGGGCGATGATAGCTGGGGCTGTGATTTTGAGGGCGAGGTGGCTGTGATCACAGGCGATGGCCCGGCAGGCTTGTCCGCTGAGGCGGCCGGTCGGGAAATCCGCCTATTGATGCTGGTCAATGACGTCTCCCTGCGCGGGTTGATTCCTGCTGAGCTCGCGAAAGGTTTTGGGTTCTTCCAGTCTAAACCGCCGACTGCGTTTTCGCCTGTCGCGGTGACGCCAGACGAATTGGGCGAAGCGTGGAAGGACAATAAGGTGCACCTGCCGCTGCATAGCTGGCTAAACGGCGAGAAATTCGGTGAGCCGGACTGCGCCGTTGACATGACGTTCGACTTCTCCCAGCTGGTAGCCCACTGTGCCAAGACCCGTCCGCTGACGGCCGGTACGATTGTGGGTTCGGGCACCATCTCCAACAAGCTGGATGGCGGCCCGGGAAAACCGGTTGCGGAAGGCGGCAAGGGGTATTCCTGCATTGCTGAAATCCGGATGATTGAAACCATCTATGAGGGCGGTCCGAAGACCCGCTTCATGACACCGGGTGATGTGGTGCGTATTGAAATGCTGGACGCTGAGGGTAAGTCAATCTTTGGTGCGATTGAGCAGACGGTCGTGCGCTACGACGGGTAGGCCGGTTCAATGCTGCAAATCGCCTTCATCCGGCTTGCAGAAGTCGAGCCGGATGAAATCCAGGCGCATATGAATGACCCGCGCATGCGCGAGCATATGCCCTTGCTCGACGGAGACTGGGACGAAGCCGCGACCAAAGGCTTTGTTCAAACCAAGGAAGCCAGCTGGCATCGTGACGGCTTAGGTCACTGGGCCTTTCTGGCGGACGGGGTCTATGTCGGCTGGGGTGGATTTCAGAAGGAAGGCGAGGACTGGGATTTCGCCCTGGTCTTGAAGCCTGACGCGTTCGGTCTGGGACCCGCGATCGCGCGCAAGGCCATCGCGTTTGCCCGAAACGACGCTCGGATCGACTATCTGACCTTCCTGCTCGCCCCGACCCGGCGCAGCCTAGGCGCGCTCAAGCGAATGGGGGCAAGGCCGGTGGGCGAAATCCAGTATGACGGCGCGACGCTTCTGAAGTTTCGGATGGAGACGGCCTAGGGCGGTCCGAAGAGCCGCCTCATGACACCCTGCGATGCCGTGCGCATCGAAATGCTTGATGCTCACGGCTAGTCGATCTTTGGGGCGATCGAACAGAAGTGGGTGTGTTATGAGATCGGAAAGGCTATGATCCTAAATTCCTCATTCTCCGGCTAAGCCATGAAATTAAAGAAAGAATCGGACCTCTCATGACTTTCCAGCCACTCCGTGCATTGGTCTTCTTCGCGATGGGCCTTCCGGTTTGCTTTATCGCGGTTGCGTTTGTGTTCGCCATAAGTCAGGCGCAGCTGTCTGCGATTGCGATTTTGCCTTGGGCTTTGGCAGGCGCAGTTGGTGCGGGCTTGATCGCGGGTTTTATCCCAGCGGCTAATAATCCGTCCGAGCTTTCTGAAAGAGACTAATTCACCGCACCGCCGGTTTTCATTGCGTAGCGCTCGCCGTCAAAGCCTTCAAACATCTTGCCGGCGTCGGGATGGCTGACCGCTCCGTTGTGGGCGTCGGGCAGCAGGTTTTGCTCCGAGACATAGGCCTCATAGAAATTCTGCTCATTCTCAGCCAGCAGATGATAGAAGGGCTGATCCTTATGAGGACGGATCTCTTCAGGGATGGACAGCCACCACTCTTCGGTATTGGCAAACTGTGGGTCCACATCAAAAATCACGCCCCGAAACGGGAAGAGACGGTGGCGTACAACGTCTCCAATCGTGAATTTCGCGACCCGCGTGGCGTCCATAATCATCTCCTTTAGGCGGACCTAAGATAGGCAGCCGACTGCACTTCGCCAGCCCTTTGACTGCACGTAAAATCGTCCAGGCCAAGACAAATCTGTGCGCCTTGGCTTTCGTCGGACAAGAAGCCTGCTATTCTTACCAAGACGTAAGACAACGCCGCTGCTCGGGGCGCAAGTCGACGCGCGGGGGAAAAACGCGCGCCTTCGTTCAAACTGGCGGCAGGGGATAGAGTTATGGCCAAGGACGCAGCTGGCGAAACGCCGGTGCGACCGCGCCGAAACAGGTCTTCCCGCCGCAGGGGTGGTGGGGGCGATCCTGTGTTTGGCGCAATTGATCTGGGCACAAATAATTGCCGCATGCTGATGGCGCGCCGCGCTGGCCGGGGCTTTCGTGTGGTTGATGCTTATTCACGCATTGTCAGGCTGGGCGAGGGTCTGACCCATTCTGGCGAGCTGTCCGATGCCGCCATGGACCGCGCGATTGAAGCCCTCAAAGTCTGCTCTGACCGCCTGACGAAGCGCAAGGCGACCAAGATTCGGGCCATCGCGACCGAAGCCTGTCGTGCAGCCAATAATGGCGAAGCCTTCCTGGAGCGGGCCCGCGAGGCCACCGGCCTGCCGCTGGAGATGATCACTTCCGAAGAAGAAGCGCGTTTGGCTGTACAAGGTAGCCTTGACCTCTTGGATGAGGCCCGTGACGCCGCCCTGGTCATTGATATTGGCGGGGGATCAACTGAGCTGTGCTGGGTGGATCTGGCCGAGTGGCGCAGTCGTGGCGGCTTTGCGTCCGGCGGGCGGCCACCGATGCGCGCCTGGTCGACCATGCCGCTGGGTGTTGTCACGCTGTCTGAACAATGCCCTGAACCCGATGGTGATGCCGCGCGCGCGGACTGGTATGCGGCCATGAAAAAGCAGGCTTCTGAGGCTTTGCGTCCGCCACGCGGGGCCCGCCGTATGCGCTCTATCTTTACCGAGGGCCGCGCCCATCTGGTGGGGACCTCTGGGACAGTCACCTCTGTGGCAGGCGTCCATCTCAATCTCAACCGCTATGTTCGCGACAAGGTCGATGGCATCTGGATGACTACGACCGAAGCCCGACAGGCTTGCCACCGCCTGGCGATCCGAGACGCCAAAGGGCGCGCGAAGGAGGGCTGTATCGGTGAGGAGCGCGCCGATCTGGTGCTCGCAGGATGTGCGATCTATGAAGCGGTGATGGATGCCTGGCCGGCTGATCAGGTACGCATTGGCGATCGGGGGCTGCGCGAAGGCATGCTGCTCAATCTCATGCGCAAGAAGCGCCGCCGGGGGCGTCGCGAGAAGACTGCGCCTGGTCAAAGCGGAGATCCGGCATGAGTGACGATGGCAATGATGAGGAGCCGCGCCGCCGCCGTCGCTCCGGGCCGGTAACGAAGGGTGGAGACGCGCGCTCCGCCAAGCAGTTCCACACCAAGGTCAAAACCGCCCGGGGACGCAAATACTCCTCAAAGCTTTGGCTGGAGCGTCAACTCAATGATCCTTATGTGGCGCTGGCCAAGCGAGAGGGCTATCGCTCCCGCGCCGCTTACAAGCTCATTGAGCTGGATGACAAATTCGGCCTGATCAAACCCGGCATGCGGGTCGCTGACCTGGGTGCAGCTCCAGGCGGGTGGGCGCAAGTGGCCTTGAAACGCGGGGCCAGCCATGTGGTTGGCGTTGATCTGCTCGAGATCCAACCTATTCCAGGCGCAACGCTATTGGAGCTGGACTTCACCGAGGACGGCGCTGACGACGCGGTCAAAGACGCGCTGGGCGGCGGAGCGGATCTGGTTATTTCAGACCTGGCACCCTGGACGACCGGGCATAAGCAAACCGATCACCTGCGCATCGTCGCTCTGGTGGAGGCGGCGGCCCATTTTGCCGTCGATGTCCTGCAGCCAGGCGGTAGCTTCGTCGCCAAGGTGTTCCAGGGCGGGGCCACTGGCGATCTGCTGGATATGCTCAAAGCTCGGTTTAAGACGGTCCGCCACTATAAGCCCCCGGCGAGCCGCTCCGGCAGCGCAGAGACCTTCGTGATTGCCCAAGGCTTTAAGCCTGCGCCCGACCAAAGCGCAGATTAACCCGAATTTCAGGCCTCTTGACCAAAGTGTGAACACTGTTCACTCTTTGTGGGTCAAATGCGGGGTTGGTTTTGAAACAGCGCTATCCGTCACGGCCTCTTCAGCCGTTTAAAGCGATCAAAGCCTTCTTTGATCTGGTCGGGGACCGCGACGATACACGCTATGTCTTCGCCTTCTTCGATGCGGTGAACGGACGCTCCAACGAAGCTTTCTACGACGCTTTTTTTGAAAGCGAGTACGGGCAAACCTTCTTGGCTGACCCAGAGCGGCTGGGCCGAATTCTCACCGACCGGACGACGCTGGAAAGCTATCCGAAAGACAGTTTTGCAGCGGCCTATCTGCAGTATCTTGATAGCGAGGGCTTAAGCCCGCTTGGCGTCCATGAGGCAGCGGTCGATGTCGATCCTGAGCGCATGGCCCGATTGAAAGAGAACTGGCCCCAGCTCTACTGGCTTCAATACCATGGCTCGCTGACCCACGATCTCTATCATGTTCTAACGGGGTATGGCCGCGACCCCTTGGGCGAGGCGCTGCTGCTGGTGTTTTCAGGCCTGCACACAGGCAGCCGCGGCGCGCGCTTGCTGGGGGCCATGGCCGGGCTGCGGATCCGATCTGAAATCCCGTCCTGGCCTGTGGGACGGATGATGAAAGAAGCCGTGCGTTTGGCTCACACCGCAGAGCCTTTCCCCACCGCGGACTTGGCGTCGCTCCTCCCCCTTCGGTTGGAAGAAGCTCGGGCGCGGGTCAAAATCGACCGTCCAAACCTCTATAAGGCGACGCGTGCGGCCTGGACGGGCCCTGAACCGGTGACGGCAAAAGCGGCTTGATCGGCTAGCGCTAGGCTGCGTTCGGACGGGCCACGGCATCGACCGCGTCCAGAAGGGCGTCAATATTCACCGGCTTTGATAGGAAGGCCTCGATATTCAGGCCCTCAGCGGCGGCGCGCGTTTGCGGCGTCACATCAGCGGTGAGCAAGAAGACTGGGGGCATGGCTTCGGTCGCCGCTTCCATCTGCTTTAAGGCTTCAAAGCCATTCAACTCCGGCATGTGGACATCCAGGATCATCACGTCCGGCTCGGCTTGGCGGGCCAGCTGAACGGCCTCGCGTCCGTTCTGAGCGTGCACCACAGTATAGCCAGACGCGCCGAGCGCCTCCTGCAGCATCATCGCGTTGACCGCATTATCTTCGGCAATCAGCACGCGCAGTCCGGCCTGGGACGGCGGGGCGTAGTGTGGCTGGGCCGACATCGCTTGGTCGGCCGGAAGGGGCCACTCAAACCAGAAGGTTGCGCCGCCTCCGGGCGTGTCTTCCACTCTGATCCGGCCGCTCGCCAGCGCGACTAAGTCCTTACAGATCGCAAGACCCAGCCCCGTCCCGCCTTGCCGACGCGTGGTAGATTCATCGATCTGCGTGAAGCGCTCAAAGATGATGTCCTTTTTATCGTCTGGGATGCCGGGCCCGGTATCCATCACGGCGAAGCGCAAATGGTTGGACGCGGTGGCCTCGACAGCGAGTGTGATCTGCCCACTATCGGTGAATTTCACAGCATTGCCGAGCAGATTGATCAGCACTTGCTTGATGCGGGCCCCGTCGCCAACAACGCTGGACGGCAGTCCATCGCCCAGCAATACATTGACCAGCAGTCCTTTTTGAGCGGCCTGCGCTGCCACGGCGCTACGGGCATTGCTGATCATCTCTTCCAGATTGAAAGCCTCATTGATCAGGGTCAATTCGCCGGCTTCAATGCGCGACAGATCCAAGACATCGTTGATCAGGCTGACCAGGGCTCCGCCGGATTCACTCAGAGTTTTCAGATAGAAGGCCTGCTTCTCATTAAGCGGTGTACGCTGAAGCAATTGCGCCATGCCCAGCACGCCATTCAATGGGGTGCGGATTTCATGGCTCATATTGGCCAGGAAGCGCGACTTGGCTTCGTTCGCATTCTCAGCGGCGGCTCGACTGATTTCCAGGCGCTCAGCATATTCGCGCTCTTCGGTCACATCCTGGAATGTCCCGGTCAGACGGGTCACAACCCCGTTTTCTATCAGCGGTCTTCCGCTCGCGCGGACAAAAATGCGCTTCTTTGTGTAGGTGATCAGCGGGAGCACTAAATCCCACGGTTCGTGGTTTTCGACCGCATTGGCCACGGCGGCCCCAATGGTTTCCGCCGCTTGCCCTTCGTAAAAGGCGACGGCATTTTCCAGATTGGGCTCATAGCCTTCCGGCACTTCGTGAATGCGCCGGGTGGTGGCGTCCCAGGATAAGGTGTCGGTGGTCAGGTCCACCATCCAACCGCCAATGCCGGCAATTTCAGCCACCTGGCGCAAACGCTCATTTGAGGCTTCGAGCGTGGTGCGCATCGATTCCGAATCTGTGACGTCTTCTGCCGTGAAGTAGATCAGCCCATCTTCTGCGCGATCCGATCGCCAGACGAGTTGGCGATACGTGCCGTCGGCAGACATATACCGGTTTGCAAATCCAATGACCGGATTACTCCGACTGACATGCTCCAGGGCGGACAGCGTTTTTTCGCGGTCATCAGGATGCACAAACTGAATGAATTCAGCTCCCTCCAACGCGCTTAACGGCTGTCCGAGAAACGCCTCCCACGCAGAACTGAGACGAACAAAGCGCCCGTCGGTCGACGCCGCGCCGATCAGGTGGGGGGTATGGCTCAAAAACTGATCGAGAGAGGGTGTTCCTGCCATGTGCTACCGGGGTCCACCCTGTGTTCTGGTTATATTGGCAATCATAATCCCGACTTTCGTCGAGACAACTTTCCAAATTATTCCACAGCTGCATGCCGCCGGTGCGGCAAAGCTCTTGCCTCATGCGTGAAACCTGCTAAGTCGGCCCCGCAAGAGATAAGGAGGCCTCCCCATGCAGATTCGCGAGGGGCTCACCTTTGACGACGTGCTCTTGCAGCCCGGCTCGTCTGAGGTCTTGCCCGCCGACGCCGTCGTGAAGACCAAAATCACGCCGTCAGTATCCCTGAACATCCCAATCCTGTCCGCGGCCATGGATACTGTGACCGAGGCCCGCCTTGCGATTGCCATGGCGCAGGCCGGTGGCATGGGCGTGATTCACCGCAATCTGGAGGTTGATGAGCAGGCCGAGGAAGTTCGGCGTGTGAAACGCTTTGAGAGCGGCATGGTGGTCAACCCGATCACCATCGCACCGACAGCCACGCTGGCGGATCTGAAAGTCCTGATGGACCACCATAAGATTTCCGGCATTCCGGTGGTTGAAGGCGGTGAGGGGCCGAACGGGAAGCTGGTGGGTATCATCACGAACCGCGACGTGCGCTTTGCCGATGATCTGTCCCAGCCGGTCGCCAGCCTGATGACCAAGGATAGCCTGGTCACCGTGACCCCTGGGGTTGATCAGGCGGAGGCGCGCCGGCTTCTCCATCAACACCGTATCGAACGTCTTCTGGTGGTCGATGAGGGCGGGCATTGTGTCGGCCTGATGACCGTGAAAGACATGGTCAAGGCCGAAGCCTATCCTGAAGCGGCGAAAGACGAACATGGTCGGCTCCGCGTCGCGGCGGCGACGACGGTGGGCGATAAGGGCTATGAGCGCGCCGAAGCGCTGATGGATGCCGGTGTGGACGTCGTGGTGATCGACACTGCCCACGGCATGAGCGCCAGCGTGATCGCGCAGGTTGATCGCATCAAAAAAGCGTCCAACCGGACCCAGGTCGTGGCTGGCAATGTGGCGACTTATGACGGCGCACGCGCCTTATTTGATGCCGGGGCAGACACGGTGAAGGTCGGTATCGGTCCGGGGTCTATCTGCACCACCCGTATTGTGGCTGGTGTGGGTGTGCCTCAGCTAACCGCGATCATGGAAGCCCATCGCGCCCGCGAGGGCTTCGATGGCTGCGTCATCGCCGATGGCGGTATCAAATACTCCGGCGATATGGCCAAAGCCATCGCGGCCGGGGCCGATTGCGTGATGATGGGCTCAATGCTAGCGGGGACAGAAGAGAGCCCGGGCGAGACCTTCTTGTACCAAGGCCGGGCGTATAAGGCTTATCGCGGAATGGGCAGCGTCGGGGCCATGGCCCGCGGCTCCGCCGATCGATATTTCCAGGCCGAAGTGAATGACCGCATGAAGCTCGTGCCAGAAGGCATTGAAGGTCAGGTGCCTTATAAGGGTGAAGTTGGTCCGATCCTGCATCAAATGGTGGGCGGATTGCGCGCCGCCATGGGCTATACCGGGGCTCAAACCGTCGCAGACTTCCAGGACAAGGCCGAATTCGTCCGCATCACCAATGCGGGCTTGAAGGAAAGCCATGTCCATGACGTGTCAATCACCCGCGAGGCCCCGAACTATCCCACGCCGAGCTAGCCTTTTCACAATCATGGTCATGGCCCGGCTTGTCCGGGCCACTGCTTCCGGTTTTGGGCCGCTTGTCTCCAACGTCGCAGGATGGGCCCCACATGAAGCGGGGATGACAGGGCTCAGCGATTAGCTGGATCCATAAACCCCGCGGGCCATCTCACCCAGTTGCTTCATCAAAGCCCGGTAGGGCCCGGGTCCTGAGCTGATGCGGGCAACGCCAGCCTGAGAAAGCGTGTCGATCTGCGCTCTCGGCTCACCCGCCATCGCGTTCACTGGGGCCGGACAGGCTTCGCAGAAGCGCGTAAGCAGGTCGACATCCCCGAGCGCGGGCACGAAAATTCCGTCCGCGCCGGCGTCGACAAAGGCGCGGGCGCGCGCGATGGCGTCATCTAACAGGCTTTCATGCTGGCTCGGATCACTGGCCAGGAAGGCATCCAGACGCGCATTGATAAAGAGCGGCGCGGCTTGGCGCGCGGCCTGGATACGCGCAGTGGCGGCCTGCAGCGCTAGGGGTTCGGTTTCACCCGGCCGCCGGTCTTCAAGATTGATCCCGGCAATACCGATTTCAGCGGCCTGGGCGACATGCTGCGCGACGCGTTCTGGCTCGGTCGCATAGCCGCCTTCAAAGTCAAAGCTGACCGGTCGATCAACCGCGTTGACGATGCGCTGGACGTTGGCCAGTGCGAGCTCGATCGGGAAGCTCTCGTCATCTTCAAATCCATGGGCCGCAGCGCAGGACCAGCTGGCCGTGGCCAAGGCCGGTGCGCCCGCATCGGCGACTGCCTGTGCCGTGCCGGCATCCCAGACATTGATCAGCACCAAAGGCTTTCCCTTTTTGTGCAGGGCTTTAAAGGCGGCAATCTTGTTGGCTTGGCTCATGATTTTGTCTCCGCAGCTTGCCGCTCGAGCGCGATCAGAGCGCGCTTTCTGTGTAATCCGCCACCATAGCCGGTCAACGCACCGTCCGCGCCGATGACACGATGGCAGGGAATGACGATCGCAATCTGGTTTTGACCATTGGCGCGCGCGACCGCGCGGCTGGCCGTAGGCCGTCCAAGGCTTTCAGCAAGCTGACCATAGCTGCGGGTTTCACCGGCTGGGATCTGGCGCAGGGCCGTCCAAACTTCGCGCGCGAAGGGGCCCCCATGAAGGGTCGGCGGTGTTTCAAACACCACCCTTTCGCCGGCGAAGTAGCGGTCGAGTTCGGCTTCGATCTGAGTGTGGGGTGCGAACCGGCCGCAGCCCAATCCACCCGGCGTATCCTTCACCAGGCGTTTCAGCTCACCGGCCAGAGCCTTGCGGTCAAAAAACTCCAGAAGATGCACGCTGTGGGCATCACATACCGCCACCATCGGGCCGAGCGGTGTTGAGATGGGAGCGGCCCGAAGCGGTGCGTCGTCTCTGAAGCCACCGGGGGCGAGCCCCAGAAGCTTGGCCATTGCCGCTCGAAATCCGCTTGCAGAATCATAGCTGGCGCTCAGCTGCGCCTCGATCACGCTGTCACCTTGTCCGAGCGCAGTAAAACCTTCCTGGAGGCGGCGCAGGCGCGCCAGCTCTAGAAAAGTCACACCCAGCCCCCGTTTGAAGGCGCGGCGCACGGTCGACGGATCAAGGCCGAGCGCGATGATATCGCCTTCGGTCCAGCGACGGCCTGGATCGGCATTGAGCCGTTCCACAAGGTCTGCCACAAGCGATTCGGTGCCGTACTGCAACGGCTTGCAGCGCTTGCATGGCCTGAAGCCCGCTTCTAAGCAGGCCGCAGCCGTTTCGTGAAACTGGCAGTTTTCCGGCTTGGGCTTGCGGGCCGGGCAGGTCAGGCGGCAGAAAATCCCCGTGGACGTCACGCCCACAAAGGCGCGCCCGTCAAAGGATGCGTCGCGGTCAATCAAGGCTTGGTAGAGCCTGTCGTCGGAAGGGCGTTGAAAGAGCATGATCCATGTCTATCAGATTTAATCTCCATCTATCGCCGCTTTTCGGGCGTTTATTCCAGAAGGGGCACACCCATGCGTGATGGTGGACGGGTCGCTGCGGCAATTGAGGTGTTGACCGAAGTGATGGAGCGCCATCGTCCGGTCAAAGATGCGCTGCGGGACTGGGGCAAAGCCCATCGCTTTGCCGGATCTGGTGACCGCGCCTGGATCTCAGGGCTGGTGCTCGACGCTTTGCGCCGCAAAGCCTCTCTGGCTCATGCCATGGGAGACGCCGGGCCGCGCGCGCTGGCGCTGGGCGCGCTTTCTTTTGCCTGGGGCCTGGAGCCGGCTGCGATTGAAGCGATGTTTGAAGGCGATGAGCATGCGCCGGACGCCTTGTCCGACGCCGAACGTGACGCACTCGGGGCTCAGCCCGGCGAGGCACCGCT
>JANQMI010000089.1 GCA_028280165.1 Oceanicaulis sp. | reverse complement strand
TCTCAGCCCTAGGCCGGCGTTTCAGGGTCCAGCATCGCCTTTAATCCCGATACCGCATCGCGATAGGTCGGCCGCCACCCTAAGACAGCCTTGGCGCGGGCGTTTGAGACACGGCGGCATTCTGAAAAGAAGCTGGCCGCCATCGGGCTCAGATTGGCCCCATCATAGGGCAGAATGTCAGGGGCGGGCGCTCCGGTGAGCGCCGCAGCAGCCCTCATCAGATCGGCCTGGCTGGACGGTGTATCGTCCACCAGATTGACCGGCCCGCGCACATGTGGGTGCTTTAGCGCCTTGACCACCGCGGCTGCGATATCGGCCACATGAATTCGCGAAAACACCTGGCCCGGCTTATCGGTCACCGGCGTGCCGGACTGAAGTCGCTCCAACGCGCTCTGCCCTGGCCCATAAATCCCGCCCAGCCGCAGGGAAATCGCCCCCTTGGCGAGCCATTGCGCTTCGGCCTTGGCCCGCCGCACCGAGCGCGGTTGACCCGGCGTTACGGCATCCCGCTCAAACGCCCAGCCGCCCTGCCGGTCGCCATAGACCCCGGTCGTGGAGAAATAAATCAGGCGCTTGGCGCTGAGGTCGGTGTCTTCAAACACGGCGAAGATCGGGTCGCCGGCCTCGCCCGGAGGCACGCTGATCACCATCGCGTCGCAGCGCTCTGCAGCCTGTCTGAGCCGGTTCGCGCCTTCGGGCGTGGCCGGATCGGCAATCACCGCGTCATAGCCCTGAGCTTCGATCTGGGTTGCCGTTTCGGGGTTTCGCGTTGTGCCGATCACGGCCCAACCGGCCTTTGAGACAGCCCGGGCCGTGGCATTGGCGCTATAGCCGAAGCCGATAATTAACACTGAGTGCGTGTCGGGCATGGACGCTCCGCCTTGTCTTCGTCAAGCTTGCCTCTTGTAGGGGAACAATTCAGGGACGTCGCCATGCTTGCAATTCTTGCAGCCGCTTCTATCCAGGTCGTCGTGGCCGACGGGGTGGCCGATCGCCACGCCCAATGCCTGGCCGGTATCTCACAAAATGCCGAAGTGGCGTACGAAGATGCGCTGGCCTGGCGTCATCAGGGCGGTGGCTGGCCCTCTGAACACTGCGTGTCTCTGGCTTTGATCGCGCTGGATCAACCTGAATATGGCGCAGCGCGCCTGCGCGCCGCGGCTGAAGGGGCGATTAGCGCGACCGATCAAAGCCGCGCGATCATGTTCGGTCAGGCGGGGGACGGCTTCTTGCTCGCCGGCACCCATGAGCAAGCCTATAGCGCCTTCCGCCGCGGGCTTGATTTCGCCCCGGGCGATGCCGGTCTCCACCGCGGGGCTGCTCAGGCTGCTTTGGCCCAAGGCGACATCACCAGTGCTGAGCGCGAAGCGACGGCCGCATTGCAGAGCGGACCGAGCCCGGCGGAGCGGCTGGAGTCCTTGCGCGTGCGGGCCGAGGTGTATTTGCAATCGGGCGCATTGGATGAGGCAGAAGCCGATATGAGCGCCGCGCGCGACCTTGCGCCCGAAGATATTGATCTTCTGCTGCTGCGCGGGCGGATCAATGAGGCCCGGCGCGGCGTGACCACCCCGGTTGGCAGTCCGGACTGACGCGCGCTTAAGGTTTCAGACCCGATCCGCAGCGGCGACGGGCATTGGCGTCCAGTTCGACCAGCCGCACCGACAGGGCCGGCAGATCGGTCAGCGCCAATCCGGCGGTCGACAAACGATCGGGGCGGGGGTCGAGCTCTTCAGTGAGAGACAGGAAGTCAAACTCTTCGGCGCTCAATCCCGTGCGCGCCATGCGCACCAGGCATCGGCAGGCATAAGATCCGCCGCCCCGCGCGCGGCAATCGGCTTCCACGCGTTCAGCCGGCGTATTGCGGGGCAGGGGCGCGGGGGCGTTGACCAAAGGGCGCGCCTGGCGGCCGCCGGGCTGGTCCCAGCCAAATTGCGGGCCGTCCGGCAAACCGGCGACCGTGCCCACTGGCGGCGGCGGAATGTCCAACTGGCGGCCTGTGACGATGGTGATGCGGTCATCTAAAGAGGCCTCGGACCGGTCCTCGCCAAATTCATCGCGCAAAGAGCCCTCGCGGGTGTCGAAATCGCGGCCGGACTGAAAGTCAGCGGCGCGTTCGGGTTGCTCCAAGACGGTGTCGCTGAGGAACCACCACCCGGCCGCAGCGGCGATGGCGACGGTCACCAGGCTGGCAGCCAGCACTGCGCTGCGCGTCATCATGTCCATCTGACGGCCTCCCTGCCCACCCTTCCCCTCTAGGGCGCAGTTAACCATAATGACGAGGGGGACCGGTGGTCACAAGGGAGTCGACCCATGTTTCGTACGATCATTTGTCTTTTCGCGCTGGCGGGTCTTGGAGCCTGCACAACCGCGACACCCTATCAGCAAGCCGATGGCGGCGCGTATGGCTTTGAAGAAACCGCGATTGAAAATGATCGCTTCCGGGTGACGTTCCGCGGAAACTCGCTGACAGAGCGCGAGACGGTTGAGAATTACCTGCTCTACCGGGCTGCAGAGCTCACGCTGGAGCGCGGCTATGATCATTTTTCCATTGCGCAGCGCGATACGGAGTCTGAAACCCGGACGGTGGGCACGCGCGGGGATCCCTTCTACTCGCCTTACGGCTTTCGCTATCGCTATTTCCACCCGGCCTATGGTTGGTACGGCTTTTATGATCCCTTTCATGACGAGGTGAATCTGCGCGAGATCACCCGCTATGAGGCCCAGGCGGAAATCGTTTTTGGCCGCGGCCCGGCCCCGGACCGGCCCGATGCCTTTGAGGCACGAGAAGTGGTCGAGAATCTGGGTCCGCGCATTGTGCGGCCGGAGATCGGCTAGCCCAGGGTCACGCTCAGCTCAGGGTCACGGTCAGCTCAGGCCAGGTCGCTTTCCAGCGCCTGGCCTTGCGGGCGAAACCGGCCAGGTCTGAGGCCCCGTCACAGGGCGCGACGGTCAGGCTCATCACCGGTTCGAACCCCACCGGCGCGTAAAGCGACAGCGCGCCGGCCGCGCTGCGCGTGAGGGCCAGCTTATGGGCGTCTGCGGCATAGGCATCGACGGCGTCTTCAACGCTGCGAAAGGCCGGGCGGTCGGTGCCGAATTTTGCGTTGAACCAGAGATGGACCCGGGCCTGGTTGCGCACTTCGATATCTGCGCCGAGATCTGAGAACAGGCGGGCCGCCTTGCTGATGACTTCGTCTTCGGCCCCATAGCTGAGATCAGGGTCATAATAGCCGACATCATAATCCTTGATGCCGTGACCCGGCGGCCGCCCGGTCAACGCATTCCAGACATTCTGATAGATCGCCCCGGCGCACAGAAACCAGCGCCCCAGGCCCAGTTGCGGTGCGCGGTCCAAGATCGCCGCACACACGGGATCGGCCAGCGTGGCGTCGATCACGACCTGGCGCTGGGCGTCCACCGGCGCGCCGACCATCCGGTAAGGGTCGAGCGTGGAGCCCACCTAGCCGCGCAGCTGCGCGCCAGCCTTTTCAGCGGCGGCCACAACCTTCGCGGAGATCTGCTCGATATCCTTGTCCGTCAGCGTTTTATCGCGGGGCTGGATGATCGCTTCCACGGCCAGCGAGACCTGCCCATCGGGCACGCCCTGGCCTGTATACACGTCAAACAGGCGGGCCTCGGTGATGAGCTGTTTGTCAGCCCCTTTGATGGCGCGGATCAAATTGGCCGCCGGCAAATCGGTCGGGGCCAGGAAGGCAAAGTCGCGCTTCACCGGATTAAGCTCGGGCAAATCGAGCGCGGGACGGGCTTTCAGGGCTTTCTTCTTTGGCGTTGGCACGGCGTCCAGCGTGGCCTCAAACGCCAGCACGCGGCCGTCGATATCCAGCGCCTTGAGCACGCGCGGATGAATCTCGCCAAACTCAGCAATCACGGTTTTGCCCAGGCGCAGCACGCCGGACCGGCCGGGGTGCCACCAGGCGTTCGCATCGGCGGTGATCTGAAGGGACGCCGGTGCGCCAACGGCGGCCAGAAGGGTTTCCAGGTCCGCCTTGATCGCGAACACGTCTGGAGCCTCGGCCCCGCGCCAGTCGCGGCCTGTGATGATCCGGCGCACGCCGGCGACAACGGTGCGCTGCCCGTCTGGTGCGTCACTGAGATAAACCGGGCCCGCTTCGAAATAGCGGGCGTCTTCAACACCGCGATCGGCGCTGCGCTGGACCGATTTGATCAGGTGGATGAGCGCGCTGGGGCGCATCACATCCAATTCAGAACTGATCGGATTGGCCAGCTTTAAACCCTCACCCGTTCCGCCGAATAGCGCAGCTTCATCATGGCGGCAGAAGGACCAGCTGATCGCTTCGTCATACCCGGCCAAGGCCGCGGCCCGGCGCGCGGCGCGCACGCGGTTCTGCATAATCGTCGCCGGAGCTTCGAAACGCTCCCCGGCCGGCCGGCCAAAGGGCGTTGTCGGCAGCGCGTCATAGCCAGCAATGCGCGCGATGTCTTCGATCAGGTCGGCAGCCATGGTGGCGTCGCGGCGCCAGCTGGGTACACCAATACGCCAGAGATTGCCCCGCGACACCGTGAAGCCGAGCGAGATCAGGATCGCCTCAATGCGGTCCTCAGACAGCGCCAGGCCCAGCAGCCGCTCAACGCGGGTCGGGTCGAAGCTGATGTCCGCATTGCGCGCCGGGGCCTGGCCCGCAACCGTCATCTCGGTGGGGGTGCCGCCGCCATATTGGGTGATCAGCTGGGTGGCCAGCTCAATGCCGTCGCGTACGCTTTCGGGATCCACGCCGCGCTCAAAGCGATATTTGGCGTCGGAATCGATGCCGGTTTCGCGCGCGGTGATGCGGGTCAGACCCGGATCGAACCAGGCGCTCTCGAGGAAGACGTCGACGGTGTCTTCGGTGCAGCCTGAATACGCGCCGCCCATAATGCCGCCAAAGCCGAGACAGCGGGTCTCGTCTGCGATCACGCAGTGGTTTTCGGCCGGGTCGTAATCCTTGCCGTCGAGCGCTTCGAAGCGGTCGGCCTCGCCAGCGCCTTTGCGCGCGTGGAGGGTCGAGCCGATCTTGGCCAGGTCATAAACATGCAGCGGACGGGCGCGGTCATAGGAGATATAGTTGGTGACATCCACCAGCAGGTTCTTCGGATTGATCCCGATTGCTTTCAGGCGGGCCTGGAGCCAGGCCGGAGACGGCCCGTTCTTCACACCGCGAATGACCCGGCCGGCAAATACCGGGCAAGCGTCCGGCCAATCCAGCTCGATCGATACCGGGCATGGGCCTTCGCCCTTGATCGGCTCAACCGGCCCGGTTTTCAGCGTGCCGATGCCGGCCGCAGCCAGGTCGCGGGCAATGCCATAAACGCCCAGCCAGTCCGGCCGGTTCGGCGTGACTTCGAAGTCGATCACCGCGTCATTCAGGCCGAGCGCATCGGCCGCCGGCGTCCCGACCGCCCAGTCCCCGTCCAGATCGGCAATGCCGTCATGGTCCTCGCCCGCATCCAGCTCCTTGGTGGAGGCCAGCATGCCGAAGCTCTCCACGCCGCGAATTTTGCGCGGCTTTTTGTCCAGGGTGAAATCGAGACCGGGGATATAAGCCCCCAGCGGGGCATAGATCGCGGTCATCCCAGCGCGCGCATTGGGGGCCCCGCAGACGATCTGCTTTTCCCCGTCCACCGTATCGACCGTGCAAACCCGCAGGCGATCGGCGTCGGGATGCGGTTGGGCCGCTTTGACATGGGCAACCGTAAACGCAGCCAGCCTGGCAGCCGGATTGTCGATATCCTCAATCTCCAGACCGGCCATGGTCATGGCCTCGTCCAGCTGGTCGAGGGTCAGGTCGGTGTCGAGATGGTCAGAAAGCCAGGATTGGGTGAATTTCATCGGGTGTTGTCCAAAGGTGATCGTGTCGTGAGCAATCGAAGCTTTGCCGCGAAGCTCGGCAGGTAGGATTGATCAATCTGCGCTGTGGTTTCAAAGGTGGTCTCGGAGTCGTAGTCAAGCAGTCGAAGCCGTAAGGTGACGTCGCCTCGAACGCCACTGGAGAGCTGAAGCTTGAAGTCTCCTTCTATGGACTCATGATCAACCGGTGTTCCCAAGTCGGCGTGGAAGCCACTGATCAAGGATGCCAGAGCCTGAGGATCAAGGCCGTAGACGCGCTTACAGAACGAGCCCAAGGCCGAGCCGACCGTCACCGTGGCGTAGTCGATCGACCCGTCGTCTTCGACCGCGAGGGAGAAGCCGCCTTCGCTTGCCAATATTGTGCGCTGGTTCGTCATCTACAGCGCGCTCGCGGGTTCAGCGTCGCATTGATCGACGTCAGCGGGCGGGTTGGTGGAAATGTCGGCGGTCCAGCAATCGCCCAAGCTTGAGCAATAGCAGATTTCCGCCCGCCAGCTGCCAATGAGCGCGCTGGCCATCACAGGCGTGACCGGACCGTCTGTGCCCAGCAGAGCCTCTGGATCGTCGAAGCGGAAGATGAAGGGACGAAACCGGGTGCCGGCCCCCATCACGCGACCGGTCACGGTGTCAAAGGACAGGTCCGCAGCTTCGTCGACCCGGGCGCGTAAATCTTCTAGGTCCACCACAAGATCGTCGCCATCGTAAAGCGTGATCCGCTCGATCAGCGCAGGCCCAATTCCGGCATTCTCGACACTCAGGCCAATGGCCAGGTCGCCGCCTGCCGTGTCCACAAAGCCCTGCACCTGCAAGGCCGGCCAGACACTGGCGCGCATTTCCTGGCGCATCACGCGGCCCTGATCCCAGCTGACCCACAGCGCGGCCACCCCCACCACGATCGCCATGATGGAGCCCACTGTTTCAAAGCGCAGGCGCAGGATGGACGGCGTATCGCTCATTCCTCGCCCCCGATGTCCAGGCCCACGGACAGCTGCGCGTAGACATCGTCGCCGGCATTCGGGCAGGTCTGGACCGTACCGGCGCGCGCGCTGTCACCGGGCTCGGCGAGCCAGCATTGCTCGAAAACGCTGCAATAGCAGGTCTCGATCTGGATATGCTCTCCATCAGACAGGATGCGCTCAACCAGCTCGATGAAGCCGTCGGTTTTATCGTCGGTGCGGGTCCAGACAAAGGACACCAGACGCTGGCTCCGCCCCGCGCCCAGCGCGCCACGAATCGTGCCGCCATTGATCACAACATCATGCTGGAGCGCATCAGGAAGAATGGTGGCGTAGAATTGCTCGAGCGATTGCATCGGCTCACCGCGCGACAGCACCCGGGCGCTTTCCACGAAGGCCGGGCCGACGCCGTCATTGCGCACATGCAGGGACAGCTCGAAGGCGTCTTCATTGTCATCGATTTGCACCGACGAGGCCAGGATCGGCATTACCGACGCGTGCTGCTGCGCGCGCATCACCCGCCCCTGATCGAAGGCGACAAACAGCGCCACCAGCGCTGCGATTGCAGCGGCCAGCGTGCCTATGGCCTGGAGGGCGTTCGAAGAGAGGGGCATGGCAGCGGCCTAGCTCAAACCTGTTGCCAGGTTCGCCTGTAAGAGCGGGCTGAAGCCGTAATGGCCTGACCAGCGGCTGTCCGGCTCGAAGAAGGGACGCAAGTCACTCATGCCATATTTCAGCATGGCCAGGCGATCGACGCCCATGCCAAAGGCGAAGCCCTGATAGATCTCCGGGTCCAGCCCGCAGGCCTTGATCACATTGGGGTGGACCATGCCGCAGCCCAGGATCTCCATCCATTTGTCGCCGGAGCCCACTTTCACCGCATCGCCCACGCGCTCATAGCGCACGTCCATTTCCGCGCTTGGCTCGGTGAAGGGGAAATGGTGCGGCCGGAAGCGGGCTTCCACCTGATCGGTTTCGAAGAAGGCCGCCACGAATTGCTCCAGACAGCCCTTCAGGTGACCCATATGGGTCTCGGTGTCGATCACAAGGCCCTCGACCTGGTGGAACATCGGCGTGTGGGTCTGGTCCCAGTCACAGCGATACACCCGTCCTGGCGCAATGATGCGGATGGGCGGCTCTTCCGCGACCATGGTGCGGATCTGGACCGGAGAGGTATGGGTGCGCAAAACCTTCGGGGTTTCACCGTCAGCGGCTTCCATGAAGAAGGTGTCGTGGGTGTCCCGCGCCGGGTGATCGGGTGGGAAGTTCAGCGCGGTGAAGTTATGGAAGTCATCCTCCACATCGGGCCCTTCCGCCACTTTGAAGCCCATATCGGCGAAAATCGCCGCCAGCTCTTCCATGACCTGACCCACCGGATGCAGCTTGCCGATGCGGGCCGGGGCCGCCGGGCGCGTCACATCAAGCGTTTCGCGGGCCAGCGCGGCGTTCAGCGCGTCGTCTTCCAGCGCGGTTTTGCGCGCTTCAATCGCCTCGTTCAGGCGATTGCGCAGGCCATTGAGGGCCGGGCCCATCACCTGGCGCTCGTCCGGGCTCATCTGGCCCAGCGTCTTCATTTTCAGGCTCACCTCACCCTTCTTGCCCAGCGCCGCGACGCGCACAGCGTCGAGCGCGCCCAGATCTGAGGCCGCAGCGATCTCATCCAAGATGCGCGCTTCAAGGGCGGAAAGGTCAGCAGTGGCAGTGTCGGTCATGGGTCGTGGTCCGAATGAGTCAGGTGTTCGAGGCGTGTTTAGACGAGTGAGCGCGGAGAAGAAAGCAGCGCTTTCGCGATAGCTCTTTTCCATCTCTTTCCCGGCGCAGGCCGGGATCCAGAGCCGGTGTGCACTGAGCCTTGCCATCACCTGGGCCCCGGCCTGCGCCGGGGAAGAGAAAAGTGGAAACGAAAACAAAAAACGCCCGCCTGACGGGAGCCAGGCGGGCGCTTTTGTGTTCGGTTTGGACGATTGTCCTTACGCGAGCGCCTGCTTGGCTTGCTTGGCCAGGTCAGCAAAGGCTTCCGGCTCGCGGACTGCGAGGTCGGCGAGGACCTTACGGTCAAGCTCGATACCGGCCAGCTTCAGGCCGTTCATAAAGGTTGAATAGGTCAGCTCATTGAGGCGGGCTGCCGCATTGATGCGCTGAATCCACAGCGCGCGGAAGACGCGCTTTTTCGCACGGCGGTCGCGATAAGCGTACTGGCCGGCTTTTTCGACAGCCTGGTTGGCAACGCGGAAGGTGTTCTTCCGGCGGCCATAATAGCCTTTGGCGTTGTCGATAATCTTTTTCTTACGGGCGTGGCGGGCGGGTCCAGAGGAAACTCGGGCCATAGGTCGCTCTCCTTAAATCTTTTGAAAAGCCAACCGCTTAGCGGTCGTACGGCAGGTAGCTGCGCTTGACGATGCGTGCATCCGGCTCAGCCAGAGCAGAGGTGCCGCGCTTTTGGCGGATCTGCTTAGGCGTCCGCTTGATCATCCCGTGGCGCTTGCCCGAGCCAGCGGCCAGAACTTTACCTGTCGCCGTAACCTTGAAGCGCTTTTTGGCGCCCGACTTGGTCTTCAGCTTCGACATTTCGCTCTCCTTCATATGTGGGGCAGCAAGCCACCCCGAAGCGGTCCACACCCGCCCGGCATGTCGAATATGGCCGGGACGAGTGGTTTTATGGGAGCGGGGGTTATACGCGCCCCGCGGCAAAACGCAAGCGGGCACAGCCTTGCCAGCTGCGCCCGCTCACATTGGGTGGCTGAGAGGCTTAATCCTCCCAATCGTCGCTTGGGGCCCCGATCTCGGAAATATTGAGCTGCGCCGGGGCCGTGTCGGTCCCCGAAAACAGGCCCGCATAGATATCATAGATACCCGACGGAGCTTCGGTCAGGGCGATGGCGGCATTGACGCCATCCCCACTGTCATCATCACAGACCCAGCTGCCATCAGGCAGATTGATGGCCAGCGTCGTGTCACTGTCAGCCTGGAGATAAAAATAGAGCGGTCCACCTTGACCGTCCCAGTCCAGCTGAGCGCTCGGGGCCTCGCTGATATTGCCTGGGCAGTAAGTCCAGCCGATGTCCGCATCGTCACCGCCAGGTCCGGCCTGATTGGCTTCAAGCGGACCGCCCGCTTGAACGCTGATCCGGTAGGGATCGGGGGTAAAGCCGGCGCGCAGTTCATAGTCCCCAAAGAGCGCCATGAGATTTAAGTCCACCTGGGGACCCGCGGGCACGCCCTCAAGCTCTGAGATAAACAGCTCAGCGGCCGCATCGCCCCAGGGCTCTTGCGAGAAGGTTCCGACATAGATGTCATAAACGCCAGACTGCGGCGTTTCGAACATGATCTCAGGATTGAGATTGCCCCCGCTATCATCATCGCAATGCCAGGCCCCATCCGGCCCGTTGACGACCAAGGTCAGGTCTTCATCACTGCGCGCGGCGATGTAGAGCGGCAGCGCGCCGGCCTCGTAGGTCAGCTCAAAGCTGGGTTCCCGCGAGACATAGCCGGTGCAATAGCCCGACGCGGTCACTCCATCGCCCGTGGCGATATTGGCATCGACGCGGCCGCCGGCTTGCAATCCCACCGCCACGGGGTCGGGTGTGAACCCGCTGTCCAGATTCAGCGTGCCAAACCGCGCCTCGGCGGCCAGGTCCAGGCGATTATCGAAGCCGGCAAAGCCGATCTCTGAAATGGTCAACTCGCCTTCGACAATCCGGCGGCTCTCGCCGAGCAGGCCGGTCCAAACCAGATACTCGCCGCTGGCCGGGTTTTCGATCTGAACGCCCGGATCCAGGCCAAGCTGATCGTCATTGCACACCATCTCCCCGCTCGGCGTGCGCACGGCGATGACGCCATCGGCGTCAGAGGTCATCAGGAAGTATAAATCATAGTCGCCGGCGCGGTAGGTCAGAGCCAGGTTCGGGGCTGCGCCGGCATAGCCGAAACACCCCTCG
>JANQMI010000084.1 GCA_028280165.1 Oceanicaulis sp. | reverse complement strand
CTTCGGTGGTCATCACGAAGGGGCCAGCCCATACGATCGGTTCGCGGATGGGTTTGCCCGCCGCCAGCATGACGCGCGCACCGTCCGGGCCGGCGGTGAGTTTGACTCCATCGCCGGGGGCATACACGCCCAGCATCGCTTCGCTCAGCGTTTCGCCGCCGGTTTCGACAGTGCCGGAATGCACGGCCGCGAAGGCGGTCTTGTCCATCCCAAGAGACTCTTCGAACACCGCGCCGGCCTCCATGCGCAGCTCGGCATAAAAAGGCTCCACGGTGATGTTTCGCACCGGGCCTTCGACCCCGGTGGAGGTTCGCCCGGCGATGATTTTGGCGACAACGCCATCGCGCACGTCCTCGGGGACGTCGGCTTCGGCGTATTCCTGATAGCGGGCCGGATTCATTTTTTCAGCCTTGGGCAGATTCACCCAGAGCTGAAACCCGCTCATCAACCCGTCCTCCTGCTCTGGGGTCTCAGAGTGGACGATACCGCCTGCTGCGGTCATCCACTGCACGCCGCCCGGCTCGATGACGCCTTCATGGCCCTTATTGTCTTTATGGCGCATGCGTCCTGCCACCATGTAGGTGACCGTCTCAAAGCCGCGATGGGGATGAGGTGGGAAGCCGGCGATATAGTCGCTGGGATTGTCGGAATGAAACTTGTCCAGCATCAAAAAGGGATCGAGCGCCTGTAGCTCGGGTGTCCCCAGAAGACGGGTAAGCTTTACCCCTGCACCGTCGCTGGTGGGAATGCCACGGGTGATCTGCGCCAATGTGCGGTCCGTCATATCGCTCTCCCAGAGGGTCTGAAACGCTCGCTCAAGATATGGACCCGCCGGCCCGCTCGAGCGAGGGGGGGTGATGGAAGCACAGTGTTTCCTACGCCTTGAAAATCAGCCCTCGCCTTCTTCTTGCCTGCTTCTGAGCGTTGCGTGGGATCGGCAAGGGTCAGGGGATGGCGATGAAGTGGATGGGTGCCGGACTGGGCGTGCTGGGATTGGCGCTGGCGGTTTTTGGCCTGGCCTTCTTCTCCAGCGATATGCGTGACGGGCTGGGTCTTCAGGCCGCACAACAGCTGCGCCCGGATTACCGCCTGATGCTGGGTGTCGGGGTCATCGCCTTTCTGGGCGTTGGTGTGGGGCTGTATCTGCGCCAGATTGGTGAGGCGAGTCTGTATCTGATCACCCTGATGGCCGGGGTCATACTGGGGGCCACCAGCGTGCTGGGGCTGACCAATTGGATTTTCTTTGAGACCTTATATGCCGAAGCCGGCTGGCTGAGCCGGACCGGTGAAAACCTGCTCCATGTGGTCCCGGGTACGCTGGGCAGTCTGGTGGGGGCCTCCGGTGGGGAAGACGCGGCATTGCGCGCGGGGGCCGGGGTCGCCAAAGGGCTTGGCCGCACGCTGGTGGACATGGTCCGTCATCCCGGGTTCGAAACCATTCCCAACGGTCCGCTCACTCTGATCGTGGGCTTGCCGCTGCTGTTCAGCTTCGTGGTGTTCAATATCGGCGTTGCGCCGCGTGTGTCCGAGCGCTTTCACGCGTCACAGCCGGTATGGCTGCGCCTGTCGGCTCAGCTGAGCCTGTTCGCCGCGCTCTTTATCGGTCTCAGTGCGATTTTCCTCAATCTTCTGGCGCACCAGTCGATCAATTTTGCCGGCACGTTGGTCAGCTGAAAGGCCTATAAAAAGCCCCGCGCAGGGGAGGGCGCGGGGCTTTCATATTGGCTCAGTCAGGCTGGGCTTAGCCCGGCGTGATGACACCGTCGATCACGTGGATCACGCCATTGGAGGCGTCGATGTCCGCGGCAATGACATTGGCCCCATCAACGGTGATCGCGCCGTGGGAATCCACAGCGATTTCAACGGTGTCACCCTGCAGCGTGGTCAGGGTGAATTCGCCTTCTTCGATGCCTGCGGCGAAATACTCACCGGCGACCACATGATAGGTCAGGACCGCGGCCAGCTGGTCTTTGTTTTCCGGCTGCAGCAGGGTTTCCACCGTGCCGTGAGGCAGAGCGTCAAAGGCGGCATTGGTCGGAGCGAAGACGGTGAACGGACCGTCGCCCTGAAGC
>JANQMI010000042.1 GCA_028280165.1 Oceanicaulis sp. | reverse complement strand
CAGAGGCCAGCGTGACGGCCTGGGCACGCTCAGTGCCCGCCCCAGCTTCAGCGCCTCGGGTGTAGAGCGTGTTGCCATTGGCATCGAGCGCGCGGATATAGCCGTCAACGCCGCCTTGATTGACCACGCCGCCGATGGCGGATCCGGCTTCGCCCGCCACATAGATGGTTCCGTCATCGGCCACGGTCACCGAATTGACCTGGTCATCCGCGGTTGCGCCAAAGCGGCGCGCCCACTGCTCCACGCCGTCGGTATTGTATTTCACCACCAGGGAATCCGAGCCCCCCAGATCGGTCGTGGTGCCCAGCGTGCCGGTGATGGAGCCGGCCACGATCACATCGCCCGAGGCATTGACCGAAATCGAGGCAGCGCTTGCCTCGCCCGCCGCCCCCAATGTCCGCGTCCAAACCTGTTTGCCCGTGGTGTCATAGCGCATCAGGACGAGGTCCTGCTCGCCCTTAATCGCTTGGCCATCCACGGTATTGGCGGTTTGTCCCAGCAGGTAAATGCCCCCATCCAGTCCTCGCGCCGTCGCCAGCACTTCTAACGGATTGGACGTTGTTTCAGTTTCGGTTTCACCGTCATCATTGGTGGTTTCGGTGACCGTCGGGTCAGCCTCAATCCGGCGCGCCAACGCCATGGCTCCGCCTGAAGCGATATCGACATATTTCACCAGCTGGCCGCCCGCGGTGTCTGCCCCACCCGACACGCCAGCGGTCCAGACCGCAGGCGATCCCCCCGCATCGGAGAAGGTGATCTGTTCGGTGATCACGCCTTCAATCTTGAAGCCATAGTCATCACCCTGGACGATGCCATTATCGTCTTCTTCGCCGATTTTGACCCGCTCGATCCGGCTCACCATCCCGGCATTTTCAAGCTGGGTATTGATGTGGGCGGCCACATTATCGAGCGTTCGCGCCGTGCCCCCCATATCGTTCAGATTGATCGCGATATTGGTATCAGCGCCGTTCTTTCGCACCGTAATGGTGAAGGCGGCATCTCCGGTCAGTGCGGCGACTTCTGCGTCAAACGCACCAGTATGAACAACGCCACCGACATATTCAGATCGGCCACGCGAGATGGCCAGCTCGGACTCAGCCTTGGACAAGTCCTCGCCCTTCAGAACAGACACCCCTTCCAGGTCCATGGAATCAAAGAAGCCATCGAGCTGGGTGACGCCCTCATTGAAGCGGCGGGACCAAAAATTGAGATCTGAACTCGATGCGCCTTTCTCCGACGCAGCGGTGGCCAGCGATTGCAGTTTTCGAAGACCTTGATGGAGCGCAAAAAGCGTCTTCTCGTCCTCACTCACATCCAGGCTCGAGAAGTTTCTCAGTGTGGAATCAAAGAATTGTCCATCGGCGAGCACATCCCTGCGCAGCGCGTCGAGCGCGACAATCTCCCCGCGCGGATCCCAGGGTGGAAGCACGCTGTCATCACGCTGAGACGCCGCGCTCGTGCTCGCGCTTGGGGTCGCAGTCCGGCTGGCACTCAGAGCCAGGCTCTGAGAGGCTTGAGCGCCATACCAGGCGGTCAAAAGGCCAACCGAAAACACCATGCGCGCTAATCGCTTTCACCCGATAGAATCATCCAGATGCGAAATTGCCCGATCAGGCGCAAACAAAGGGTTAGGAAATGGGGTAAATGCTGGCGGCCCGCTCTGCCTTCGAAGATGGGACAAGGGCCTTGGAGCCGAACAGGTTTGAGGGGCTGGATAACGATTAAGCGGCAAGGCCCAGTTGAACCGGGCGACTTTGCAGACCTGCACTCACTGCCCCATGGCGATGGACATTGATAGCACCGGCATTGATTTGAGCTAAGTCCGGGCGGCGCAAGCACAAAGCGGCCAACTCTGCCGCATTGGCGTCAGCCGCAGTATCGCCCATCGCCTCAAACACCGCTTCAGCGAATTCCAGATCGGCAATGCTGGACAAACGCCAGCGCAGGGCCGCCAACGCGCCGCCTGGCCCGTTGAGATTGGCTTTGACCAGCTCGGTATGCGCTTTCATCCAGGACACTGCGTCGCTGCGTTCTTCGTGAGTGCGCGCCTTGGCATGGGCCTCATGCAGCAAACGAGCTGAGAAAGCCGCACAATCCAAGCCGTCCGGAAAACCGAAGGGCATGGTATTGCAAGCAAAATCTGCGCGCGCCTCTTCCAGCAACGCACTGACGCCCAGCCCAATCACGGGGTCGAAAAAGGGTTGATCGGCCTTCAGGGCGAGCACTTTGGTGGCTGCAACAGTTTTTATGGCTCTGACTGCGCGTGCCAGACCGTCTTCGCCTTCGCGACTGACGACGGCCCCGTTGGCGGCCGCTTCGGCAGCGATTGCGTCTCCGGCAACGCCTTCTGGCACAATGACTAAGAGTACACCGACACCGGGAACGCGGGCGGCACGGTGAAGACATCGAGCCAAGCCGCTGCGCCCCCCTAGGCTTTGCAATAGGGTATTTGCGTGAGCACTGCGCCGCGTTTCAATCAAAACTGCCGTCGTCATGCCAGCCCCCGGCTCGATAACTTTCCTCACCTTATGTTTACACTGGCTAACACCGCATTAACCGAGCGCGCAGAATGCTATGCTCTAAAGGCGAATCGCCAGCGGAGAGACGCGCCATGTCCCACAGCCCCACCGAAACGACCGATAGCGTGGAAAGCCTGTTCCTGGGCCGTGACTTCACTGAGCCGCGCGTGGACCTCAACGGGCAGTCCATCCTGATCACCGGGGGTACCGGGTCCTTCGGCATGAAGCTGGTTGAGACGATTCTGAATGAATACACCCCGCGCAAGCTGATCATATTCTCCCGCGATGAGCTGAAGCAGTACGAAATGGCGCAACGCTTCAGCCCGACCGAGCACCCATGCCTGCGCTATTTTATTGGAGATGTGCGCGACGAAGCGCGCTTGGATATGGCCATGCGCGGCGTTGATGTCGTGATTCATGCCGCAGCTCTGAAGCATGTGCCGATTGCGGAATACAATCCGTTTGAATGCATAAAAACCAATGTCATGGGGGCCCAAAATGTCGTGACCGCGGCGATAAAGCGCCAGGTCAAACATGTCTGTGCGCTGTCCACCGATAAGGCGGCAAGTCCCATTAATCTGTATGGCGCATCCAAGCTGGCCTCGGACAAAATCTTCACCGCCGCCTCGGCCATGGGCGGTCAGGATGGCCCGATTTTCTCCGTTGTCCGCTATGGCAATGTTGTCGGCAGCCGCGGCTCCGTCGTGCCCTTCTTTAAGAAGCTTGTCGCTGAGGGGGCAGACCATTTGCCCATCACCGATGAACGCATGACCCGCTTCTGGATCACCTTGCAGCAAGGCGTGAATTTCGTGCTGTCATCGCTCGCCTCAGCGAAGGGTGGCGAGACCTTCGTGCCCAAGATTCCGTCCATGTCGACCGTTGATCTGGCACGCTCGATTGCACCAGATCTGCCGCATAAAGTGGTGGGCATCCGCCCCGGCGAGAAGCTCCACGAGGTGATGGTGCCAGAGGACGATTCGCGTGCCACGCTTGAGCTTGAGGACCGCTATCTGATCCTGCCCGCTCATGATCAACGCCATCGCGAAACGTGGATATCTGAAGGCGCGACCCCGGTGGCAGAAGGCTTCAGCTATGCATCGAACTCCAATCCGGAACGATTGGATGCCCGGGCTTTACAGACCATCCTACAGAGCCGCCTGACGGCTTAAATCACCTGCTTTTCCAAGAGGAAGAAGGTGCCGTCATCCGACCGGGCAATGGGGTCGCGGTGATAGAAAAAGCCATAGTCGACAAGCTTCAGCCGATCGCCAAAACGATCCAGCATTTCGCCGGCAAAATCGCGCTTGAACAACCGGCCTTCATGGCCGCGATAATTCACTTCCACCGGGGTGGGATTATAGTATTCAAACAATAGGATATGGCGATGGCTTAAGTCGAAAAGCGTATCGTAGACCTGCGGCAAGACATCTGGATTGAGATGGATGAGCACACCGCAAATCATTGAAAGGTCGTAGGTTTTCTGCGGCTTATAGCCGATCACTGAGCCGGTTTCGACCTTGGCAATCCCGAGCGCGTTGGCGGCTTTGGCACTTTCGCTATTGATTTCAATGGCTTCCAAATCGGTCACAGGTGAAACACGCTTCATGGCCACAAGATTGAGGCCAATATTACAGCCCACCTCAAAGGCGGTTTTGACCGGTGCGGCGTGTTTGAGCATGCGCGCCATGCAGGCGGTCCGGGCCGCGACCAATTCGTCGGTCAAAGCGCAGCGTTCGCGGTAGGCCTCACCAAATTCACCCGCCCAGAAAGCTTCTTGTTCGGTCTGATAGCTCATTGCTTATCCTCCAAGGGCGGTCAGGCCAGCCCTGATAATCTCGGCGTGGTGCCAGTCCTGCTCGGTATCAATATCGACGGCTTTATAGGCCGGTAGCACAAAGGGGCGGAACGCCATCGCCGCCGCGCCATCTCTATCGGCCATCAGGGTATCCGCCGCATAGATCGCGAACGCGCCCGCATCGCGGTACACGGTGGTTAAATCCTGGGTCCGCTTCGCAAATCGGTCTGTTGGCAGCGCAGGGCGTAGCAGACCATCCTCAATCGCCATGAAGCGTTCCAGCGGGGTTTC
>JANQMI010000007.1 GCA_028280165.1 Oceanicaulis sp. | reverse complement strand
CGCCAAGTTGGGTGCCCTGCATGGCGGCCGCCACCGTGCCGGACAACGTCACATGCTCAGCCAGATTCTGGCCTGAATTCACTCCCGACAGCACATGGGTCTGGACGGCCTGATAGAAGGCAAGCGCCCCGATCTGGTGCTGTCGGGAGTGAATTCAGGCCAGAATCTGGCTGAGCATGTGACGTTGTCCGGCACGGTGGCGGCCGCCATGCAGGGCACCCAACTTGGCGTGCCGTCCATCGCCCTGTCTCAGGCCTATGGTTTTCAAGGCCGGGCGGCGATCGAGTGGGATACCGCCCGCACCCATGGCCCGGCAATCCTGAAGCGCCTGTTAGACGCCCAGTGGAGCCAAAACACGCTGATCAATGTGAATTTTCCGGACCGCAAAGCCGACCAGGTGACGGGGACTGAAGTGACCGTCCAGGGTTTTCGCGATCAGAATATTCTGCATGCCGAACAGCGTACCGACCTGCGGGGCAAGGATTATTACTGGCTTGGCTTCTCCGGGAAGTTGTCCAATCCGCCGGTGGGGACCGACTTGCGAGCCATCTATGAAGGGCGGATTTCCATTACGCCTCTGCAGCTCGATCTGACCCATCACGACGCGCGTGCGCGGCTGGATAAGGCTTTTGACGGTTTCAGCGCGTGAATACCGGACCTGACACTCGGATCATCCAGCTGGTGATGGCCCTGCGGTCCGCAGGCCTGTCGGATAATGCGGTTCTGGCTGCGATTGAACGCACGCCGCGTGATCTGTTCGTACCGGAAGGCTTCCAGGACCAGGCGTTTGAAAACAGGCCCTTGCCGATCGATTGTGGCCAGACAATTTCCCAGCCCTTTGTTGTGGGAGCGATGACCCAGGCATTGGAGCTGGACGATCGCTGCAAGGTGCTCGAAATCGGCACAGGGTCTGGCTATCAAGCGGCTGTTCTCGCCCGGCTTGCCCGCCGGGTCTTCACCGTGGAACGCTATCGCACGCTGGCCAAAGAAGCCGAAGGCCGTTTCGCTAAGCTCAGGCTGAGCAATATTGTCCAGCGCATTGGCGATGGGTCTGTCGGTTGGCCGGAGCAGGCTCCCTTTGACCGGATCATTGTCACCGCAGCCGCAGCAGAGCGTCCTGATGCGCTGCTGGCCCAGCTCAGGCCCGGCGGGATTGCAGTTGCCCCGGTGCAGCGCGGACCAGTACAGACCTTGATGCGCTATGTCGCCGATGACAAAGGGCAAATCTGTGATGAGGCCTTGTTCGATGTGCGCTTCGTGCCGCTTGTGGCCGGGGCTGCCAAAGCGCTCTAGCGATCACGATTTCGCGCTGGCGCGCGGTTCGAACCTTAGATGTGTTAGACTCGCATGAGGACGGTCTGCGAGGCTGTCACACATGGAGGCTTAGATCATGTTCGGTTCTCTCATTGCAGCTGTGGCTCTGGTGTCTGGTGCCCACGCCGAAGGTCATAACGACGAAGAAAGCGCAGCCCTGGCCGAAGCCCTTGCCGGTTTTGAGCGCAGCGGCGAGACACGGACCTGTCTGCCTATCAATCGGATTGAGCAGATAACGCCGGTCGATGACAACAACTGGCTCATCACCACCCGCAGCCGCGACACCTATCTCAACACGGTCTCGCGGGGGTGCCGGAACGCGGATAGCAGCTTTACCTATCTCCAATACCGATCAACCGGACAGCTGTGCCGCGGTGACATCGTGCAGGTGATGGGCTCGGCCACGCGCCTTCCTGAGGGATCATGCAGCATAGGGGTGCATGAGCGTCTGACACCTGTTGAGTAGCGGGCGCGGTTTTGGTCAACGCCTGATTAACGCTCCTTCGCGATGATGGACTCCAACCGGTTTATCATCCGCAGGATCGCATCCGATGCGCCTTCGCTTTGCTCTGCTTGCTGTAACGGCGACAGCTGTGCTTGCTGCGTGCTCCAGCGCGCCGCGCGAGCCTGCGCCGATTACGCGTGGAGGGACCGGCGTGGTTGCCGCGTCTTGCGTCGGTGGCGTCACGGTGCGAAGAGGCGATACGCTTTATGCGATCGGGCGGCGTTGTGGAGTGTCCACCCAGGATATCGCCGCGGAAAACGGTCTGGCTCCGCCCTATGACATCAATCCGGGCCAGCGCCTGCGCATGCCAGGACCCTCGACCTACACGGTTCGGCGGGGCGATAATCTCTACCGCATCGGCTTGGCGCATGGGATGACGACCCAGGAGATCGCGGCGCTGAATGGCATTCGCCCGCCTTATGATATCTCACCGGGGCAGGAGTTGCGGGTGCGTGGGCCGGTGCGCCAGGTCGCCCAGGGACCTCAGAGATCGCCGTCACCGCAGACCAATAACCGCCAGTGGACTCCGCCCGCGCCTTCACCATCCCGAACGCCTCAGCCGCAAAATCCAGTCCCCGCTGCTCAGGCGAGCTTTGCTTGGCCCCTCAACGGGCCTGTGATAGGTCGTTTTGGTGAAACTCAAGGGGCCCGCTTGAACGGCATACGCATTCAAGCGCGGGTTGGTGAGCCTGTGCGTGCGGCTGCGGCCGGTGAGGTCGTGTACGCAGGCAACGAGCTGCAGGGTTATGGCGAGCTGATTCTCATCCGCCATGAAGGCCGTTGGGTGACAGCCTATGGCCTGAACACTGAAATCCTGGTGCAGGAAGGTCAGCGTGTGGCCGCCGGCCAGCATATCGCTAATGCCGGCGGGGCCGGCGGCGGAGAGACGCCGGCGCTTCACTTCGAAATTCGCCGCGGCGTGACCCCGGTTAATCCCGAACAGCAATTACCGCCCCGATAGACTGACAGTTTTGCTGCCCTCTTGTTGCAACGCGGTGGAGCCCCGATATAGTCGCGCGTCCCTTTAAGAGCCCGCAACTACGGAGCCAACATGACCGCTGCGACCGATAGCTTCTTTCTTCTCACCGCCGGTGGTGGTGCAGGTATGACAGGCTTCCTGATTCAGATTGCCCCCTTCATCCTGATCATCGTGGTGTTTTACTTCCTGCTGATCCGCCCACAGCAACAACGTCTGAAATCTCATCGCGCCATGGTCGAAAGCCTGCGCAAGGGTGATGAAGTCGTCACTTCTGGCGGCCTGCTGGGCAAAGTCACCAAAGTCGCTGATGACGAAGCCACGGTGGAAATTGCAGAAGGTGTTCGGGTCAAAGTCGTTAAGTCGACAATCTCCGACGTGCGCAACCGCACCGAACCGGCCAACGACTAAAGGTCTCGACGCGCCCGTTTTTTTCGCCTCGCTGACTGACAGTGAACGCCTGACCAGACGATTTTGAGCCGCCATGCTTTATTTTTCACCCTGGAAGACCGGTACGATCATTGCCGTGATCCTGATCGGCATTCTGTTTATGCTGCCCAACTTTGTACCCGCTGGGCAGCGGGTCGATGCAGCCGGCGAGCCGGTTGGGGTGTGGCAGACATTGCCGCATCAGACGGTCAATTTGGGCCTGGATCTGCGTGGTGGCTCCCACCTCGTCTTTGAAGTGGATATGGAACAGGTTCGCGAAGAGCGGCTTGAGAACCTGGTCGGAGATATCCGGGCCGCGCTCGTTGACGCGCCGATCATCCCAGCCTCGCGACCGGCTGTGGTGGGCGATCAAGTCGTTGTGCGCCTGTCACGCCCGGCCGACATGGAAGAAGCGCTGAGCCGTCTTGATGATGTCAACGAGCCGATCACCACTGCGAGCGGTGGTCAGAGCTTCCAAAACACGCTTGAGATCACGGCCGATCCGGATGGGCGAACGATCCGGGCGTCCATCACTGAGGCGGCCTTTGAGGCGATCCAGTCCCGGACCGTTCAGCAATCCATTGAAGTCATTCGTCGCCGGATCGATTCAACGGGGACGACCGAACCCAATATTGCGCGCCAGGGTGCTGACCGCGTTCTGGTGCAGGTGCCGGGTGAAGACGATCCCCAGCGTATTATTGCCGTGGTGGGTACGACCGCTCGAATGAGCTTTCATATGGTGGAAGCGAATGTGGATCCGGGTCCGGATGGTCAAGGGCGCACGCCGCCGGGCGTCTCCATCTTCCCGACCGAAGAGCCGGGCGAACCTTATCTGGCTGTGCAGACGCGGTCCCTGGTGACCGGGGAACAATTGACCCGAGCGTCGTCGACCTATGACGAGAATGGGGCTCCAGCCGTAGCCTTCACCTTCAATCAAGCCGGTGCGCGAGCTTTTGGTGATGCCACCGCAGGCAATGTCGGCCGACGCTTTGCCATCGTTCTGGATGATGTGATCATCTCAGCGCCGCGCATCATTAGCCCGATCTTAGGTGGGTCAGGCCAGATCACGGGTAATTTTACACCCACCGCATCCAACGACTTGGCCAATATGCTCAACGCCGGTGCGCTGCCCGCAGAGCTGACGCCTGTTGAACAGCGCACGGTTGGTGCAAGCCTGGGCCAGGACTCCATTGAGCGCGGCCAGAACGCGATTGCCATCGGCTTTGCGCTGGTGATCGTCTTCATGCTGCTGGCCTATGGTCTATTTGGTCTTTACGCCACCATGGCGCTGCTGGTGAATGTGACGCTGTTGATTGGGGCGCTGTCTGGCCTGCAGGCGACGCTGACCCTGCCGGGCATTGCCGGGATTATTCTGACCATCGGTATGGCAGTGGATGCCAACGTTCTGATCTTTGAGCGAATACGCGAAGAATACCGACAGGGCCGAACCGTCATCAATGCCATTGAAGCGGGCTATGACCGCGCCTTTGCGGCAATCCTCGATGCGAATGTGACCACGTTTATTGCCGCTGTCGTGCTTTATCTGATGGGGGCTGGTCCGGTGCAGGGCTTTGCCGTGACACTCGGAATCGGCATTCTGACATCAGTGTTTACTGCCTTTGTCTTCTCGCGCCTGCTGGTCGCGACCTGGGTGCGCTTGGCGCGTCCTAAGACGCTAGCGATTTAACGGAGCGTATCGATGAAACTCGCCCTGGTTCGCTTCATCCCGGTTGACACCGACATCCCCTTCATCCGGGTTCGGTTTATCGCCTTCGTGGCTTCGATCCTTCTGATGATTGCATCCGCAGGTGCCTTCTTTGGTTTGGGGCTCAACTTCGGAATCGATTTCCGAGGGGGTACGCTGATTGAGATCAGCACCGAAACTGCAATTGAGCTCAATGATATACGCGATACGCTCGACCAATTGCCGCTGGGTGATGTCCAGGTCCAGGCGTTTGGCGGTGACGATAATGCCGTTTTGATCCGCGCGGAGACGCTTGACGCGGCAGGCGGTGTGGCCGTCCTAGAGCGCGCCGCGCAGATCGGCCTGGCGATGCCGCAAAACGTGGTCAATCGCGGGTCTGAAGACGATGAAGCCGCCCAGCAAGTGGTCAGCGCAGCGGTTCGCGCCGCGCTGGATGCTGAGTTTGCCGAGGTCGATTACCGCCGCATTGAAGTGGTCGGACCGCAGGTTTCTGGTGAGCTTGTGGTGGCCGGGACCACGGCTGTCGTCATCGCGCTGGTCCTGATGCTCGTCTATATCTGGTTCCGCTTTGAATGGCAGTATTCGGTTGGCGCGGTCCTGGCGCTTACCCACGATGTGATCGCCACGATCGGCTTTTTTGCGATCACGCAGCTGGAATTCAACCTGTCCACCATTGCCGCGATCCTGACGATCGTGGGGTATTCCATGAACGACACCGTGGTGGTTTATGATCGGATCCGGGAAAAGTTCCGCAAATACAAAACGCGCGACACTGCTGAAGTGTTGAATATGGCGATCAACAAGACGCTGTCGCGGACCATCCTGACGTCAGGGACGACGCTGGTTGCCATCATTGCCATGGCCGTGATTGGCGGTCCGGCTTTGGAGGGGTTCGCGCTGGCACTGATCTGGGGTGTCATGATCGGGACCTATTCGTCGATCTTCGTCGCGGCCCCGCTGCTGACCCTGACCGGTGTGAAGCGTGAAAGCGGTGAGGATGGGGCAGCGGCCTTTGTCGACAATGCCCCGTGAGATCCATCCGGGCACGCAGGCTCCACCCATTGATGCGTTTGGCGATGGCGGCTTTCGCATTGCAGGCGTCCGGTCTGACGGCGACACGCTGATCGCCCTGAACGAAGTGCGTCCTTGGAGCCGGCGTGGTGACATCCTGACGGCGGACGATTTTGCCGCTTTCCTGTCTGCCGATGATAAGCCCGACATGGTTCTGTTGGGCATGGGCGCGCGTTTGACCCATCCACCCGCCGAGGTGCGCCAAGCGTTCAGACAGGCTCGTATAGGCCTTGAAGTGCTGAATACGGCAACCGCGTGCAGGACCTATAATCTTCTGGCCGGCGAGGGCCGCAGTGTCGGCGCGGCCCTGATTGCGGTCTAGGCCTCAGCTCTCCACCGGAATAGCGGCGTAGACCAGCGGGTCGAACACGTCACGAGCTCCAGTCGTCTCGCCAGTGGACGCGCCAGGCAGCTCCTGGGCCATGATGATCGCAACCGTGCCCGTCGACGGGCTTACCACGAAATTAGTGTCGAAATAGCCGCCCCAGCCAAAGTCGCCAAAGCGGCGTAGGGGATGGTCGCCCGGCCCGTCATGGATCACGCTTAACGAGTATCCAAACGCCATGTCGATGCCGGCCATGCCTGCCGGCAGCCGATCGGCCTGCACGTGGGCTGTGGTCATGGCTGCAACGCTGTCTTCTGACAGGACGCGCACACCATCGAGTTCACCGCCGTTTAAGAGCATTTGCGCAAAGCGGAAATAATCATTCGTCGTGGAGAAGAGCCCGGCTCCACCTGCCTCAAAGGGCGCGAGCGCAGCCTGATCGGCGCTGCCTTCAACCGCGACCATGTCGCCCAGATCGTCATGGGTGTAGAGCGTTGCGAGACGCTCTCGCAGGGCTTCATTGGGGAAGTAGCTGGTGCTGGTCATGCCCAGCGGACCGAAGATGCGCTCTTGTTTGAAGCTTTCCAGGCTCTGACCGGATGCAACCGCCACCACATGACCGAGGACATCATTGGAAAAGGAGTAATACCAGCGCTCACCAGGCTGGAAGTAGAGCGGCAGACCGGCCAGCGTTTCCATACGCTGGTCCATCGTGATCTCAGGGCCGCCTTGGTAAATGTCATTGCCGATATAGGCAGCACCCAGATTAGTTTCATAATCAAAGATATAACCGATGCCGGAGGTGTGGGTGAGCAAGTCCTCAATCGTGATGGGACGGCTGAGCGATTCGGTCGGAATTTCATAGCTGTCATCGACCGAGGTGGAGGTTGCAACACGCGCATTGGCAAAGGCGGGGATATATGTTGCGACCGGGTCGGCGAGCGAGAGCACGCCGTCTTCAACCAGGATCATGATGGCTGCGGCCGTCACCGGTTTCGTCATGGAGGCGATGCGCACCAGCGTGTCCGCCGTCATCGGCGTGCCGTCGGCGACGCTGGCATAGCCGGCGGTGCTCACATGCTCAACTTGACCATGGCGCGCCATTAAAAGGACTAAGCCGGAGCGGTCCTGATTGGCGACCAGCGCCTCAAGGCGAGCATCCATGGCAGCCAAGGCCTGAGGTGCAAAGGCCGGCGCTTCAACAGTGGCCGCTTCGGTCGGTGAGGCTACTGCGCTGGGTGTATCGGCAGCGTCATTGCCATTGCCGCAGGCAGCAAGGGCCAAGGCGCTTAGCGCAGCAAAGGTCAGCGCGACACCCCGCGCCGGATCGAAAGTCGTCAGCATTGAATTCCCCACATGAAAACGGCCACAGCGAGATCGCTGTGGCCGCATCATGGTCTGGATTCTTTTGGCTGTTAAGCCGCAGCGAAATTCTTGGCTGCGAAGTCCCAGTTCACCAGGTGCTCCAGGAAAGCGCCCATATAGTCCGGACGCCGGTTCTGGAAGTCGAGATAGTAGGCGTGCTCCCAGACATCCATGGTCAGCAACGGTGTCACGCCTTCTTCAGTGAGTGGCGTTTCGGCGTTGAGCGTTTTGCGAACTTCCAACTTGCCGTTCTTGGCAACCAGCCAGGCCCAACCGGATCCGAATTGGGTGGCCCCGGCATTGGTGAATTCTTTTACAAAATTCTCATAGGAGCCGAAGGAGGCGTCGATGGCGTCGGCCAGAGCGCCGGTCGGCTTGCCGCCACCAGTGGGGCTCATGGAATTCCAGTAAAAGGTATGGTTCCAGATCTGGCCGGCATTGTTGAACATGCCCATATCCTTGTCCGCCCAGGACTTGGCGATGGTGTCTTCCAGCGAAAGGCCTTCATAGGCCGACCCTGGAAGCGCCGCATTTGCTTTGTCGACATAGGTCTTGTGGTGTTTGCCATGGTGGAAGCCCAGGGTTTCCGCGCTGATATGCGGGGCAAGGGCGTCGCTGGCGTAAGGCAGGTCGGGAAGGGCAAAAGCCATAGGGGTCACTCCTGGATGACTCTGAGGTCGGCGTTGGGACCGCTCGGATTGAACGCAGCTTTTTGCGTTCAAAAGCGATGACGATCTATCAGGCGCTTGATATGGGGACGAACGGCTCGGTGTCCAGAGGATTTGAAGCGAATGAGAGGCAACAACAGGTGATCGACTTCAACGCGCTGCTTGAAAAGAGTGATCCAGACCGGCACATGGCCGCACTGTTCGCCGAGCCAGCGCTTCGCGGACGTCTGTTCACGCTGTATGCCTTCTATCACGAAATCGCCAGAGTTCCTGATACGGTCAGCGAAGCGGTGGTGGGTGAGATGCGTTTGGCCTGGGCCCGCGATGCGGTTGCCGATTTATTTGCCACCCCTCCTAAAGTCCGCCGTCACGATATCTATGAAGCGCTCAGCGAACTGCGTGACACCCCCGGTTGCCCTGATCAGCAGACGCTGACCGCTCTGATCGAAGCCCGCTCCGCCGATCTGGGGCAAGGCCCCTTTGCCTCCGAGGAGGACCGCCGCGATTATGTGGACCGCACGGCCGTCACTTTGATGCGGGCGGCCGCAACGCTTTTGAAACCTGATTTGGATATCAATGGAGAGCCTGGTGCTGCGATCATGGCAGCGGGGCGCCTGTGGGGCTTTGTCGGTTTGCTGCGTGCCTTTCCGGCCCTATGCGAGGCCGGACGTCCGCCCATTACCGAGGACGAACTCGCCGCGTCCAACCTCACTCAGATGGACCTGGACAGAGGCCGCAATCCTGAACGGGTCAAAGCCGCGCTCGCGGGCCTGCTAGAAGAAGCAACCGAGGCCCGGTTGATGCTCTCTCGCACGCGCTCCAGCCTTCCAGCCGATGTTTTCCCCGCTGTGGGGTATGCCTGTCTCTCAAATGGTTATCTGAAGGCGCTGCGGGAGGTTTCCGACCCTTTCCGCGAGCAGGTCGACCGCCCGCTGACGGCACGCCAGTGGCGGCTGACCTGGGCCAGCCTGACCGGGCGGATTTAGGACCTTACTCGGCCGCTTGGGGCTGCGGTTCTGCCAGCCAGGCGTCGAGGTCGATCAGGGCGCGCGATGTCATCGCCTTCTTCTTGGCTACCGATTTCTCTTTACCGCGGATGCGATTGCCGTCTGCGTCGCGCGTGGGAACCTCAATCTCCGGAAACAGGCCGAAATTAACGTTCATCGGCTGGAAGGCCCCCTTTTTGCCCGATACATGACCGGTAGTGATATGGGTCAGCAACGCGCCCAGCGCTGTCGTCGGCGGAGGTGGGACAATGGGTCGACCAAGCTTTTCAGCGGCGGCGAAGCGGCCCGCCAGGAGGCCCATGGCGGCGCTTTCCACATAGCCTTCAACGCCAGTGATTTGTCCGGCAAAACGCAGCGAAGGCCGGACCTTTAACCGCATGACATCGTCCAAAAGCTTTGGCGAATGCAGGAAGGTGTTGCGATGGATGCCGCCCAGGCGCGCGAACCGAGCCTCTTCCAGGCCCGGGATGAGTTTGAACACTTCGCCTTGCGCGCCGTACTTCATCTTGGTCTGAAAACCGACCATGTTGAACAGCGTACCCAGCGCATTGTCCTGCCGCAGTTGAACAACGGCATAGGGTTTTTGATCAGGCTTGTGCGCGTTGGTCAGGCCCCGCGGCTTCATGGGACCATGACGCAGGGTTTCGCGCCCGCGTTCTGCCATCACTTCAATCGGCAGGCAGGCGTCGAAATAGGGTGTGTCCTTCTCCCACGCCTTGAACTCTGTCTTTTCCGCGTTCAGCAATGCGTCGATGAAGGCCTCATATTGGTCCTTGTCCATCGGGCAGTTGATATAGGCGGCCTTGTCCTCTTGCGTTTCGCCCTTGTCGTAGCGCGACTGCTTCCACGCCACGTCCATGTTGACGGAGTCGGTGTAAAGGATTGGCGCGATTGCGTCGAAAAACGCCAGCTCGCCTTCACCGGTCAGCCCATGCACGGCTTCAGCCAGAGCCGGTGACGTCAGCGGGCCTGTGGCGATGATCACGCTGTCCCAGTCCTCCGACGGAAGGCCGGCGATTTCTTCGCGGACAATCTCAATATTGGGGTGGGCTTGAAGGGCTGCGGTGACGTGATCGGAAAACTCGACCCGGTCCACCGCCAGAGCGCCGCCGGCTGGTACTTGGGCGATGTCGGCCTTGTCCATGATGATGGAGCCCGTGCGGCGCATCTCCTCGTGGAGCAGACCAACGGCATTGGTCTGATGATCATCAGAACGGAAGGAATTGGAGCATACCAGCTCCGCCAGGCCGTCGGTCTGGTGCGCTTCGGTTTTGCGGACGCCGCGCATCTCGTGCAGCACGACGCGAACACCCGCATTGGCCGCCTGCCAGGCTGCTTCGGAGCCTGCCATGCCACCGCCAATAATGTGGATGGGAGAGGTCTGGGTCATAGGCGCGTATATACGCCGCGCGCGCCTGAGCCTCAATCGCGTATGCAGCAGGCGGGCAAGAGCAATATCCCTAATCTGCGCGAGGTTGACGGATCCCCAGTGCCTTGAAACAAAATGCGTGCGATTGAGGGGGCAACCTGATGTTAAAGGCATTTTTGTTTGCGACGGCGCTGGTGCTGGCTGGTACGGCTAAAGCTCAAAGCCAGGGGCTCCCGTCAGAAATCGCAGATCCTTATCGTTCGTATACCCAAGCAATTGAGGCAGGCGATATGGAATCGGCCCGTGAACACGCGCGCCAAGCCTGGCAAGCGGCCGAACGGCTGAGTTATAATCAGGAGACCACGTTAGTCCTGGCGGACAATTATGCACAACTGGCCTTGAGATCGCAGGAATTCGACGAGGCGGTTCGGGCATTCAAGCGGACCTCTGAGCTCTTAGCGGCTACTGAGTCAGACACCTTCACACTGGCCCAGACCTGGATGCTCGCCGCCCATGCTGCACTTTCTGGCGGCGACTATCGCGATGCACGTCGAAGCGCCGACATAGCGGGCGACATGGCTCAGAACTCAGATGATCTAGACGACGCTCAGCGCGCAGATCTTGTGTTCACCAGTCGTGCGATTCAGGCGGTGGGCCACTGGAGTGATGGCAATATGCGTCCTGCCTTTGCGCGAGCCAGAGAGGCCATGGATGCCGGAGGTGACACGGACTTTTCCGGCAGCCCCTACTATGGGCTAACGACCTTCGTTCTGGGCGCAACGCATTCCGTGCTTCGGGACAGTGAAGAGGCCGCCTATTGGCTTACGGTGGCCTACCATCACATGCCAGCTGAACAGGATGCACTTTATTGGTGGTCTCGATACTCTCGCGATCAGCTAACTGAGCGAGAGAGAGAAGCGCTTCTTGACCGCCTCTCTACCACAACACTGCCTTCGGTACCGGAAACAGACGCTACGACGGCACGACAAGAAGCGTGGGAGCGGCGCCGGCAATTGTTGGAGCAGGACGGATTTACGGATGCAGAACCCTTGCGACGCAATGAACCGCAATATCCGAGCAATGCTGCGGCTGCAGGCATTGAAGGCATTGCAGTTATTGAGTTCACGGTGAATGAAGACGGCGAAGTTGAAGACGAACAGGTGGTCATGTCGGTGCCTGTACGGGACTTTGGCGAGGTTGGTGAGCGCGCAGTACGTCGTTGGCGGTATCAGCCTGCTTCGCTGAAAGGCGAACCCGTCGAGCGACCTGGGGTTACTGTTGAATTTCGTTTCACGCTATCGGATTAGCGTGGGATGCTGACGGCCATGGTCCTGACGTCTTTTTTGGCGGCTTCCGTTTTGACGACGACCCCGGATGCGACTATGGCCCGCGAAGTCGACGTCATCGAGGCATTGGAACGTGTCGAGACGCTGTGGCTAGAAGGCAAATTCCACGACACGGCTGAGGCGGCAGCCGGGGCCCTTGAGCTTATTCAAATCAGCGCATGTCCCCTGCGGGCCGATGCCGGTATTGTTGCCTTCATAGGCGCAGTTTCCGGGCATGGTCATAGCGAAGGTTGGCCCGGCGGGTATCTGTTCTGGGTCGCGAATGAAATCCACCAGCAGTTCGGCAACCTTCCCAACGGTGCCGCAGAACTGGCCGAAGCCTTTGACTCAGGTCCGGGACAGAGTGTGACCACCGACCTTCTTTTCATTCGTTCGCCATACCGCCGTAGCGATTTACAGTCCAATTGCGCAGATCCGATCCTGGACCCTGATATTTTAAGCGCCAGCCCAGAAGACGCAGATCACGTATATGTTGCGTTCCAGTTTCCGGGGCGTCCAGGAAGCTTCCATCGCAGCCCCAACCGCGTTGCGTACGCCTATCCCAAGCACGAAGGTGAAGCCTTGGGTGCGCGTGTGATCGAGCTGGATGATTGGCATGACGCAGGCGGGCCGATCGAGGTGCGAGTCTTTAGCCCATGTGCCATTTACCCAATCCGAAGCGTTCTATATGCGGAGGTTTGCCGTGACAGGATGATTCCCCATCCTTGAGTCTGAACGCATAGACGGTCTTGGCGCGGCTGTCGGGCAGGGCTAAATCCAGCGCCATGATGATTGATATTCCTGCCATCCGACGCGCGCTCTTGTTTGTCCCGGCCCATTTCCAGAGTGTTCTCGCCGGAGCGGCGCTTTATGCGCTGATCTTTGCCTTTCAATCCTATTTCACCGCATTGACGGGCGCGGGTGATGTGGGGGCGGCACCGATCGCATTTGGTTTTGCTGTGCTAGCATTTTTCGCATTTGTCCTGGCCATGGCCAGCTGGGGGCGGGCGGCCTTGGGGCAGGCCCGTGCGGGTGTTCTGGGGCTTGCCTTAGGACCGGACGAAGGGCGGCTGTCCTGGGCTGCCTTTTTGATCCTGGTGCTTTCATTGACGGTATTGGGAACGGCCTTCCTCGCCGTTGCCTTCATGATCGCCGCACTGGCGCTGATCAATGTGGACCCCAATGCCCCACCGCCTGAAGCCGGTCAGGTGGATCTATTTGGGCTTTTCGGTCTTGGCGAATGGGTCGTGACCATCGTGATTTTCGCTGTTTTCGGGCTGTTCAGCCTATGGTTCTTTTTGCGCTTGGCGATGGCCTATCCCGCCACCCTGGATGCTCGGCGCATTCAGATCATGACGGTTTGGCCGCTGTCAGGCAAAGGCCGTTCTGTGAGGATATTGACGACGGTTCTGGGCGCGGCCCTGCCAGGAGTACTGGTATTATGGCTTTTCAATGCGGCCTTCGCGGCCTTGACCGGGGTTTTCCCGGCCGCGGCGCAATCGGCATCGGGGCAGGGTGGGGCGCTCCTAGTCTCGGCTCCGCTATTTCTCGGCATGGCTTTTGTCTACGGAATCGGCAAGGCGGCCCTGGTTGGAGCGCCGGTGTGTGCGGCGTTGTGCGCGCTCTATCAAGACTTGTCAGAAAAGCCTCCGACCGCTGATTTTTAAAGACGTCTGACCTCGATCCGGCTACCCTCGACGCTGAGCTGCCAGCATTCAGGGAGGGGATTTTGGCCAATACGAACTATAACTTCGTTGATGGGACCTTTCATTTTTTCCAGGTCTTCGGACGGCGGCCTGGGACCACGTTGGGCCTGATTGCCTGGCATAGCCTGGCCTATATTCTGATCGTTGCGGCAGCTGTGCTGGTTTTTGCTCCAGCAATTCCAATACTTGCAGACGCTATTCAGTCCGAACGTGAGCCGACCGCGTCCGACATCCTGCTTTTGGTGGGATCGATTTGGCTGGGTTTGACGGCCTTCTACCTTGTCACCTTCGCATTTTTGCTGATGATCCAGGCTGCCTGGCTGCGTTTACTAACTCATGGCCGCACAGCGGCGGGCATCCCCTTCCGATTTGGGGCCGACGAGCTGCGCCTTATGGGCGTGAATATTGTCTTCTTCCTTTTGGGCAATCTCGCGGTCTTTGCCGTCGCAATTGTCATCTTTTTGCTATCCGGGCTTGGTCATGCGGCAGGCGGGGATGAGGCCGGTGCTGCGCTCGGCGGCGGCATCGCAATCCTGCTGTTAATCCTGGTGATTCCGCTGGCGCTGGTGGTGGCCGTTCGCTTCGCCGCCGCTCCAGGTATGACCATTAATGAAGGCCGGTTCCGCCTGTTTAAGTCGGTATCTGCAACGGCCAAATTCTGGGGCTGGATGTTGCTGTCCTATGCCGTTCTCTCCTTCATAATCTATACTGCGGTTGGCATCCTCTTCAGCTTCCTGCTGGCGTTCGGAGCCTTTGGCATGTTCGATATCGTCCAGGCGGCCGAGGCGCTGCCGGCCGATGCCTCGGGCCTTGAGTATCTCGGTCTTCTGATGCGCCCAATCCCGATGATTGCCCTCGGCTTCATGCTACTCTTCCTGCTGGTGTTCCAGACCGTCGCTGAAGCGATTTGGCATTCGGTCGGGGCCTATTCTGCACTGGTTCATGAAGCGAAAGAGGCTGAAGGTCCTGAAATCGTCGTGCCGACAGCCTCTGTCGGTGATGCCCCTGAGGAAGGCTAAAGGGCGCGGCTTCGGGTTTTGAGGCATAGCGTATGAGCCAAGCACTTTACGCCCAATGGTCGGCGGAAAGCCGCAGGACTTGGGGTTGGGCATCCATTGGCGTGGTTCTTCTGACTTACGTGTTGTCAGCCATCCCGTCAGCGGTTCTGGCTGCTGCCTTAATCGTCATGGAGACCCTCGGCGGAGCAGAGCCTCAGGCCGCTCAACGCGCGCTTCAAGCCAACACCCTAGGCTACCTGTTGCCGGCAATTCTGTCCCAATTCTTCATCTGGGCGGTTCTGATCTGGTTGTGGGCGCGCCTTTTTGAGCGCCGCAGTGGCCCGACCCTGGGATTACGTCTTAATGGCCTGACCGGCCTGCGCTATGTCTTCGGACTGGTGCTCGGCATCGGATTGCTGATCGCCATCGGCAGTGTGGCCTTGCTGCTTGGCGACGGGACGTCGGCGTCTGACATGAACGGTCTGGGCCAGACCAAGCGGCTGTTTGAGCCTTTCACTCTCGCCGTTTTGGCCTTCGTCATCGTGGTGTTTCTTGTTCAGGGTGGCGCAGAGGAAATCATCTTCCGCGGATGGCTGATGAGCACATTGTCGGCCCGCTGGAATGCCAAGGCGGCGGTGATTGTCTCTAGCCTCTGCTTTATGGTGCTACATGCGCACGTCTTTATTTCGGGACTGGTGTTCGGGATCGTCGCGCTGGCCGGTCTTGGCTTGATGGGGCTTGTGTTTGCGCTGTTATGCCTGGTGACCCGCTCTGTTGTTGAAGCGGCCGCAGCGCATGGCGCGTTCAATGCCGCGGCGATCACTGTGCCCTCGGCCATGATGCTGGTGGAAAACCCGCACATGTCGCTGTCGGAGATTCTGCGCAGCGTCTTTACTGTATCCACCGGCACCATGGGGCCGGGTGCCATCTCGATCGGCCCTGAAATGCTGGCACAAGGCCTCACAGCGGGGGTGATCTCAGCGGTTCTGGCCGTGCTGCTGGTTCGGCGACGGGCGTTTGAGAGATGGCGGCCCAGGCAGGAGGCCTGAGCGCCTAGCCAGCCAACTTCTTTGCCCTTGTCCGATCCCGCTCCAGTAGCGGTTTGAGATATCGCCCAGTCCAGCTCCGCTCGACTTCGCCGACGTCTTCAGGCGTACCGGCCGCGACGATTTCACCGCCGCCAGAGCCGCCTTCCGGACCCAGATCGATGATCCAGTCGGCGGTTTTGATGACATCGAGATTATGTTCGATGACGATGACTGTATTGCCTTGATCGACCAGCTCGTGGAGCACCTCTAAGAGCTTGCGCACATCTTCAAAATGCAGGCCGGTAGTTGGTTCATCAAGAATATAGAGCGTCTTGCCCGTCGAGCGCTTCGACAACTCTTTTGAGAGCTTCACGCGCTGGGCCTCACCCCCGGAAAGCTGAGTGGCAGGCTGGCCAACTTTGAGATAGCCAAGCCCGACACGTTTGAGCGTTTCCATCTTGTCGCGCACCGACGGCACGGCTTTGAAGAACTCTGCAGCCTCTTCCACCGTCATATCCAGAACATCGGCAATGGACTTGCCCTTGAAGGTGACTTCCAGGGTTTCGCGGTTGAAGCGTTTGCCATGGCAAACATCGCATTCGACATACACGTCCGGCAGGAAGTGCATTTCAATCTTCACCACGCCATCGCCCTGACAGGCTTCACAGCGCCCGCCCTTCACGTTGAAGCTGAAGCGTCCGGGCTTATAGCCCCGGGTCTGGGCTTCGGGGAGACCGGCAAACCATTCGCGGATCGGCGTAAAGGCTCCAGTATAGGTCGCTGGATTAGACCGCGGTGTCCGGCCGATCGGGCTTTGGTCGATATCAATGATTTTATCGAGCTGATCGAGTCCCACCACATCGTCATGGTCGGCCGGAACCGCTGATGCGCCATTCAGGCGGCGGGCCGCCGCCTTATACAGGGTCTCGATGGTGAGCGTGGACTTTCCGCCCCCGGATACGCCGGTGACACAGGTTAGCACTTTCAGCGGAAAGCGCGCGTCCACGCCTTGCAGATTATTCCCAGTGGCACCTTTCACCGTGACAGACTTGTCCATATCCACAGCGCGGCGCACCTCCGGGATCGGCACCATGCGCGCGCCGGACATGTATTGGCCTGTCAGACTCTTCGGGTTTGCCGCGATTTCAGCCGGTTTGCCGGACGCGACCACTTCGCCGCCGTGGATACCGGCAGCCGGACCAAGGTCCACCACATAGTCAGCGGTCTCGATCGCTTCTTCGTCATGCTCCACAACAATGACCGTGTTGCCCAGGTCGCGCAGGCCGCGCAGCGATTCAAGCAGGCGCGTATTATCGCGCTGGTGCAGACCGATGGACGGTTCATCTAGCACGTAGAGCACGCCGGTCAGCCCTGACCCGATTTGGCTAGCCAGGCGAATGCGCTGGCTTTCTCCGCCCGACAGCGTGCCCGACGCACGGCTCAGCGTCAGATAGTCCAACCCCACATCGACCAGGAAGTTCAAACGGTCACGGATTTCCTTCAGGATCCGCCGGGCGATCTCCAATTCCTTCGGTGAAAGCTCAGCCTCAACCGCTTTAAACCAGTCATTCGCCTCACGGATGGAGAGTTCGCCGACCTCTGAAATGTCCTGACCGGCGATTTTGACCGCCAGCGCTTCAGGCTTCAGGCGCTTGCCGCCGCAGGTTTCGCAGAGTTGGGCGGATTGGAAGCGGGCCAGGTCGTCGCGCACCCAGCTGGAATCGGTTTCCCGCCAGCGGCGCGATAGATTGGGAATGACCCCTTCAAAAGCCTTGGTGGTGGAGAACTGGCGCAGCCCATCCTCATAAGTGAATTTCACCTTTTCGGTTGTGCCCTGCAGCACCACTTTGCGAAACGTCTTGGGCAGATCGCGCCAAGGTGTGAACATGTCGGCTTTGAAGTGATCGGCCAGCGACTGGAGTGTCTGCTGATAGAGTTTTGATGTGGCCCGGCTCCACGGTGCGATCGCTCCGTCATAAAGCGACTTGTCGCGGTCAGGCACCACAAGGGCTTCATCGAACTTCAAGCTCTGACCCAGTCCATCACAGCTTGGACAGGCCCCGAAAGGATTGTTGAAGGAAAACAGCCGCGGCTCGATCTCTTCAATGGTGAACCCGCTTTCCGGACAGGCGAACTTCTCTGAGAACACGATCCGGTCGTGCTTTTCGTGGTCGCCATGGTCGGAGGCAAATTCAGCCACCGCGAGGCCGTCAGCCAGACGCAAGGCCGTCTCCAGACTGTCAGCCAGACGCTGATCGAGCCCGTCTTTTGTGACGACCCGGTCCACCACCACGTCGATATCGTGCTTGTATTTCTTGTCGAGGTCCGGGGCATCTTCAATTTCATAGAAGGCCCCATTGACCTTCACGCGTTGAAAGCCCTGTTTCAAAAGGTCCGCAAAGTCCTTTTTGAACTCGCCTTTTCGGCCACGCACAATGGGTGCGAGCAGGTATAGGCGCGCGCCATCGCCGAGTGCGGTGACCCGGTCTACCATCTGTGACACGGTCTGGGCCGCAATGGGCAGGCCCGTTGCCGGTGAGTAGGGAATGCCGACCCGCGCCCATAGCAGGCGCATATAGTCGTAAATCTCCGTCACCGTTCCGACGGTAGAGCGCGGGTTCTTCGAGGTTGTTTTCTGCTCAATGGAGATCGCCGGGGATAGGCCTTCGATGGAATCCACGTCCGGCTTACTCATCAGCTCCAGGAATTGGCGGGCATAAGCCGATAGGCTCTCCACATAGCGGCGCTGGCCCTCCGCATAGATGGTATCGAAGGCCAGTGAGGATTTGCCCGATCCGGAAAGCCCGGTGAACACGATCAACTCATCGCGGGGCAGATCTACCGCCACGCTTTTGAGATTATGTTCGCGGGCACCGCGGACTGAGATGGTTTTCAGCTTGTCAGACATGGGCCGGACGAAATCCTTAATAAATGCGATCAGGGATATGTAGGCGCGCCAGGGCCAGCTATCCACCGTTGAATCAGGCTTTGGCGCAGCACACACATAGACTCTCGCCTCGCGCTCGTGTTCGTTAATCGTTAACGGCCCGACTCATTGACGGGCGGAACATAATGTGAACAAATACGCAGCGAAAGACAAGCGGGAGCGGTGCAATGGCGGGCAGTGTGAACAAGGTGATCCTGGTGGGCAATCTGGGCGCGGACCCTGAAGTGCGCCGTCTGAATAGCGGTGACCCCGTCGTCAACCTGCGTATCGCCACCGGTGAAAGTTGGCGGGACAAGTCCACGGGCGAGCGCCGGGAGAAGACTGAATGGCATAATGTCGTGATCTTCAACGACAACTTGGCCAAGGTTGCGGAAAACTATCTGCGCAAAGGCTCGAAGGTTTATCTCGAAGGCCAGCTTCAAACCCGCAAATGGCAAGATCGCGACGGCAATGACCGCTACACCACCGAAGTTGTGCTGCAGCGCTATCGCGGTGAACTGACCATGCTGGACGGGCGTGGCGAAGGTGGCGGTGACCGCATGGGCGGCGGTGGCGGTTATGGTGGCGGCCAGCGCATGGATGATCGGTCCGGCGGCGGCCAGCGCCAGATGGACGCGCCGAAGGAAGACTTCTCGTCCGATACGCTCGACGACGATATTCCGTTCTAAGTTGCAACCCGATGCAGCTTGATCAGCGCGCCGATGCGGTGATGGAGGCCCTGCGGGGCTATTTCGACAGCGCCGCACGCAGCGAAGGCCAAACGATCCGCCAAAGCCCGGCCGCAGAGATCCTGGAGGCGCTGGACGCCGAGGCTGGGCTGCGTGACGGCTTCAGCGCCGATGGCTGGGCGCGTTTTGCAGAGCGCTATCTATCCTATGTCACCCGTCTGCATGACCCGCGCTACATGGCGCACCAGTCTGCGGTGACCAATTTTGGCGGATTTGCTGGCGGTGTCCTGGATACGGCGGTCAACAATCCCATGGCCATTTACGAGATGGGGCCAGCGGCCGCCGCGCTGGAAGTTTTCGTCCTGAACTGGATGATTGAGAAGGTCGGCTGGACACCCATGCCCGTGCCTCCTCAGAGCGCAGAACCCGGTAGCTATGCCGGTGGGGTTTTGACCCATGGCGGGTCTCTGGCCCAGCTGACCGCATTGTTGGCGGCGCGGGCGCACAGCGCACCGGAGAGCTGGGAAGAAGGGGTGAGTGACGATCTGGTCTTGTTGGTCCCCGAAGAGGCGCATTATTCGGCCAAACGGGCTGGTGCGATCCTTGGGCTGGGGGCGAAATCGGTTCGCGCTCTGCCAGCGGACGCCGATATGCGCGTTGATCCTGACCGGGTGCCCGGATTTGTCGAAAGCCTTATCGATGACGGCAAACGCATCATGGCTATTGTCGGCAACGCCGGATGCACTTCAGCAGGGCTCTATGATCCGCTCGATGAGATTGGCCAGTTCTGCAACGCGGAAGGCCATTGGTTCCATGTCGATGGAGCCCATGGCGGTAGCGCGCTTTTGGTTGAGCGTCTCAAACCGTTGATGCGTGGCCTAGAGCGCGCCGATTCCATGATTTGGGACGGCCACAAGCTGTTGCGCGCACCCTCGCTGTGCGCCGCCGTATTGGTGAAGGATCATCGCACCCTTGATGGAGCCTTCGCACAGGATGCCAGCTACCTCTTCCACGAGAAGGACAATCCTGGCGTCGATTTTCTGGGGCGGTCGGTGGAGTGTACGAAGGCCGGGCTGAGCCTGCGCTTGTTCGCCACGCTGGCCACGGAAGGTGAGCGGGCAATTGGGGATTATATCGATAGCCGAACCCAGCTTGCCGTTGATGCCGCCCAGTTGATTGACACCGAGCCGGACTTCGAAGTCGCAATCCGCCCTGAAACCAATATCGTCTGCTTTGCCTATAGCCCCCATGAAGATCAGCTCACGATCCGCAACGCGCTGATCCAAGATGGGGATTTCTACATCACAACGACGGAGTATCGCGGCCGGCGTTGGTTGCGCTTTGCCCTGATGAATCCGGACACAACGCTCGACCAGGTTCGAGCGGTGCTGGACCGAATTCGGTCGGTGGCCAAGGGATTGAGTGAGGCATCGGCGACGGGCGCGTGACGACGAGGCAAGACGGGGGCTTTAGTATCGGTACCTCCGGCGTCCTTCCAACCTGTCTTCAAATGCTGGCCAGGCTCCATTTGTTCGGCCTAGGCTAGGCATTGCGGTCGAAAAGACCGCGACAGCGCTGAGGACAGGCCATGAACCGCGCAAGCTATACCATTGAACTGCTGACGATTGTCGGCTCAATCCCGGATGCCAACCGCCAGGGATTCATCAATACCTTCCAGGCTTCAGAAAAGAATCCCACGCTCCTATTCGGTTTCAATGTCTGGCTTGGCTATTTCGGCATAGACCGCTTCCTGGTGGGTGATGTCATCGCGGGCATATTCAAGCTGATCACCATGGGTGGGTTTGGCATCTGGGTTTTGATCGATCTTTTCCTGATCGGGGGGCGGGCTCGCGATAAGAATATCGAGCTGGCGCGCAACCTGCGGGACTCGTTTGCCATCCCTTCGCCAGCTTCGCCGCCCCCCGCACCGGCGGCTCCTGCTACTGCGCCTGAAAGCGATGAGGACAAGCCGGCGTCTTGAAGGCGGTGAGCTCAGCTGTTGCGTGCCACAGTCCTGCCCGATCTGGCTGTAAGCGTTGACCGGATACGGTTTGATGGGGAGTGAACGGGTTTGCGATTTTTGTTTCTTTTGATCGCTGGGTCGGTTGCGCTGACCTTTCTGATCCTCAGCGATGGCGGCGAGACGGATGACGGGGCGCTCGATCCGGTTCTAGACGCTGAACAGGCAACGGGTGCAATCCTGATCCGGCGTTTGTCCGATGGCCAGGAGTGGACCGGGGGCGGTGCGCGGGTGGAGCAACGATTTCTACCCGCATCGACCTTCAAGATTCCCAACAGCCTGATCATTCTGGAGACCGGCGTGGTTTCCGATCCAGAAGCTGAAATTTTGCCCTGGGACGGTGTGGTGCGGAGTCCCGGTTGGGATGGGGACCAGACCCTGAGGACTGCCTTTGTGCGCTCTGCCTTCTGGGCCTATCAGGACTGGGCCAGCCAGGTCGGGCATGATCGCATGCAGGCTTATGTCACAGCGCTCAATTACGGCAGTGCGGATATCGGTCCTTCCGGTGACATCGATCGCTTCTGGTTAGAAGGCCAGCTTGAAATCTCCGCCCGCGAGCAGGTGGACTTCCTGCAACGCTTATTCGCGCGCGACGTGCCCTTCAATGCTGAAGTCCAAGATCAGGTCATAACCCTGATGCGCCATCGCTGGGGTGAAGGCTGGATGCTGCGGGCCAAGACCGGCTGGGCCATCCGTGATGAGCCTAATCACGGTTGGTATGTGGGCTGGCTTGAAGCCGGTGACGATGTTTGGGTCTTCGCCGTCAATGTCGATTTGGACTACGAGACCGGCCAGGGCGCTCTAAGAGAACGCCTGGCCCGAACTGCCCTGATTACCGTGGGTGCGCCGGTTCCTGCGCTGGAGCCCTAATCTTCAAACCACTCCACAGCGGCGCTGGTGGCATTGCCACCCGCCAGTGCTGCGCCTGCGATGGTCGCAATGCGATCGCCGACCGTGACAGCCCCCAGGCCATGGCGCGGTGTGGGCATGGTGCTGGCCTGACGCCAATTATCGGCTTCGGCGTTATACGCCCAGACTTGGGAATAGACCCCGCCACCGGTTGAGCTGAACCACTCTCCGCCAAACACATAGATGGTGCCGTCCAGCACAGATGCGGCAAGCCCGCCTGACCCCCGCGGGCCTTCGACCGGGTCGGGCAAGGGTGCCAGGGCGGTCCAGCGATTGGCGTCGGGATCATAGACTTCATGCAGGGCGGTGTTGCCGCCGGACACGGTCCTGCCCCCGATAACATGAAGCCTGCCATTCAACACCGCACCGGCGGCTGAATTGCGTGCCGTAGGAGCAGGCGCTGCAGACGTCCACGCTTCTGCGACGGGGTCAAGCACAACATGGGCGGTTGTATCCGCGTGGTCGGTCCAATTGGCATTCGCAGGGCCAGATGGACGCCGCCCGGTGACCACATGCACGCGGCCCCCCAGATTGGCGACCACAGTTTCGGCATAGGGCTGGGCCATGGCCGGGCCGCTGCGCCAGGCGTTGCGCTGGGGGTCATAGATCCGAACCGCACCCGTCATATGCCAGGCCCCACCAGCATCGGCGACAAAGCCGCCAATGGCGTAGACTTCATCGCCTACAGCAACAAGAGTGGGGTGATGGGTGGCCAGCGGCAGGGCGGCGCGCTCCCGCCAGGTTTCTGCCCCCTCTTCGAGCGCGAAAACCCGATCGGTAATGCCAATTCGCCCGCCATCAACATCAGGGGACAGGCCGCCGGCAACGTAAAGAGTGCCATTCAGCGCAACCGGATAGATCTCCTGAACCCGCATGGGCAAAGAGGGCCCGGCTGTCCAGCCCGGAGCCAAGCTCGACCCAACCGCCGGGCCGGCATCTTGACCCCGCGCGCAGGCGGTGGCGGCCAGGCTGGCGGTCAGTCCGGTCAATGCGGCACGGCGTGTGATTGCCGGAGTGCTCATTCGCCCTGTCTCACGGCTTCGATAACGCCGCAGACATGGCGGGCACCTGCACCCCCGATGGGCTGGGACATGTGATCGTCCGGATTGTCGTGGAAAACGATGGCTGAGCCATCTTCATCAAAAAGCGCTGGTCGGTCATACTCGCCGTTCAGGCTCACCAAGCTCGTGAAAATCTGCGCCCGGGCCGTGCCATCAGAGTGCACATAGACATTGGGCATATCAGCATTGTCCGGTCCGTCCGGGTTCAGCAGACCGTGCGCTTTATTGTCCACATTGATATGCCCCCCGGAGCTGGTGAAGTCCGCGTTGGAGCAGTCGCCGATCGAATGCAGGTGCGAGCCATGCCAGCCCGTTGCGCTGTCCGGCAAACCATCCATTTCAATCGTGATCAAAACCCCGACGGGGCCCTGCTGAAAACGTGCCGTCCCAATGACGTCCCGGTTACGATCAATCAAGCTGGCCGTGGCCTCCATCACCCCATGGTCGTGATGGCTATCGCTATGGTGGTCGGCCGCGCAGGCCCCGGTGAAGCCTCCAAGCGCGAGCGCGAAGGGCAGGGCAAGCTGAATGGGGCGCATGGACGGTCTCCTCAAGGCGAAAAGCTATGGCCGCGAACCTAGCACGCGATGCAGCCTTGGGGAGGGCTGTCGGGCGATTTTCATTCACAATTCTACGACCTGCGACACTCGTGAGCTTCGGAAAATCAGAGGCTTGGGCGTGTCCGGACAGGATTTTGATCGCGTCGGGGCAAGGCTTGGCTTAAATTGGCGGCGTGGTTGGCGCATCCCTGGGGCTGGCCACCGATGGATTTGATCGACGACCTGACCTTCGACACAGAGGCTCTTAATGGCTACGTCCCCATCGCCGAGACCGGCAAAGAAAAGCGAAACCCTTGAAGTGCGGATGTCTTATCCGTTGAAGCAAGCGCTTGTGGCGGACTGCGAAGCCAAAGGCATCACACTCAGTGATGCGGTGAGAGCGTTGATCGAAGACCAGCTGACTAAACCCAAGCGGCGGCCATGGTTTCAGATTGAAAGGATCAAACCCATGCTCGCACTTGTCAGATCGCGGCCCAAGGCCGCTACAGGGTCCGGACTTGCCACATTCGCCGCATTGACGTTCGGCCTTGTGGCCCCGTCCGCCGCCAGTGACGGCCGCGCTGTGTTTACTGGCCTGGACGCAAATGGTGATGGCCTGGTGGCGCGTGACGAATTCGTCCAAAGCATTGTCCAGGAGGATTATGGTCTGGTTGTGCCCGACGGTGTGGCCGCTGGCCAAACCATCTCTACCGGGCGGCTCACCAGTGCAGCCCATGTCGAGTTTGAACGCTATGACACCAATCACGATAATCAGGTCACGTTCGATGAGTTCTCGGGCCGCTATCTGACGCGTATGCGCCAGGCCTTTGCATTCCTGGATGAAGACCGAAGCGGCTATCTGACGGCCAGTGAGCTTTCGGTCAGTTTTGGGGCTGTCGGAGCCCCAACCGCGCTGGCATTGATCGAAGAGCTGGACGCCAGTGGCGATGGCCAGCTGTCCTACGGTGAATTCATCGACGCAACGCCGTAAAACCAGCGTTGAGGTAAGTTCAGGTGAGGCGGTGATCACTCGGAAATTCACCGCCTCTGCCGTTTGCCGCCCGACCCCCATCTTGCTAGACCGTTAAGGGTAGGGCGCGCGGGTGATTCACAGCTGTCGCGTCATTTGTCCAACACCCGCGTGGTCGCCTGTCTTGGCAAGCTGCGCAAGCGTTTAGCGAGACCGCTTTGAGCACTCCGCCAACTGACGATTTGGAAACCCAAGACGTGCCACCGCCATCCGGCCCGGGCGTGTCCATCGAAGATGAGATGAAGCGCAGCTATCTCGATTACGCCATGAGCGTGATCGTCAGCCGCGCCATCCCCGATGCCCGTGATGGCCTCAAACCGGTTCACCGGCGAATCCTGTGGGCCATGCATGAGGGCGGCTATACCAAAGACAAGGCCTATAAAAAGTCCGCCAACGTCGTGGGCGATGTGATGGGGCGTTATCACCCCCATGGTGACAGCGCGATCTATGACGCCCTGGCCCGTATGGCACAGCCTTTTTCCATGGGCCTGACGCTTCTGGATGGACAGGGCAATTTCGGCTCCATGGACGGCGATCCGCCTGCCGCCATGCGTTATACCGAAATCCGCATGGACCATCCTGCCGAGGCGCTTCTAGCCGATATCGACAAGGATACGGTCAGCTTCCAGGACAATTATGACGGCTCCAAACAAGAACCGACTGTCCTGCCCGCACGTTTTCCGAACCTTCTGGTCAATGGTGCGGGCGGTATTGCGGTTGGCATGGCGACCAATATCCCGCCGCACAATCTCAAT